>NZ_QXIJ01000017.1:0-50296 GCF_003665925.1 Halobellus sp. Atlit-38R
TCACACCAGGAATGAACGATGGCGGTCTTCGAGTGCGGAGTTGAACAGACAGCTCTCATTTTGCACTTCACCCATCGGTGTAGTAAATTGACGCTCATCGCTCGCTGATGCACATTCCGAACACCTGACTATGTCGGTGAGCCAGCGGTCTCTCCGACGAACAATGCCGCGGAGAACGCGCTTCGTGAGCCAGTGGTTCTCCGGAAAATCATCGGAACGCTCCGTAATGACCGAGGAATGTTCGTTCACGAGACGGTCTTGTCCCTGCTGGCGACGGAGTGATCAGCAGAACTGTTGAACCCATTGATGGACGCTGGCCACGGCACGGAGATGCTGGGAGACTACGGTGAGATGTCGTGGTTCTCGTCGTTTGTCCCGGCTAGTTCAGAACTTATGCAGACCACTCTGGCGCCAGCAGGGACGCAATCCATACGAAGAGCTCCGTCGAGTCGTCAGCAGCAATGAGATGACTCACGGGCTCACGCTGTGCCGGCCGTCGAGACTCCGGAGTAAACACGTACGTATTTTATAATCAGAGTCATATTCACACCATAGGATGTATCGAATATGTTTTATATATGGTCCATAAATAGTGGACTTAGTAAAATATTCAGCTACAACGTTCTCTTTTTGTTTTTGTCATCGCGGTTATTTGACCTTTGTTGTGAATCGGCCGCTAGCTGCAATTCAGGACCTATCGATAGCCTAAGGATTTAAGCCGATCCTCGATCACGTCATCCGACAGTCGTTCACCTCTAACCGGTTTCTCAGCCTCTATATCTCTACGGGTATCGTATCCGGCCTCAAACCAGGGGACCTTGACCAACGGTTCCACATAGAGGTTCGGAGGATGGCCATAGCCGCGCGTTGGGATGGGTCTACATCGATCCCCTACTAGATTCCCGTGGTCAGATGTCAGCACTGACTTCCCCTCAATGTCGTCAAGTAGATCCGAGACGATGTCCAGGGCTAGGTCGAGATTCTCTGCGTATGCAGACCAAACCTCGTCTGAGTTCACACCAAGCCCGTATTGGAGTCGAGCCCAGATATTTGTCCCCGTACGGGTTGTATCGAAGTCTGGATCAATGCCACTCGTGTCGATCTCTCGTCCTAATTCCCCAATAAATGGATAATGGGGTTGCATAAAGTGACCGATAATTCTCTTGTTAGGGAATTCCGACAAGGCCTCTCGGATAGCGGTAGCAACATCGTCGGGTGGAACGGTTTGAAGCTCTTCGTCGAAATCCGTTTCCAGAAGATTCCATATGGTATGGAATGTACCCTCCTGTATTTTCGGTGTATGCGGATTCGTAGTGACGTAGACGGTGTCATAGAGATCCCGCCCATTGAAACATTTGCTTAAATACTCCCAGCTCTCACTCGCTGGCGATGTCCGATGATCAAGCTCTCCCTGGTGGTGGATGCGGTCTTGGAAGAGGTCATATCGACATCCATCTAAAATGAGTAGATTATCCCAATCCTCGCTAACAGGGTCAAACCCAGTATGGTTAGTTCTCTGGTAGTACCATTGGTTGACAGCCGTCCCGAGATGATTACTGACGCCGCGTATCCCCGAGAATGAAGCCACTCTCTTCAAATTCCGCAGATTGTATTTATTGAGGTTTGTCATAGCCTTGGTTTGCCCACTTCTGTATTAAATCACGTGATGGCGTTTACCGTCGACTTGATTTCACTCCGGATCGTGGGCGATGCTAAAGAGATCACCCCGTAGAGGGCCGCTCCACCAGCGATGATTACACCGAGAGAGAGCTGCCCTATCTCGTCGAGGAGAGACGTGATACTATAGACACCAACACCCATAAGGATCGCTGAAACTACCAGCCAGCTGATTGCCTTCAGAGGGAACCGGATATCTAGTTCTGTGGAAAGAAGCCAAGCGTGTGACGCGGTATTCGCGAAAGCTCCAAGCGTCGTGCCGAGGGCTGCCCCTGCTACTCCGAAGGGTGGGATGAGTGCGAGATTAGCTGTGATATTTACTACTACTCCGATAATCGTTGTATAGGCGCCATAATCAACGTGGCCAACAGCATGCATAGGTGCTATAAGCGGAAGTAAAATCGCTCGTTGCAATTTCTCGAAGAGAAGGCCTATGATAACTAGGTAGATGAGAGGGTATTGGACGGCAAACCAGAGATCAAGGATCTCATCACCGAGGATTATACCTCCTATGAATGCTGGAATCACGAGGTATAGCGAGGGCACGAATGTTCTCTCTATCAGCTCTTCTAGCCTGACGAAGTCGTTTTCCGCTCCCCATTGATTGGCGCTGGGGAAGATCGCGGATCTGATAGCCTGACTAAGGAGGAGTGAAACTGCTGCGACTTTCCAAGCGACTTCGTATGCTCCGACCGCTTCTTGAGAGATAAAGAATCCAAGAAGTATCACGTCAGTCCAACTGTAGATCACGCCTCCAACTGACCCGATTGCAGCGAATTTTGAATACCCGAATAGAGATTTCGCTCGTGATAGAGACGGGGCGCTTAATCGAGTATCAATAAGTATCCATGATAGAACCAGAACTCCTGCTAATCCGAGGAGATACGCCCAGAATAGGGCGATTTCTGAAAACCCGATCTGGATAAATATCCAGCCCCCGATTGCCCAGAGGATGGTCTGTAATGGCGCAAAAATAGCGCTCTCCGTGACCCGTAGTTCGCCACGAAGAGTGAATTTCCCCACGCCACCGAGTTCATAGAGAATTAGGCCGATTCCAAGTAAATATGATACCTCTGCACCAATATAGCTATTTAGAGGCTCTTGGAAGAGAACTATAGGGACAAGAAAGATAGCCAGCAGGACTAACTTCATCGTCAGGCCTGTGGATACTGTCTCGCCCGCTGGTTTTCCTTCACTCAATCGCTTTTCAATCCCTCTTCGTATGCCCATATCGACAGGTAGAGAGACCATTGATAGAACCGACTGAAACAAGAAGAAACTCCCTAAGCCGGCGACACCGACACTCCTCGAGAACACCGCTATCGCCAGGAAAGACGCGATATTTCTTATTAGAGTAGAACCGAATACAGCAATAGTTGAGCGTTGAAGATTCATCGGGATGCTATAGATAGAGTAGAGTTTGCAATAGGACCAATAAGTTAATGATTTAGTGTGGTCCGTCAGGGACACCATAACCGACAGGTAAAATGACAATCAAGGCATTGATAAAGAAGATAGGGGTGCGGTCCATCCGTTCTAGTTTAACGCGACAACCGACCGCCGTCTGTTGGTCTGATATCGTCGCAACTCCCCGGTTGAGAAACCCGGTGGGAAGCATGACCTACAGCCCACCGGATTCAGTCGTAGTTGACCGGATTCAAAGAGCGTTTCCCTCCGATGAGTTGCGCGAGCGCGCTCGCGCAACGAATCTCGTCGAACGTCAGCGCAAGTTCGACATCGTTGCACTGTTCTACACACTCTCGTTTGGCTTCGCTGCCGGCTCAGACCGTTCTCTACAAGCATTTCTCGAACGCTACGTCGAGATGGCTGACTGCGACAAACTCTCTTACGCAGCATTCCACGACTGGTTCGAACTGCTGTGTTGAATAGCGGTGCTGGTCGGGACAGTTGAGATTTGAGTTGGCTTGTCAGGAGCTGATGCCGGTGGTCTCAAAACTGGTGCCACCTCGTCGTGGCTCTGAGGGCGCTATTCAACACAGCAGTTCGAACCGGGCTTCGTTGCACTCCTTCGAGAGATTCTCGATGACGCTATCGAGAATCTCGATACTGGACGAACCGAGTTGAACGGACGTCTCGAACGCTTTCGAGACGTCCTGATTGCCGACGCGACTATCGTTTCACTGTACCAGGACGCCGCTGATGTCTACGCAGCAACTGGCGAGGACCAAGCTGAACTGAAGCTCCACCTCACAGAGTCACTCTCGACAGGCCTTCCAACACGGTTCCGTACAACCGACGGAACAACTCACGAACGGAGTCAGCTACCCACCGGCGAGTGGGTAGCTGACGCCCTCATCTTGCTTGATTTAGGCTTCTACGACTTCTGGTTGTTCGACCGAATCGACCAGAATGGCGGCTGGTTCGTCTCCCGAGTGAAGGACAACGCGAACTTCGAGATCATCGAAGAACTGCGGACCTGGCGAGGCAACAGCATTCCGCTGGAAGGAGAGTCGCTGCAGGCCGTCCTTGACGACCTGCAGTGACAGGAGATCGACGTCCGCATCACGCTCTCGTTCGAGCGCAAACGAGGGTCGGGCGCCAGCGCGACCCGAACGTTTCGACTGGTCGGCCTGCGCAACGAGGAGACCGAAGAGTACCATCTGTATCTGACGAATCTCGGCAAAGAGGACTATAGCGCGCCCGATATCGCGCAGCTCTATCGGGCGCGCTGGGAAGTCGAGTTGCTGTTCAAGGAGTTAAAATCGCGGTTCGGTTTGGACGAGATCAACACGACCGACGCCTACATTATCGAGGCGCTGGTTATCATGGCAGCAATTTCGCTGATGATGAGCCGTGTAATTGTGGACGAGTTGCGGTCACTTGAGGCCAGACAGCGTGAGGCCGACATCGCCGCAGACGCCGACGAGTCGGCGTCGCGGCTCCCTCGGCGTCGTTGTTCACTCGCCGTTGAACGCCACGCTCATCTGATCCAGTTGTATCTCATGGTCGATTTGGGCTACGAACTGCCGGATTTGGACGAGCTGTTGCTGTGGGCGTCACGAAATCCAAATCCACACAGGCAACGGTTACGCAGAGACGTTGAATCGGGTGAGTTTGCCTTTGACCGCCACTAAACTAGAACGGATGCGCCTCGATACTTTTATTCGAAGCTGGTATGTTTAACCCTCTATGCCCGATTCCGCCGTCTTCATCTCCAACCGTGTTCCAGACGCTCCGAGCACCACCCCGTATCAGCGGTTAAATAGCCTCTCGGACGAATTTGACCTAACCGTCTTCACCCTACATAAGTTACCCAGCGACTTTCAGGACCAAGTCACTGCGTCCTCCGCGTCCGGAGGAATAATTTATAAAATATTCTTCCCTCTCTGGGTAGTATACCAGGTATTCAAATCGGGTGAAGAATATCGGTTCGTTTACACATCGTATAACAAACCCGCCCTTCTCACAGGAATTCTTCTCAAATTGTTCGGCTATCCTTGGGTCGCGGATATCTACGACGATCCCTTGCTCGGGCTTCAATTGGCACGGCTCGAGTGGAAAGATCCCGATATCGACATCTCGTTATATCAGATAGCGATCTATCTGTACTGGGCCGTCTCGTTAAAGATTATAAAGCGGACTATCAGATTCACCGATTTCATCATTTTCGTGCCCGAACTCATCGAAGACTACGGTTTTTCCGAAGACGATGACAAAGTCCTCTCTATCACTAATGGGGTAGACTGTAAACTGACGGAAACAGCCACCCCGATTCCCAGGGAGAATTTCACCGTATTCTATGTCGGGCACGTCCAGAAGCAACGAGGAGTAGGAGAACTCCTTGAAGCTGCCGAGATTGTGAAGTCGCGAGGATATGACGACATCCAGTTCGAATTCGTCGGGCCAGTTCCCGACTCGCACTCCGAGATGCTCGAAGCCGAGCTGGAAGCGCGTTCGGTATCCAATACCGTCTCTTTCCTGGGGCGCAGACCCCACGAAGAGGCATTGAATCGGATGGCGAGCAGCGATGTTTGTGTCTGTATTCTCTCTCCCGAGATCAGGAACTATCGTCGAACATATCCGATCAAGTTATTCGAGTATATGGCAATGGGTACGGCCATCATCGCCAGCGATTTTCGAGGTATAGGGAATGTAATCGATCACGAAGAGACTGGCCTCCTTGTTCCTCCAAACCGCCCAGATGTAATCGCGGACAACATAATAAAATTATACGAGAACCCTGAATTTAAGATCATAATTGGTCAAGAGGCTAAAATAAAAGCCAAAAAATATGATTGGGAAAATATCAATGAGGATGTTATTAGCGGAATCAAAGCACGAATTTGATCTACTCGATAGCTCGTTACAGGGTCCCGAAAATTGTGCTGTGTTGAATAGCGGTGCTGGTCGGGACAGTTGAGATTTGAGTTGGCTTGTCAGGAGCTGATGCCGGTGGTCTCAAAACTGGTGCCACCTCGTCGTGGCTCTGAGGGCGCTATTCAACACAGCAGAAAATTGTGTTCTCCACACCTGTTACTAAGTCCTGATCGATACTGGTCCCAACGTAGAGGCGGAGATAGGCTTCGCTCCTTCGAGAAATGGACCGATTGGTCACAATTCGGTAACCAACAACTCCACCGCTTCGTCCTGGTCCTCCGGAGACCCAACGTCAATCTGTCATCCGCTAATCCGATCGTCTCGTGCCACTCAGAATCCTGTGAGAGTACATTTCGTGTGCTTCGGTGAGAGATACCTCTCAGTATAGAAGCGACTGTCCTCAGAACGCGACGTGGAGTCATCGACAACCCACGGAGAGAGTACATTTCGTGTGCTTCGGCGAAAGATAGTGGTCCATAATACCTCTAAACGGGTATTCCAGCAGAACCGATCGATAGCTGGAAACATACGAAACAAACAAACTGCAGTTTTATATAGTATCTTGTTGATAGTCGGATAAGGACAGATGCCAGGGCCGTTCAGCGATATGACCGAGACGATCTTCGCTGACAAGAGCGTGCTCAGCGAAGAGTATCAGCCCGACGAGATTCTCGAACGGGAGCAGGAGATCGAGGAGTACCGCTATGCGCTCCAGGACGTTCTCTTCGGACGCGATCCGAAGAACGTGATGTTGTACGGAAAGGCGGGGCTGGGAAAGACGGCGGTCACGAGGTACATTCTCGATGCGCTGGCTGAGGAAGTCAAAACGCGAGAGCAGGCCGACGACCTACACATCCACACGGTCAACTGCAACGGAAAGACCCTGTTTATGGTCGTCCGACGCCTGGTGAACGACCTCCTCCCGAGTCACACGAGCGACTTCCCGAAGCGGGGGCTCGGGACCGGGGACGCGTTCGACGAACTCTACACACAATTGGACAGAGTCGGTGGGACACACCTGTTCGCGTTCGACGAGATCGACCACCTCTCGGACGCCAACACGCTGTTGTATGAACTTCCCTGGGCTCGCTCGAACGGACACCTCGACGAGGCACGGGTCGGGGTCATCGGAATCAGCAACAACTACACGTTCAGGTCCGACCTCTCGCCGAAGGTCAAAGACACGCTGATGGAGACCGAGATCTCCTTTTCGCCGTACGACGCGACCGAACTCAAGACGATTCTCCTCGATTGCGCGGAACAGGCGTTCATCGAGGGCGGCTACGATATGTCCGCGATCACGATGACGGCGGCGATGGCCGCACAGGATATGGGCAACGCGCGACAGGCGATCGATCTCCTTCGCGTCGGTGCGGAGGTCACCGAGAAACGCGAGGAGTACTGCGTGACCGACGACCACATCGAAGAAGCGCGGGAACTCGTCCAGCGCGGCCGACTGAGTGAACTACCCCGCCCTGCTCGGCCTGACGGCCTCGCTGAGGACGGGGCTTCCTGTTTCCACGACGCGCTTTGCAGGAACTGAATCGGTCCCCGTAGGGAGCGCAGTCTCCGCAGGCATTGAATCGGGGTGAGCCACCCCTACTTGATCGAGTCCGCGTGAAAGGATGTTGTACGCCGCGTTGAGGTCGCGGTCCGCTTCGACCCCGCATAAAGTGCCGTGTTGACTTGATGGAAACGCTGCTACCCTAGGAGAGCGTGAACCATAATATGGGGCGCAAGAGACCGACCGCTATTCCGTGCTACAGAGCACGTCGTGTTGACTGGCCCGTGTGCGAAAGAAGCCGAGTCATAGGCGTGACAGCCCGGATGCTGCGCCGCGCGGCATCCGGGAAAGCCCGAATAGGTGAATCTCTGCTTCACGCACTGGCGTCCTGGGTGAACAGACTATGTACCTCGGAATTGATGTCCACAAACGAACGTCTGGAAGCTCTGCGGTCCGTCGCTGAGGACGATAACACGGAACCGGCTACTTGTCGCCGACAATGGCTTGAATGTAGGTCGTGGTTCTGGTTCGATGTCTGGCAACCGCCGTAGATATGCCCACGAAAAGAGGACTACACTCCCATCTGTGATCTAGATGTCTTGTCTGCCTCGGTGACCTAACGTTGCTTTTGTGGCAATCTTCCTACTCGCAGTTCCACCCAACCCAGACGAAGATCATTGAGTGAGTCTCCCAGTGGATCTTACAGTTGTCGTAAGACCACTCACCACGTCTTTGTCACCCGTCCTAACGGGAGAACGACGGGAGAAACGACGGCGATGCAACTACCGACGCAAGCGAATACAACCGCGCAAGGTGGATGCGTGACCTATGTGGGATCTATTGGAACTCTCACTCGTGCTGGCGTGGGCCGTCTGTCCTCGCCGTGACCACTCTTACAGCCACACCCTCGATCCCGTCTTACGACGACTGTAAGATGCCCTCCCGTCATCATTATGCCGTAGTTTCAGGGAAACCGACGTAGAGATGCTCCACGCCATCTTGTTTTCGTCGCTGGACAAGTCGGGTTGAGCCCGTAGCAATCTTCTCGATCGCATCGAAGATATCCCCAACTGTCTTGCTCGTCATCGTAATCCCTACACTATCGATTCCGTTGAGCAGTCGTTTCACCCGTGGGCGTGGAAGTCGATAGGCACTCCCGGATCGGAGTTGCTCTTTTGTCCCCCACTCTTCGATATGCTGCAACACGCGTTCGGCACGCCGATCACGCTTCCGCGGTGAGGCACATACGGCATCGATGCCATCCTCTCGAACGCGCGTGATCTGATCACCGGTTGTTAGCTCTAGTTCGACACCCGTTTCGGTGGCGAGTTGGCGTATCCGTGTATTTTGTTGGGAGCGAAGGATCCCGACCTCCCGAGCAATGTCTTCATTCAAATCGTCTTTCAGTCGGTGGAGTTTCTGCGTGAATTCCCCGAGTTGCTGGTTGAGTGGTCCCTCTTTCTCTCGAAACTGCTTCATTACCTCTACTGGTGGCTGGCTGTGTCCCTCACCGATCACCAGCTTCCGCAGTGGCGTGATCGTCTGGAAGGCTTCGGCAAGATCCTCACTATTCCGGTCGACGTCGGTGGTGGCGTCTTCTATCTCTGCTCGAAGCTCGTCGTTTTTTGCTTCGAGTTCACCGACGCGCTTCTGCAATCGTTCATTCTCCGCTTCCAACGCCTCAATTCGATCCTCGAATCGGGCTTCCAGTTGTGCGAGTCTCGCTTCGATGTGACCGCTATTCTGTGCGTTGCGATATTCAGGGGCCGATGCGTCGGTCAGTTCAGATATCTCGTGTGTACTCATTGTTGTGGGTGGTGTCAGATGTGACTGGAGAGATCACGACCTCGGCGCGTGATGGGTCAGGGATTCAATTCACGCGACTAGGTGAAAGCACGCTTAGGCGAGAGTTCACTCTCACTTGCGTCGTGATGGTCTATGCAGGAGTTCTGCAATGTGTCTAACCTACCCACCCGGTTTGGGAAACTACGATCAGCGTCCGCACGTGGTTCTGCACCCATCTGGGTCAGCCTCGAAAAGAGATTGAGACGGTTAGCTAGCTGCCCGTTAGTATGACTGCCGTCCGAGAAGCTATCGAGAATATTGGTTTTTGCATTAGCTAAACGCCGTCTAACGGCTGTTTTTTGAATACTCTGGACAGAATACAAGGTTACAACCACCGGCGTAGTGGAATTGAGTACGGGCTGTTCGTCACGGCTTGTGACCACCTGTTTTTTGGCGGTCCGTGGCGTCTTTGACATTGTCGTATCCCATACGACCCTACAAGCGTCAACCGAGGGTCCAGCTCGGCTGGCGCGTTTTTGTGGGCGCGCCAGATTCTCTTGTAGTGTCGTATATTATCGAGTAGCCAGTGCCGCTATTTAACTTTTTGCTAAAGCAAGAAGAAGCCGATGCGGGAATTGAATAGTAACGCTGTGAAACTGATGGGTAGTGCCACCAGGCCCGACCCCTACCATCGACCCTATCAGTATTCTAGGGGTGTTTCTTAGCTCTCGTGATCCTGCATTTGTTCCCTCTGAGATTGCTGATGAACTAGATGTAACTACGGAGGGGGCACGTCATCAAATGAATCGTCTTGTTGACCAAGGATACCTCGACAAGAAGAAGCCAGGACAACGGACCGTCTTGTATTGGATTACCGATGATGGAGTAGAGTACTACGTACAGCAGACGAAAGCACGCTAATCTCATTCGACCCACCAGATCACTGTACGAGATCCTGGCTGCTTGGACTTGATCTGGTCTTCATCTCGTAGTTTCTTTAACCGGTTGCGTATCCCTTCTGTACTCATATCGAACCGCTCTGCAAGCTCGGCAGTCGTAAATGCTGGACTCCTTGACACTCTCATCTCTCTCATTATTTCTTCATCTGTGACTGTCCTCTTACCTTGAGCCATACCTACAGTATCTTCTGGCTATTACAAAAAGTATTATGGTGGTAGAGCTAGTACGTGAAAGTAGACACAGACGGCTCAATGGGTAGCTTTCCCGCAGAATTGCCCCGGTGTACCAGCACCGGAGCCGGGCTGTGTCGACGGAGTCTATGTCATCCGCAAGCCCATCGCCAACTAATGGCGACACGACTAAAGAACGTACCGACCACGAACGCATCACCGACGTCCGCAACCTCAACGCCGGCGATCAAATCCTCGTTGGCTCGCGAACAAAGCCCATCACGGTCGACGACAGCGGGTCTCGCGAAATCCACCCACTTCGAGGGGGCCCGACCCAGCAACACGCTGTCGAAGCGTCCGGCAGGTGGAGCAACGCAGTCACCGTGCTCCTCGTCAATCGCATCAATTTCTCAACGGGGGACCGACTTGGCGAGATCTCCGTGGATATGGGCGCACCTGAACCCGTCTGGAGAGTCACAGAATGAGTGCGCACGCACCGACAGCCATCTACGGCGTTTCGTGTGCATCGTGCGGAACGCTACTCATCCGTGGCCCCTCAGATCCAGCGCTCTGCATCTCGTGTCTGCGCGATTTCCAGGAGGCCCCACAATGAGTGAAACGGCGCGTGAGTGGGCACTTACACAACTGGCCCAAGCGGAAACGCGAGCGCTGAACCCCGACGCGCGTGAACACATTGTGGCAGCACGGGAAGCACTCGCAACCACCCACTCAACACCATTGGTGGCGTGCTCACAGTGTGGGCGGGAGGGACTCCCAGAACGGATTGCTGCACACGAGTGTCAGTAACCCACTCAGACTCGCGCCCCACCGATAGGCGTCACCCCACGATGAGACAATAGCTGAGAGACAACAGCCACCGTCGGGACACACCACCTTTCGAGTGTAACACCGAAAGAGGGCCCCGCTACGGCTACCTACCGGCCATATTGAAATCCAAAAAACCACGTCCAGACTCTCCCATAGACCGCCGATTCGCAGACACTCTCACTAAGAGCCATAGTCCACAGTCAATCTCACACTCTCGAACTCGATGCTCCCCAACCCATCCACCGCAAGCGGCGGAGCGGCCCCTTCCCACGGGGGCCCGGAGCCGCGCAGGCCGCCGTCCCGGACGGCGGCCAACGAGATGCGGTGCGGAGGGGGACTAGCGTCGTCTCTTCGCTGGGACAACTGCGACGGAGGCTGCAGAGCGACAGCGATGTGGGAAACGGGCCGCTACAAACTCACCTGACTCAACTACGATCCGAACACCCTCACTCCCGCTGATGGTGTACTGTGAGTGCCCTCTCCGAACGGAACCATCCCTTTCGAGGCCAGTGTCAACCCCGACACCAAAACTCTGAATCTCACAGCGAGACTACTCCTCACAAAGCAGACAAACAGCGGCCTCAAGAGTGGAACAACGGACACAGTGGTGTGGATGCGCGTTGTGCATACGGACTACCCTCGATCTGACCGGTACCGAATGTCACTGTGTGAGACCTTGTGTTCCTCGTCGTTTGAAACGAACTATGTCTCGAAGTTCGGGTCTATTTCGCCGTGCTCTGGATACTCCTGCGCTGTTTCATAGCGGTGTCTTCGTGGGCTACCACGTAACCGACCAATGCCGTATACTATCGATTTGCTGAACGACGGTTGCGTCCTGGGACGGGAAGTATCAAGCCTGCCCTCCACTAATTCACTGAACCGAATACCCGATTCCATATTCTGAGTACTGTTACCTTACTGTCTAGACCTCCCTATCAGCCACTGTATAATTATTAGACGGGCAGTGGATTGATTGGCTGTATGACACAACACAACGAGAGGACGTTCGACAGGCGTCAAGTTCTCAAAGCGGGTGGAGTAGTAATCGGGAGCTGTACTCTTGGGAGTACTACCGGAAGTGCTACTGGGCCGCCGGCGGCCGCGGGGGCTAGTGGTGGATCAAATACTACTGGTTCTCAACTCGTAAATGCCGAGCAGACTACCGACGGCGCGATTGTTGCGACCGACGACGACTTCGTGATTGCTGGCCAAGAAATCCAGATCAATAGCCAGGATTTCTACGACGGCGGTGAGGGGGCATATGTCATCTACAACGACGGGTATTCTGGTGAGATCTCGCATAACGAGATAACCGTCCTCGATATGGCCACTAACCCGACGTTTGGGATTCGAGTCGAGGATGCTGAGGTAGACGTCGTCGGGAACTTGATCGATGGTGATGACGCACTGGCTGAACAGTTCTTGTCTGTCGGGTTCGCTGCCGGTGCAAGCGGGAAGATTGAGTCAAATACACTGAATGGGGGCCACAGAGTTGGGATCCTCGCTGAAGGTTCCGGAACGGATGTCGCGATTCGGAACAACGATGTGACTGGATTAGGGCCCAAATCGGATGGGTGGGCTGAAAACGGTATTCAGATTTCTGCCGGCGCGACCGCCCACGTACGGAACAATACGGTGGCGGACCATTGGTGGAACTTAGACAACTTCCAATCTTCGGGAATCATCCTCGATCAACCCGGTGATGGAGTACACCTACAGCGGAATACAGTCAGAGATAATGATGCTGGCATCGCGCTGTGGGGTGGCAATCAGCATAATGTGATCCACAATACGGTCACTGTAACTGAAGCCGATCCCGGAGAGAACGGAGTTTCCCATTACGGTTGCCTTGTGCTGGAGACAGAGAACAGCGGTCTCCGACAAAACACGATTAGTTCTGAAGACGGGGATGTCGGCATTGTTGTCTATCCAACGGCCGAAAACGCCAAGCTGATCGGAAACGATATCTCCGGCTTTGACGAGGCGATTGTGGACATCGGAGACGAAACGAAACTCCCGAATCCATTCGACCCTGACGCCTGATAGAGAACGGTCTTCAACTCTTCTGCAGAACGGTTATGAATGTTCAGTTCGAGTTTCTTACAGTAGATGCCGGTTGACGACGAACTCGAGGAACACTCCATACGGGTCTTGGTAATCGAGCCCTCAACTGGAACTGGGATCGATCTCGCGTCCCAACTCACGTCCGACGAACGGAACGACCTTGTACTTCAGACTGCCCCGACGCTTGAGGGGGCCCAAACTGTGCTTGCGACCGAACAGATCGATTGTGTCCTGACGCGTCATAGCCCACCAACGATGGATGGCGTGGAAATCCTCTCGGCCTTGCGCGCCGAGTACCCGAAACTGCCGGTGTTGATTGCGACCGGGACCGCACACGCTGACCACGTGCTTGATAGCGCAGCCACAGGGCTCATCGAAATGCGGGACGGCGAGGTCCATACAGGGTTTGTCGCCAATCAGATCGAATCTGTCGTCTCGCGGGTTCGTGAACGTCGCACCGCTGAATCACGGCTGGCAGCAAGTCAGGATAGTCTCCAGCGACTCCACCGAATCACGGCGAACCCAGACTCGACGTTCAAAGAGCAAGTCCATCAGTTGCTCGCATTCGGGTCCGACGTGTTCGAGGTTGATATCGCGTTTCTCGCCCAGATTGAGCAGGACGCAGGTGACTTCGAGGTCGTTGCGGCGGCAGGAGACCACGACTTGATTCAGGCGGGTGTATCAACCGACCTTTCGGAAACGTACTGTCGCCGAACGGTAGACACGAATACCGACGCTCCAGTGGCGGTACAGAACGCAGCCGAGGAGATGACAGACGATCCTGCCTTCGAGAAGTTCGGGCTGGGCTGCTATCTGGGTGCCCGACTCGACGTCAACGGCGACCTGTACGGGACGCTGTGTTTCGCGGATCGAGATCCACGTCAGACCGAGTTCACCGACGAGGAACGAGCCCTGATCGAGATTATGGCGCAGTGGCTGCGCCAACAACTCGAACACCGCGAGTACCGTGATGAGCTTGCGACGACGCGAGACAGACTTCAGCGCACGCTCGAACGGGTGGACGATGCGTTCTTCGCTGTCGATACTGACTGGTGTGTCACCTACATCAATGAGGTGGGTGCGGAGGTGCTTCGACAGGCGATGGGGCTCGGTGAGGACGCCGACGTGATGGGGAAACATCTCTGGGAGAACATCCCCGAAGCCGTCGAGACGACATTTTTCCAGAAGTATCACGATGCCTTCGAGACGCAGCAATCCGTCTTCTTCGAGGAGTATTTCGAACCAATGGATGTCTGGTTCGAGGTGCGGGCGTATCCGGACGAAGAGGGGCTGTCGGTGTATTTCACGGATGTCACTGAGCGGAAGGAGCGCGAACGCGAATTCGAACGGTTCCGAAACCTGCTCGACCAAACAGAACGTGTCGCCGATGTCGGCGGATGGGAGATACATGTCGAAACGAATGCGGTGTTTTGGACTGACCACCTCTTTGACCTGCTCGGCGTCGAGTACGACGAGGAACCCGTACTTGATGAGGCGCTAGATGTCTATCACGAGGACGACAGACCGATCATTGAGGGCGCTGTTGCGGAGGCGATCGAAGCAGAGGAACCATTCGACGTCGAACTGCGCTACTGGAAGTCCGAAGATGATCTCCGCTGGCTCCGCGTCCGGGGGGTGCCGATTACTGACGCGGACGGCGACGTGGTGACGATCCGGGGAGCGGCCCAAGACGTGACTGAGCGCAAGGAGCGTGAACGGACACTTAATGCGCTTCTCGACGCCTCACGGGCGTTCATCGAAGCCGCAAACGAGGAGGAGCTTCTCACGGCGATCATTGACGAGATGGAGCGTGTCTTCGGATATGAACTCACGTCAGTCCGGCTCCACGATACCAACGCCGAGGCACTCCCCCCGACAAGATACTCCTCGCAGGCACACAAACACGTGCCCGATCCGCCGACGTTCGATGACGACGAGGGAGTGATCGGGGATGCCTTCCAGTCACAGGAGCCGGTAGTGATCGACGATCTGTCTGCTGCGACGAATATCGAGTACGGACCGGTTGAATCGGCGATGTTTCTCCCGCTCGGCGAGCACGGCGTGCTGGGCATCGGGTCGATGACTCCAGGTGCGTTCGGCGAGGAAGACGCTGCCCTTGTGGAACTGCTGTCGATCACGGCCGCGAGCGCGCTTGATCGTCTCGATCGGGAGCTGGAGATGCGCCAACTCCAACGGATTCTCGACCAACTCGACGAGAAAGTCTTCCTCCTGAACGAGGGCGGAGAGTTGGCCTTCGTGACGCAACCGTTGACGCGGTATCTCGGGCGGGATCCTGACCAACTTGCTGAGACGGCACTCACCGATCTCATACCGCCGGATGAGAGGGGATCCGTGGACGCGGCACTGCGAGACGTGCGGACATCGCCCCCTGAGAAACGGCTCACGATGGAAACCGAAGTTCTGCTAGGCGACGGTGAACGCCGGCCTGTGGAATTCGAATTCTCGGCGATATCGGATCGGAGCAGTGTCGCGATTGCGGCCGTGTTGCACGACATCGGCGAACTCGCGGCGACACGTACCCACCTCGAAGCCGAGCGCGAGCGGTTTCGGGAGCTCTTCGAGAACCTTCCTGACCCGGTGGTTGAGGTGCGATTCGAAAACGAAGAGCCGATTGTCGAATACAGCAATCCGGCCTTTACTGCTGTCTTTGGCTATGACACGGAGGAAGCTCGTGGTATGAACCTGAACACACTTGTCGTTCCTGACGAACGCGCACCGGACGCTGGCATCCTGTATGAGAGTACACAGACCGATACAGAGGTGCGCGTCAACGTCCAACGGGAGACAGCAGATGGCCGGCGTGACTTCCTTGTTCGGAGCATCCCCTACGCACTTGATGCCGAGCAGTTCGCGTTTGCAGTGTACACAGATATCACCGACCAGAAAGAGCGCGAACGGTACTTGGGAGTGGTCAATCGGGTGCTGCGGCACAACCTGCGAAACGATATGAATGTCGTCATGGGAATGGCGACGTATCTGGCCGACCAGATTGACGACGAGGAGCTTACTGAGCACGCAGAGCGACTTCGCGCGAACGCTGAAGCCGTGGCGACGTTGAGCGAGAAAGCCAAAGACCTCGAACGGATCCTCAGTAGACGCCAGCACGACACCCAAGCGACAGATGTCGTCCCACTCCTCCGGGAGGCGGCTGCTGAAAAGCAAGCCGAGTATGCAGAAGCCGACATCGACCTGGACCTTCCCGAAGAGCTGTGGGTTACTGGAAACGAGATTCTCACTCGGGCGTTTGAAGAGGTGATTGAAAATGCGATCGAGCACACTGACGGCCCGATGGTTATCGTTAGTGCTCGGACGGTCCCGAACGAGAGCGACTGGGCGGAGGTCCGGATCAGCGACAACGGCCCTGGTATCCCCGACAGTGAGTGGGAGGTCGTCGTCGGCAATGAAGACATCACACAACTGTCGCACGCAAGCGGACTCGGTCTCTGGCTCACTCGGTGGATTGCAGAATTGGTGGGCGGCGAGATACGCCGAGAGCAGACATCGGCGGCGGGGGGGACGGTTGTGATCCGGCTCGCTAACGAAACGCCCACGCAATCGGCAGGGGTTGCTGAACCCTCATAGCGACGAACGTTCGGAACGCTCGGTTGCTCAGTTTCCTCGTTGTGCGGTCGTGAGTGCTATTGCTCACCATCTGAAGATAGTTCGTCATCGAACAGCACCGTTTTCGACGCTGCAGGGAGGTAGCTGACGGCATATGGCATTTTGGGCTGTTGATAAATAGTATGAAGACGTAGTCACGGATAGAACGATGGCACGAATCACCGGCTCCTACCCAGATGACCTCGACCTCCTCATCGAGGGGGCTGTCGAGGCTGGTGTGTTCGGGGGAAAGAGCGATGCGTTGCGCGAGTTCGTGCGTGAATACTTCGAGGACCATAAGAACGAACGGATTGCAGCTGCGGTGGCCCTCTACGAACGCGAGCGAATCACACTCGGTGATGCTGCGAGACTCGCTGATGTCGACCGCTGGACGATGCGTGACATCCTCCGTGAGCACGGCGTTGAACTTCGCCTCGGGCTTGTTGACGAAGACGACGCAACCTACGAGGTAGAGGCAGCACGTGAGCTCAACTTCGACGGTTATGATGGTGAGGTGCTGACCGAGGTAACCAGTGATCACGACGCCTGGGGCGTCGACGTCGAGTAAATGCCACGTGCACTCACTCAAACCACTGAAGACACAACCGGAGAGAGATCATCGAGGAATCTGCGAAGGTGTGACGCACTTTGAGCATCGACGCCGATGATGACTCCCTCATCAGCGTCCTGATAATGGAGCAACAGCCAGTCACGATATAAATAGAGTGTGCACCGATACTCTCCAAGTATGGCTGATTGCAACTCGTTCTGCGGAGTCTCTTGATCTCGAAAATCAGCGACGAGAGAATGCAGATCATCCAAATATATCTCATCTCTTTTCGTGACTTCTGTTTCCGCAGTGGGAGCGATATAGAGCGTCCGAATATCAGAATCGTCGTAGGCGACTGCGAGGTTGAAATACTCGCCGAGATCATCGTTAAGATACTGGACGAGTTCTTGCTCGCCGTTGTGGAGGTCGTCGTGGGGGGACACAGTCGGAATCTAGTTAGATAATAGATATATGTTACTGATCATTTCGGAAGGCAATGCGTAGATTGCCAACGGAGTAGCTGACCCCGTGGTAGTAATAACTGCCAGCAGTCCACCAGTTCGATGCTATGGGAATACTTGTGCCCGAAAGAACTGGGAGTCCGATGATTGGACTCCAAACCTGAAACTCCCACCGCTCGGTCCACGCGAAAGCCCCGGGGCTTGACCCCGAGGCAATTTACGCGGAAGAGGATTCAAGGAGTGTGTCGGTCAACAGGGTTCGCGAACGCTACGTTCTGTCTTACTTGGCTGATCTCCACCAGTGGCTCATCGCCTGGTTCGGCCTCAGGCACGATTACCACAAAGCCACGATCAACTTTGGCAATTCCGTCACCCTGATCGCCGACTGTTTCGATAGTAACCCGCCGAATCTCTCCCTGAGTGACTGGCGGGGTGACCGGTTGATCCTGCTTCTGTGTAGATTCTGTCTCCACAGGCGTAGTGACCGTGTCTAAGATTGCGACTCGATATGTCTCACCAGCTGAAAGAGTGTCGTGCGTGATTTGGTCAGAGGGGACCTCAAGAACGTACTCTCCATTTCTTTCTTCGAGAGTGACACTATGAACAGACCGAAGCGATTCTGAAATCTCAACCATAGACGACTAACTCTACCGTGCAGGGTTTAAAAACCACCTGTCCAGCACATTGGTAAATATAAATTTAACTGATACAAGACAATTAATACAAACTGATATACATTAATGTCAGGTAGATACTGATTAGGCCTGCCACCGTGACGTACCAACGTTATTCATTTAGACTGCTAGTCGAAGTGTCTGATTCTTCTCTTTAACTGGTTTGAAATGGAGAATACACCGGTAACGACACAAAGTGAGGCCGTTACAGACTACTAGGTCCGTGACAGCAGACGCCTGAAGATATGACACTCCAATTCAAAACGAACCAAATTTCTATAAATTCTTTGTATAGTACTAAACTGATATTTCACGCGTGATTGGCGGTGACGTATTTTTCGGTCCGGACAACGTGCGATCATCATTCTCGGTGGTCGCAGCCAGCAGACACGTCCTGTCGCGTTGCCAGAGTGTTCAACTAATGTCGTATGCTGTCCGGACACCCACGACACGGGGCTCAACTTGCACGGATCTCTTAGTTTTGATCGAAACAGACTACGGTAGCGTCTGTCCTCGCCAGAACTTTCTATGTGGTAGGATATTTTCCACTTGTCTTCGTTGACTTTGGCGGCTGGACGGTACAGTTTACAGTAGTCTATCCCACTTTTTCCAGGAACCGCCGATAGCTCGGCGATAAATTCTGGGTGTTGCGTCTCTTCAAGATACTCTTGGATGAGCACAGGGGACACACCGGCGCGCCGATGCTGGCCTCCACAGGTGATTCGCGAACCGTTTCATCGAGTTCTTCTTACTGAAATTCTAATTTGTCCGCCGCTGAATGTTCCCCACTCGGCTAACTTAGTTTACGAAAGATTATCCGTGTATATGATTGCTGTTAATAAACTCGAATTTGACAAAAACAGACTAGGCGTAGAAACAATTACTCACCGTAGTCGATTGCCACTGACTTCAGCTGCGTCATTCCCTCAAGGTGCCAATGGCCCTTGTATTCGCCACCGCTACCGCTTTCTTTGAATCCACCAAACGGTAATTGGTGCTCCCAGAAATTGTTTGTGCCGTTGACTACGATACCACCTGACTGGAGACGATCGACTACTTGGTGAGCGTGTTGAATGGATTCTGTAAATACGGCCGCCTGGAGTCCATATCGGGAGTCATTCGCAACTTTGAGGGCTTCTTCGCGATCTGAAACAGGGATGATTGGAGTGAGCGGGCCAAACGTTTCCTCGGCCGCAGCTCGCATATCTGGAGTCACGTCAGCTAATACAGTTGGCTCAATGTAGCGATCGCCGATAGATCCGCCTGTAATTACACGTGCGCCCCCTTCGACGGCTTGAGTGATCTGTTCGCGCATCGTTTCTTTAATATCGTCATTGATTGGAGGTCCGATGTCGGTTTCGTCGTCTCGAGGATCGCCAACAGTGAGGGTTTCAGTACGTTGGCAAACAGCGGTGACGAGGTCCTCATAGACGGCCTCAGTAGCGATCACTCGTTCAGTCCCCGAGCAGGACTGTCCACAGTTATAATTGCTTCCCATCACGATTGCATCTGCAGCTTTTGGAATATTTGCGTCGTCAAGTACTAACACAGGATCTTTTCCACCTAACTCAAGCAGACACTCAGCACTTCTGTCGGCGGCGTCTGCAGCGATACGTTGACCAACATCAGTACTCCCAGTGAAGGCGATGAGCCGCACGTCTTGGTGGCTGCTCAGTGCGGACCCAATAGTGCTCCCTGCGCCAGGAATGAAGTTGAAGGCTCCATCAGGAAGTGACGTCTGTGCGAAAGCGTCAGTAATGTGAGTGGCAGTCAGTGCGGCCTCGGATGCTGGTTTCCACGTGATCGGATTTCCAGTGACGAGTGCGGCTGACAGATGATCCAAGGGGATCTCAAATGGATAGTTCCATGGAGTAATGATACTAGTCGGTCCGTACGGTTCTCGGCGGGTGAAATTATGTCGGTTATCGTATTGCGACCGGGTGGTATCTCCAGAGAGCCGAATTGCATCCGCTGCGTATGCTCGTCCCGAATGAATGGCACTCGAAACCTCTTCACGAGCCTCAGAAAGAGGTTTCCCAACCTCCACACTCATCGTTTCGGCGATTTCATCGGCACGCTGTTCTAGGAAGTCCATTGCTGTACGGATGGCTGCAGCGCGTTCGTGTACGTTAGTCTCGCGGAACTCTCGTGTTATCTTGACATTTGCGTTGATAGCTTCGTCAACGTGGTCTGTAGTCCCGGTAGCAATTTTCCCGAGCTCTGATTCGTCAATTGGGGACTCTGCCCGAATCGGGGTAGTCTCAGGTTCAATCCACTCGCCACTAATGTATAACGGCTTCATCAGCACGCTGTTTGACATTCACTGGCATAAATTTTTGTCAATCCCTCCCAACGTTTTTTTACTGCCCTTGGATTTGTTTCACTGAGAGTTAATGACGAGTGTAACAGGGGTTGTTGCCCTATCAGTCATTTCAGGCGTTCTATGGGGTATTGGACCGATATTCTCTAAACTTGGTATGGAGCGAGGGGGACAACCACGCCGAGCAACGTTGATTGTTCTCCTTGTGGGTGCAACTGTCTTCTGGGCTCTCTCATTAGCACGCGGTACGGTACACAGTCTAGTAACACAGCTCCCCATCCAGACAATCTCTATTTTTGCAATTTCAGGTGTGATTGGAACATCAATGGCGTGGTTGCTGTGGTTTCGTGGTATCAAGTGGGTAGGTGCGAGCGTGAGCAACGTTCTATTTTATACCCAGCCACTATTTGCGGCCCTTCTCGCCGCGCTTACATTGGGTGAGAATTTAACACCGACGACAATTACAGGAGTCGTGCTTATTGTCAGTGGTGTTGGATTGCTCTCTCTTTCTGGGAGCACAAATCTGCAGTCCCGAGCCTCCACAGCGTTGTTGTTCCCGCTAGCTGCTGCAGTGTTCGCTGCTGTAAGCAACGTATTAAATCGCTTTGGGTTCCAAACGTCGGCTGCAACACCGCTGGAAGCCGCAACAATCAATTTAACTAGTGCACTGCCGCTCGTTGTTGGACATACCCTTATGTTCCACACGGATGCGATAACCACACCCAGTCCCTCTGATATGTACTTCGTGGGCTCTGGACTCGCAAACGCAGCCGCTGTGTTCACGATGTTTACTGCGCTTTCAAACGGTCCTGTCGTCATTGTTGCCCCACTCGTAAGTACATCTCCTCTGTTCACGACTGCTCTTGCCTATGTGGTATTGACAGACGTAGAGAACGTTACCTCCCGGACCATCGTAAGTGCGCTTCTTACGGTCCTCGGCGCAGCAATCACAGCATTTTAGCGATCTCAGCAAGAGGCTCGTCACCGGCTTGATCATTTATATTGGTGGAAAATAATGAATGAATAATGTCTGAAAAAGATCCCCCGCGTCCGGCACACTTGCCACCAGGATTTGACGAGGATTCTCCCTATAACGCTGGTAAGCTTGACGATCATCCTGACTGGTGGACCCAGAATATCAAGGTGTTCCGCGAACATGAGATGCGGCCTTACCGTCCCCCACGCTTGTCAGATGGGACAGTGACGACAAATATCATTGACCGGCTTGAGACGACCTACGACGTCGATATCCGCATACGCGCGGTTGATCCACAAGACGGTGGATCTTGGAAAATACTCGTTGATGGCGAGGTAGCCACTTCGGTTGAGCATACTCGAACTGAATCCGGCAACACACGGTACGAACTGACAGCGGAAGACTTCGAAGAATCTATCACAGAAGCGATTGAGGAATAAGAAGGCCTCAGAGTCCGTATATTCGCTCTGTATTTTCTGACATAACTTTCTGAAGCTCCCCGGCAGTGAGAGTTTCTGACAGGCGGTCAAGAACATCCTCCGGGAGGTCAGAAACACCCTGTGGCAGGTCAGAAGCGAACAGCACGTTCTCGGGGCCGACCATATTCACCATTGCAGCGAACTGTGGCTGCCCGTGAGCTGGCTGATTCATCGGTTGAGTTGTCCAATAAAATGACTCTGAAAGGTACGCGCTGGGTAGTTTCGATAGGGCCGGAATTTCATATCCGAGTTCGAGGTAGTGATCATCCAACCGGTAGGTAATAAACGGAACAAAGCCGACTCCTGCCCCTTGAATCACAAAGTCAATATCGTATCTTTCTGGTACACCTTCAAAGAGAAGCGATGTGAGGTTCCGCATCTGCACGAATCCGTACTGGTAGACAAAGTCTTCTGGGAATGACTGTGCCCACCAATACTGCTGTCCGAAGCTCTTGTTTCCAACAGTAGACTTCATTGCGATAGGGAGATCGTGCGCTTCCGCCGCATCGTACAAGGGTTCGTACTGACGGTGCCCCGGCGGGGGAAGAAGGCCACTGGCGGGTAACTGAACACCGACAATGTCGTCCTCATCAGCGAGTCGGTCAATTTCCTCAGCGGCTCGAGTTGGATGTTGGGGTGCGACGACAGCGTTTCCTACGAGGTTTGAATGTTCATCTAGCTGTGATAACAGCCAATCATTATACGCACTTGCTAAGGCAACAGCGAAGCGGTCGTTGTTGACCTCTGAGAGGCCAAGGTTGAGTGTCGGGTTAATTACTCCCGCATCAATATCAGCAGTTGCGGCCCGACCAGCGACGTCATCAGCACCGATCACCTCATCAACAGAGCTCTCAGCCACAGGATCCCCACTTCCATTGGTTCGTTTGTACTCGTATAATGGATAACTCGACGGCCCAGCGTAGATCATATCGTGCTGTAGGTCTGTCAAGGATACAACTCTGTGAGCCCCAGTGGAGTCATCCATATGCTCAACGAGTGCAGCAGGGGTCTCTTGAACCTGCATATCAGCATCGACAACACGGTCAAGTTCATCGACGTTCCCGATTTGTTCCTCTTCGGGAACGTGCAATGCACTCTCTAGCATATTGGCTAGTGGATACCCGCGGCCTCATAATAGTATCGTGCCTACTCAGCCAACCGGCCGAATTCGGATCCGGATCTGTTGTCACACAGAAAAGGAAAAAGCAGAGGCTCTGCTACAAAGAGTCAGTTACCGAACGGCGTAGATGGTTCCGTCTTCGATTTCAACATCATACGTGGGTACCCCATAGCGCTCGTCTTTGGGACTCTTACCAGTCTCAATATCAAACATCCATCCGTGCCACGGGCAGACAACGTATCGTTCCTCGTCATCGTACACCCAGTCCCAACCGTCTTCACCCGTGGTCATACCTCCGCTGAGTGCACCTTCGCACAGGGGGCCAGCTTGGTGAATACAATAATTTGCAAGGGCATAATACTCGCCGCGATGCCGGAAGACAGCAATCTCTTGTCCATCAATCTCTGTAATCACACGCGATCCATCTTCATCAAGGGCGTTGACGTCAGCAACAGCGTAACGTTCGGTCATACAATATCGTAAACGTCCATCGCATTTGTTCCCATCATTGCATTCACTTCATCAGCACTGAAATAAGCTCGAACTCGGTCAAAGAGCTCTTCGGGAGTATCGAAGTCTGGGTGCGGTGCATCTGCAGCGAACATCAGATTCTCCGGACCAATAAGCTCAATGAGCCACGCAAGATGTCGAGGTGTCTGGGCCGTATGTCCAAGCGGTTGCGTACACCAATAGAATGTGTCGGAGACGTACTCACTTGGCGGCTTTGAGAGAGCTGGTATTTCTGAGGGGAATTCGTGGTAAGCAGTGTCAAGCCGACCGAGTAAGTACGGAACGTAGCCCACACCTGCTTCCTGGAATACGAATGTGAGATCTGGGAACCGCTCAGGGACGCCATTAAGCAACAACGAGGATGCATTTGCCATATGTGCAAACGGATGCTGTGTGACGTGATCCTCTGCGTATGTTTCTGCCCAGAAGGATTGCTCTGGGAACGGCTTCATACCAGCACCACTTGTGTGCATACTGATGGGAAGGTCATTTGATTCGGCTGCCTCATAGATCGGATCATACGAGGCGTGCCCTGCTGGAGGAACAAGTGCCGTGCCTAATAGCTGCACCCCGGCGATATCCTGTTCGTCAGCTAGGCGGTTGATCTCTTCGGCCGATCTGTGTGGGTCTTGGGGAGCAACCACAAGGTTACCGACCATATTGTCGTATTGGTCAAGCTCTGCAACGAGCCAATCATTATATCCCTGCATAATCGCGACAGCGTAGTCACGTTCTCGGATGAAATTGAGGTTGAGTATGAGTGTCGGATTTGCAACCCCTGCGTCAACCCCAATGCGTTCAGTCACGGCAGCCGTCTCTTCAAGCTTAGCATCATTGTACAACCCACCTCCTTCCACCTCTTCCTGTTTCATATCCTCATATAGGTACGTCGGAGTCGGTGAATGGTAGAGATTCATCTCTGTCCCTGGCGCTGGCGACGACTCAAAGAACGACTCGAAGCGCTCGTGACCGTCATCGAGATGAGCACGGATGTCGGCCCAAGAGGCCTGTGCGTGCGCGTCGGCGTCAACAACGACGTCAATGTCATCGAGTGACGTCAGCGACTGCTGTTTGGCACTCTGTGTCATTGTCTGAGTCTCGTGCGTCCAATTTAAAAAAGTTGTGTCGAGGTGAGCGTTTCAACGTAACGACAGATACAACCCCCTTGAGTGATGCTGTTTAATATGTTGATAGATCAAACATCTTTTAGTAGTGGCGTACACGAGAATGTATGCTGTTGGCGTCTACCATGCAATTTGAACCCATTACGGGTGCCGAATTATTCGTGGAAGCGCTGGAATCATACGGCGTTACACACCTATTCGGTAATCCCGGCACGACAGAACTGCCCATTATGCGTGCTACCGCAGGCTCAGACCTGGAGTATATCCTTGGCCTCCACGAAGATATCGCAGTGGGAATGGCTGGAGGGTACGCGAGTGCACGCAGATACCACTCCCACTACGACTCATCAATTAATCCGCTTGGTGTGGTGAACCTCCACGTCGCACCAGGATTAGCGCACGGACTCGGAAATGTGCAAAACGCGGCTTGGTCTGGGGCACCCCTCCTTGTCACTGCAGGAAATCATAGTACTGATTTCCAGTATGAGGAGCCGATTTTATCTGGCGAGCTCGCGGGGATGGTAGATGAATACTGTAAAATGAGCGCTGAGATACGAGATGTCTCGAACATTCCCACAATGGTGCGGCGAGCAGTTAAGACAGCGCTGACTCCTCCAATGGGCCCGGTGTTTCTCGGACTCCCGATGGACGTAATGAGTGCGGAGACGACTGATTCGCCTGAACGACTTGGCGCAGTTCCATCGCCTGGTCGAGGAGACGCGGCACAGATCGAAGCGGCATCACAAGCGCTTGAAGCTGCTAAGGATCCTGTTCTGGTCTTAGGAGATCGGGTCGCGCGGGCTGGCCCAGGTGCCATTGAGGCAGGTATTTCGCTTGCCGAAGCGACCGGAAGCCCTGTCTACAGCGAGATGAACACCTGTGAGATTAACTTCCCACCGGAACACGACCAGTGGGTGTCGTATCTCTCACCCGATCCCGATATGGGGAGGGTAGCGTTTGATTCCGATGTTTTGGTCTTCGTTGGCTGTACGACGAACACGCCATACATTCCGTACGATGACCCCTACATACCGTCAGATGCAACGATAGTAGATGTCAGCGTTGATGAGGCTGATATTGCGAAGAATAAACCGGCGGACGTCGCAGTCATCGGTGGACTTGAGGAGGTAATGCGTGAGATAGCGAACCAGGTTGACATTTCGGAGGACAAATGCAACAAGCGCCAGCAACGTATCCCAGAACGGCGTAATGAGATACTATCCCTGCTTGACGTTAGTAGAGAAGATCGCTCCGACGGAGCGATCTCAAAGGAAGCCCTCGCGGATGCGCTTGCAGACGTCGGTCCGGATAGTTACGTACTTAATGAGAGCAATACCAGTAAGTTCGCTCTTCTATCTCGTTGGGAGCCAGGGCCCGAACAATTCGTCTCAAACAAGAATGGTGGGTTAGGCTATAGTCTTCCTGCCACGGTGGGGGCTGCAGTGGCACACAGAGAGCAAGGAAGTGATCGTTCCGTTGTTGGATTCCTCGGCGACGGCTCATACCTGTACTACCCGCAGTCATTATACAGTGCAGCACGGTACAATCTCGATTTGACAGTTGTTGTTCCCAACAACGAGAACTACCGAATTCTCAAAGACGGTATGCTCGACATCTACGGTGGGACAGACGACGACCACGACTACGTGGGAATGGACTTTGACCCAGCCGTTGATATCGCGGCCAATGCTGAAAGCCACGGTGCATCCGGCTACCGAGTGAGCAAGCGCTCGAACCTTGTGGAGACGCTGACTTCAGCGATCGGATCAGCAAATCCCACCGTAGTGGACGCAAAAATACACGACTAAGCAATCTCGACTCAGTCATCACATCAACCATCAAACAATTGACAACCCAAAGACGTATGTTGCCGTCGCCTGAGTGTGAATGTGATGTCTCCTGAGACACAGGTTCGAGTGGTGCACATTGACCCAGATGGGTTTGAAGATCTGGAGATCGAACGCTCCGAATTGGGGTCCGAGTTCGATTCAATGACTTTCGAGGCTGTAGACGCAAGCGGAAAAGAAGTTGCAAACCAAGTTGGGACGGCAGATATTATCCTCACCCACTATGCAGCAGTTCCAGCAGAAGTGATGAATGCTACTGAGTGCTCAGTCGTCTCTTGCTATGCCACAGGCGTCGACAACGTTGACGTAGAAGCAGCAACTGATCGGGGCGTGGCAGTAACGAACGTGCCGCAATACTGTGACGAAGAAGTTGGAGAACATATCGTGACGCTCGGTCTGGCACTTCTTCGTGGTCTGCCCCAGTATGAACAACACACCGCTAACGGCGGGTGGGACTGGCGCGCGGCCGGGCCTGTAAAGACGGCAACGACACAGACATTCGGATTCTTTGCATTTGGTCGAAAGGCGCGTGTCGCCGCGAAACGCGCAGAAGATTTTGGATTCAATGTAATTGCCCACGATCCATACCTTTCTGATGAAGAGATACGCGACGCTGGGCCAGACCCTGTGTCGTTCAACGACCTTGTTGAGAAGTCCGACCTCCTTTCACTAAACGCACCGTTAACTCCCGAAACAGAGCAACTTTTCGATGCCTCTGTCTTTGAGCGGATGGCCGAAAACTCGGTGCTAATTAACACAGCTCGAGGACGACTTGTTGACGAAGATGCGCTTGTTGACGCACTTGATAATGGACCACTCCGAGGAGCGGGTCTTGACGTGCTCGCAACAGAGCCACCTGAAAAAAATAACGAGCTTGTAACCCACCCTGATACGATCGTAACGCCTCACGCAGCCTGGTTTTCTCCGGACGCTGTTGAGCGAGTCCGGCGACGCGGATCGCAGATTGCTGCTGCCGCTTATAGGGGTGAAGCCGTCGACGGTGTGGTGAATCCTGAAGCATTCGAGTCTCGATAGTCTGTACAAATTCTCTTATTTCAGTCGCTCTTGTGGCGGAGATTGTTGGTGAGTCATAGCGCAGTTTCGAGGATGGTTTTGAGCGCTTCTTTCCCCGGTTTGCGGAACACTTCTCGACGGAGCTGAAACGCTCGGATATACGGCGTGAGTCTGTCTTTAGAGACACCTCGATGCGGCGAGAGCCACCGTCGCGCCAGCGACGCGTGGCTCTCGCAGGTGTTCACGTGAACGTCTCCATCGACGTACTCGCCGTCACCGTGGACGACGTATTCACGGGTGAATGCGTTGTCCTCGTCAAGTGGATCGTATGCCCGAAAGCCGTCTGTGTAGACGGTTAACGACTCCTGCTGGCGGTCGGCCAGCAGGAGTCGAATCCTCGATTCGGTCGCGGCTTTCGTTGGGATCACGTGTCGTTCACCACTGCCGCGATCAGCGAGAACAAACACAGGGAGCTTGTCCTCAGCGTATGTTCCACGTCCGCGCGTAGACAGGCCACGCGAGCGCGACGGCTGGTCGCGCTCGCGGCCCTTGAGACCTGCTTTCACGTAGAATTCATCTATCTCGATGGGGCCTTCGAGCTGTAGTCGAGGCGCGTCCAGCGCTCGCAAAAAGCGCTGGACGCGCCGGTAGATCGTCTTGTATGAAACGTCAATCTCTACGTCTAATTGCCTGAGACTTGTGTTGAAGCGGATGTAGGTGTAGACGGCGAGAAACCACTTTCTGAGCGCCACCGAAGAATGTTCGAAGATCGTGCCGGTCTGATCGTTGAACGTGCGGTCGCAATCCTTACAGAGATACCGCTGAAACACGCGATAGCTGCCGTACCGAATCACAGATTCGCCACGGCAGCGTGGGCAATAGACGCCGTCGCGCCAGCGAACCTGTTCCAGCAGGTTCGCGGCGCGACGCTCCGAGACGAACGTCTTGATAGGGAACATTGTTCGTCGGGTGACGCGGCCGCGTCACCCTTGCCCGCTGTGACTTCCAGCTACTGCTGAGAACTCACCAACAATCCTCTACCCAAGAGCGTATTTCAGTACTCCAAGCTGCGCAGCCCAAAGCGGCGTGTTACCACCCGTACATATTTGAATGTGCGAACGAAGTGAAGATTGTATGAGGCTGTCAAAAGCGGAGTCAGCACTTCAAGAGCGAGCAGCAGAGTTCGCGGCTGAGACGATTGAACCGGCAGCAGTTGAGCACGAACGAACAAGTACGCACCCAACAGACATCGTTCGAGAAGCCGCCCGAGAAGGACTTACCTCTGCGTCACTCCCTGCAGAATACGGAGGTGGAGGGCTCGGAATTACTGGGAGTCTCTTGGTGCGGGAACAGCTGTACGCAGCTGACCCTGGGATCGCAGAAGCCATCACAGGGTCAATGTTCGGGTGCGAGATTATTGCGAATGATGGGACCGAAGAACAAGCCGAGCGGTGGGTCCGTCCAGTTACAAATGGTGAAATCATTACCGGGGCAGCGATGACAGAACCGCGTGGCGGTTCGGACTTCGCAAACACCGAGACCCAAGCCGTCCGCAATGGTGACGAATATGTGCTTAATGGCGAGAAGATTTTCATTGGGAACGGACACATCGCCGACGCTGTACTCGTTTTCGCGCGAACAGAAGATACGGATCCACCCCACAGAGGACTCTCATCTTTCGTTGTTGAATCAGGAACCGAGGGCTTCTATCGCGAAGAGCTTGAAGGGTTCACTGGGCCAGGAGCGATGGCACTTGGAAGACTCGAACTGAATGATGCTACGGTTCCTGTTGATGCCCGGATCGGTGAGGAAGGGGATGGGTTCTATCAAGCAATGCGGACGATGAATGGTAGTCGGCTTGAAATTGCCGCAAGTTCGATCGGGGCGGCGCGCGGAGCACTGGATCGAACGATCGAGTACACCTCTGAGCGAGAAACTTTTGGTAAGCCGGTCAAAGATCGGCAAGCAGTTCGACACCGGATCGCAGAGTACGAAGCCCGTTTAGAGGCGCTCCGAACATTCACTTACGAGACCGCTCGTGACCTTGAGGAGAACGTTGAACTCGCAGAGGAGCCAGCAATGGCAAAGTTGCTGGCAGCCCAGTTGGCCGAAGAAGTGGCGAGCGATGCGGTTCAATTACACGGAGGATACGGGCTTCTTGATGAGTACCTCGTTGAAGAGTACCTGCGATGGTCGAAAATTGCGCAGATCTACGACGGTACAAATGAGATTATGCGGGGGATCATCGCAGAATCTGTTCTCGACGAGTGAGTGGCATCTACGGCGACAGCTCTCCGCTCAAATTTGAGGCCGGAGGGTCGCCGTAGACATTGGAGTGACTATCGCAGCGGCTAATTGATCTTGTCTTGTCGTATTGGGTTGTCCAGCCTTCTGGAAGCAGCTGTAACCCATAGGGTGAGTTCTATCTCTGTTTCTTTCTGTCTTCTATAGGGCCGGCTAAGTCAGACATACGCTGCCTGGTTACTACATAATAAACCCAGAGAATCTTTACATACCTTCGGTCAGCAATATCGAAAGCGTATGCCAATGGACTACAGCGACCAATTCGAGTCAATTCAGTGTCGGTTCGACGAGGGGAGCGGAGTCGGACGGATTGTCCTAGATCGTCCCGGCTCTCTGAACGCTATGTCAGAACAGACGCTCAACGAACTTCCAGTGGCCATCGAGACATTCGATCGGCTTGATCGAGATGGTGACCGTATTTCTGTGCGGAGTTTGATTATCTCTGGTGCGGGTGACGAGGCCTTTTGTGTTGGAGTCGACGTTGATGACATCGGTGGAGAACGCTATCCATTCACTGCCTCTTCATTTCGTGAAGCGCTATTCACTATCGAGCAGTTTGGCGCGCCAGTGATCGCAGAGATTGATGGCTACTGTGTTGGTGGAGGTCTAGAACTCGCGTTGATGTGTGATTTTAGAATTGCAAGCGAATCTAGTGAACTTGGATTCCCAGAAATAGACCTTGGTATCTTCCCCTCTGGAGTTGGCACAACTCAGCGGCTCCCACTGCTTGTTGGACCGAGCCGTGCGAAGGAGCTCTGTATGACTGGTGAATTCGTTTCTGGGACTCAAGCTGCTGCGGATGGACTAATTGATTATGCTCACACCGCTGATGACCTGAAGCACAAAGTTACCGAATTTGCAGAAACCTTAGCAAGCAAGCCACCTCTTGCGGTGCGCGCAATCAAAGACGCAATCAATCAGTCACGAAACGTTGGTCTAGAAGACGGGACTGAGTATGAGTACAAGACATACCTACCGTTGTTACATACCGAAGACTATCAAGATGGTTCGGAAGCATTTGGATCTGATCGAGAACCCAGTTGGCAGGGGAGATAAAAATATAAAATATCAATAACAACCTGGGTTTTATATACTTGTTCATTGATATGTGGTATGATGACGGGAACCAGACAGAGCTCCGACAGCGTAGAGTCAAACAACTCAGGAAGAGTCAACCGTCGCCAATTCATTCGTGCAGGGACTGCAGCTACGATAGCGGGTCTTGCCGGGTGCTCAGGCGGCAGCGGGGGATCAGGAACTGAAAGCAGTTCTGGGTCTTCCGGTAGTGGAACTGACTCCGGGGGCGAGACAGTTGGAAGCACGGGCGATGAGTCAGTAACCCTCAGGGTCTCAGTGTGGAGTGGGACTTATGCTGACTATTTCAGAGAGACGGTGAAAAAAAGGTATGAAGAGGAAACTGGAAACACTCTAAAAGTGATTCCAGGCTGGAACGAAATCCTCTCAAAAATCAAGGCTGCACCAGCTGATAACCCTCCCTACGATGTTTCCATTACTGACGGCTACTTCTACCATCAAGGGATGGCGGATAATCTATTTATGGAGGTAAATTACGACAATGTCCCCAACATCGATAACGTTTATCCGTACCTCAAAGAGTTCTGGACGACAAAGTATGGCGTCCCAACAGACGGGTCTCCGATGGCGCTCATCTACAATTCCGACAACATCGACTGGGAGCCATCAAATTGGCAAGACCTAGAAGAGGCTGAAAAAGTCGGTATGGAAGGTGGGTTCTACGTTTACCCCTTGCACGTTGGTGCTATTGCGGCCGATCAAAAAACCGGTGCCCAAGAGATCTACAATGAGTCAAGCCACAGCGCTGTCTTTGATCAGCTGGAGGCTTTCGATGTGAAAGCTTGGTACGGATCTGGCGCTGAGATTTGGGAATTATTCCGTCAGGGTACGGTCAACATCGCACAATGGTACTACGGGACGGCACTTCAGGAGGCTCAAGAGCAAGACAATGTTAACGCTGTGCTGCCACCGACGACTACAGCCTACTTTGACCACTATTGTCCCGTCCGTGGGACTGATAAAAAGGCAGAAGCAGAAGAGCTGCTGAACTTTATGCTCCGTCCAGAAGTTCAAACAGAGTGGACGAACTCGGCTAACCTACTGATGTCCACAAAAGGTGTCGAGTACTCCGATCTGACCTCAGAGGACTACCCACAATCGAATGAAGAGTACAAAAATACGTTCGCGTTCCCTGATTGGAGTTACCTAAGCGACTACTCCTCAAAGTTCAGCGACAACTTCCAGAAGCTAAAGACGTCGTAAGATCCTCCGCAATGGTGGAACCACCGTCTCGAGAGCGTCTCCGTCGAATTTCTGCTGACTTTTTTGCACCGCCCACTGAAGAGGAACTAGACGTATTCGAATCACTGGCAGAATCGTGGCTAGCGGACCACGACCGGGTAGCATCGCTGGCTGCCGATCGAACGCCCGTCCCGGACCGCAGTCCTGCTGACGTAGAGAAGACTTGGACCGTAGACGATTCAGGGCCGTTCCTCTCCAGATTCTGTCTTGGAGGTGCTTCCAACGGCCCGCTTCGAGGGTATTCCATCGGGGTGAAAGATAATATCGCTGTGGCCGGCGTTCCTATGACGTGTGGATCAACTGCGCTGGAGGATTTCATACCTCCCCGAGATGCTGTCGCAGTGCAGCGCTTGTTGGCTGCTGGTGGCACTGTGGTCGGTAAACTCAATCTTGAGTCGATGGCCTACTCCGGCAGCGGTGAGATCGCTGATTACGGGCCTGTGCCCAACCCTCGCGACAATTCGTACCTCGCTGGGGGATCCTCTAGCGGGTGTGCCGCAGCCGTGGTCAACGGTACGGTTGATCTGGCGGTCGGTACCGACCAAAGTGGGTCAGTACGAGTACCTGCAGCGTGGTCTGGGTGTGTAGGACACAAACCGACCTTTGGACTGGTCCCCTACACCGGTGGGGTAAGTCTTGAGCCCACGGTTGACCATATCGGCCCAATGGCCCAGTCGGTGGCTGACTGTGCGCTGGCACTCGAGGTGATGGCAGGAACGCATCCTTCCGACTCCCGGCAAGGGACAATACCAGCCACGAGAGCAAGTAATGCGATCCACACCGACCAATCGCTTACGATCGGCATTCTCGAAGAGGCTTTTGATCGCAACGTTGGGTCCCAGGTTGTGTCTGAGAAGGTCCAGAACGCGCTGAACACTCTTAGTGCTGAGAGTCACACTGTCGAGTCAGTCTCGGTTCCATTGCACGCTGACGGATTTGCGATTTACAATACTATCGTCCTTGAGTCGTATGCAGCACTCGTACGGGACGAAGGTGCCGGTTACTACAGGCGTGGCAACTACGACGATGCCTTCGCGTCAGCGTTCGCGCAGGCACGCAGGACCCGTGCTCATGAGTTTCCCGCAGCAATGCGCCTCTCGATCGCGCTTGGACGCTACTTGGCTGAGAACTACCACGGCCGATACCATCGCTATGCTCAACGGGTACGAGACGACTTGCGAATTGCCTACGACAAAGCGCTAGCCGAAGTGGACGTACTGGCGATGCCAACGACACCACAGACTGCTCATAAGATCAATCCCGATTTGTCCTTAAAGCGGCGCATTGAGCGTTCAATCGATATGTTCGGAAACACCGCTCCATTCAATCTGACAGGACACCCTGCCGTCTCAGTGCCCTGTGGAAGTGTAGACGGCTTGCCTGTTGGACTGATGTTTGTTGGCAATACTTTCGACGACAAAACCGTGCTTCAGGCAGCACGAGCAGTAGAACGCTCCAGAACATAGAGACGGAAGATTACTTGGCCTCTAGCATCTCCTTTTGAATCACTCTGAAAATTCAGTACAGACTGGGATTCCGATTGTATTATACTCAGTCATTGCTTCCATAGTGCCGGGGATGTCGTGGATATCAATTGTGTCAGAGACGAGGGCACCGGGATCAAGTTTCCCGGTGGTCACCAAATCCAGCAACTCGCTGTACTTAGACGGCTGCAGGCCGTAGGACCCGTACAGCTCCAATTCACCAGTCACAATTTGGTCGACAGGAAGTGGAACTGTTCCTCCCTCCGCATTACTTGTGAGACCAATCTGAATATGACGTCCGCCAGTATCAAGCGATGAAAGTGCGTTTCGGCACGTTTCAGAGATCCCAAGGGCGTCAACAGCTACGTCGGCCCCACCATTGGTGATCGCTCGCACTTCAGCTGCAGGGTCGTCAACGTCTGCGGCATTAACGGTAATATCAGCGCCAATGTCTTCTGCTCGGTCGAGTTTCTCGTTAGTAAGGTCAACGCCAATGACTTGACATCCAAGCGCTTGGGCGATTTGGACGGTTGAGAGACCAACACCACCTAGACCGTGGACGACAACTGTTTCTCCTTGTCCAAGTCCAGCGCGGTGGGCCATTGCACGATAGGCAGTCATAAATCGACAGCCGATACTGGCCGCTGCCGTAGCGCTGATAACATCTGGGAGTAGAGTCGTATTGATATCCGCACGTGGAACGTGAACTTCCTCAGCAAATGCTCCTGGAGCTTCATCGGAGAACCCGAGGTCAATGCGGTTCTCACACCGGTTCTCATAGCCATTCCGGCAAGCTAGACACTCTCCACAGGCAAGATTAAACGGGATTACAACGTCGTCGCCTACAGATCGGGAGGTCACCTCGTCTCCGGTCTCAACTACAGTACCGCAGGGTTCGTGGCCCAGCACGTGTGGGAGAGTCGGACGGGAGTCTAGCCAATCCCAGTCACCCTGCCAAGTGTGCCAATCACTCCGACAGACACCACAACATTCGACTTCTACAACGACGCCGTCTGGGTTCACAGTGGGACGTTCGACATTGGTCACGTTGAGCGGCTCGCCAAACTCCTCAAGCAAGACTGCTTGCATCATCTGTACCAATTCGGGATAAAAATAAAAAATTATGCATAATATGAGGGCCGAAACCGAATACAAAAACCTCAGATGGGTTACAGCTGCTTCGCAAGACGTTCAAGTCCGAGCACCACCGCTGCGGGCACGACCAGCACGAGAGTGGCGAGGATTAGAATTGTCGTTACGACGCTAATGAGTGGGCTGAGCGACTGACGGAGCGACACCCAAGCCAAGACCGGAACCGTTCGAGTCTGATAGCCCGACAGGAATAGAGCCATAATAAACTCTTGAAGGCTGATAATGAACGCAATAATAGCCGACGCGAAGATCCCGTGGCGGATATTTGGTAACACTACCTCAAAGAACGTGCGGAACGGACCAGCGCCAAGATCCTGGCCAGCGTCTCTAAGTTCCCAATCAAACCGGGACAGCACCGCTTGCATAATGAAGAATACAAGCGGTGTCGCCCACAGTGAGTGAGCCAGTACAATACCCGGATACGACTGCTGCAGATTGAAGCGGCTCAGGAACATCAGCAAGGTGACCCCGATGACGACTGCTGGGATGAGCAAGGGCAACAGCGCAAGGGGAACGAGGATATTTGTCCACCGCGAGTCCGCACCCTGGACACCGAGTGCGGCTGTTACGCCGAGGGTTGTCGAAAGGATAACTGTCCCCGAAGCTGTAATAGCACTGTTCTTCACCGCGGTGAGCCACTGGTCATCGTTGAGGAACTCAAAGTACCAAGTAAGGCTGACCTCGCTAGGCGGGAACTGAAGGTAGCCAGATTGTGCCAGAGAAGAGCCTGCGATAATAAATAGCGGAGCGAGCATCGCTAAGAATACGAGGACGTAGAACAGTTTGAACAGCCCAGCCTCGAACCACTCGCGTTCAAACATCGTTTACACCTCCTCCATAGCGGTTCAAGAAATTAAACAGCAACAATACGCTTGCGAGTACGATTAGAAGCATAAGCAGTCCCATCGCGCTTGCCTCAGGCCAGTTGAACGCAGTCAGCATCCGATTGTCAACCTCAATGGCAATGGTTCGTTGGGTGCTGGAACCCAAAATCGATGGAGCTGCGTACGCACCGACACCCCAAGCCCATGTAATGACCGTGGCGACAGCAATACCTGGGAGGGCACCAGGAACGACGACTTCAATCACAGAGCGAGGCCGGCTCGCCCCGAGATCTCGGGCCGCCTCAACAGTTTCCCAATTGAGCGTGCTAATAACGCTGTATATCGAGAGGATTGCGTATGGGAGACAGATATACACTTGTCCGATGACGACGCCGAGGAAGTTGTTCATCAGGGGCACCGGCTGGGCGACGAGTCCACTTCCGACAAGCACGTTGTTGATTAACCCTTCCGGGGTGAGCAACAGGACCCATGCGTAGAGTTTGGCCACGATCGTCGTCAACAGCAAAAGCACCGTTGCGAACAGTAGCGCGAGCCGTTTAATGCCACTAGAGCGCCAGATGGCGTAAGCGTAGACAAACCCAACCGTGACTGAGATGATTGTTGAAACGACCGCAAGCTTGAGAGTAAATACGAAGATGCCATGAATGTACGAGGATGTAAGCACATTGAGATAGCTCGAAATTGCCCAGGTGCCGGCAGCATAAGATCCCGAGCCCGTTGGTTGATAAAGACTAATGCGGGTCAAGTAGAGCAGCGGGATCACGAAGAAGACGAGCTCAAATATGGCAGTCGGGATTAGAAGAAGTTTGGCTCTGTTAGATCCCTGCTGGAGGTAGCGGCCAATCCGATTAAATACACTCTCTGTGGTAACGCTCATAATCAAGCCACCCGCTCGTTACGCTCATCAAAGCAGAGTAAGTCCGTGGGGTCCCAACTGATCGTGACGATGTCACCGCCCTCAAGTTCGACTCCCCGGTTAATATGACGTTCTACAAATATTTCTTCATTGCCAATGTCGATGTAATTTCGCACTGTCGATCCACGATAAAGTGTCGTCGTAACTTCGCCTCGAAAACTCGAGGCGTCCCCAGTACCGTCCGATCGAATTGCGTCGGTACTAGCGTCACTGTGCCGCTCAATATCGAGGAATTCAGGCCGGAGAGAGACTGGGACGTTGGTCCCCTCTGTGAGATTTTCTGGAGACTGCACAGGAATTGTGAGGTGTTTACCTGACGCAGTCGTAGCTACGGCTGAATCAGAGGTAACCTGTTGGACAGTGGTAGAGATCATATTTGTATCGCCAAGGAACTCCTCAACAAATTGGTTGTCGGGATTGGCGTACACATCTCGTGGCGTTCCGACCTGCACAAGTTCGCCGTTGTTCATAATACTGATTCGATCAGCCAAGGTGAACGCCTCATCTTGATCGTGAGTCACATAAATCATAGTCGTTTCCAGCTCCTCGTGAATGCGTTTCAATTCAATTTGCATCTCCTCTTTCAGGCGTTTATCAAGATTAGACAGTGGTTCATCAAGCAAGAGAGTGGAGGGGTTCATTGAAAGCGAACGCGCGAGAGCCACGCGCTGTTGCTGACCACCGCTGAGGTCGGTTGGTGCCTTCGATTTAAAATTGCTCATCTGTACCATATCAAGATACTTCTCGGCCCGTTCGATCCGTTCGCTCTTTTCGACTCCCTGCATTTTCGGACCGAACGCGACATTCTCGAGGACACTCTTATGCGGGAACAACGCCCAACTTTGAAACACCATTGACGTGTTTCGCTCGTAGGCTCTAGTGTTAGTCACCTCTTGATCACCAAGGTAGATTGATCCATCAGTCGGATGTTCAAGTCCCCCAAGCATACGCAAGGTTGTCGACTTGCCACATCCACTTGGACCTAACAGACACCATAATTCCCCATCATTCACTGACAGCGAAACGTCGTCAACAGCGACGATGTCACCGAACCGCTTTGTCAAGCCCTCTGTTTTGAGCGATGACATCGTCAGTTTAGATGGCTGAAATTGCTGCAACTACTCGTCCATACTACCCGTCCTTTCGTGTGACGTCGCAACATAGCAAACAAATTCACACGGTCCCTCATAATTGTACCGGAGGCAACAAGCCAGAGTGGTCCTGATCGCCTGATGGCGTAGCGATTCAAGGCGTTAAACCACCAAATCAGCAATGGGTTCTGATGAATATGACCGCTCGCGACTCTTCGCACGCACGGTTCTTGTTACACACATATCAATACTAGATCTCCCATCTACCCGAAAACTAATGAATCGCCGCTGATCAAGGTTTGATCGGAGCCTGTGTGTTGTTGAAACGTACCATCGCACAGGAACCAGAATATACGAGGCTACTATGAGTTCAGATACGACAGCATACATCGCGGGGGTCTTCGAACACCCAACAAGAGAGGCTCCAGAGAAATCGATTCCGCAACTGCACGCAGAAGCGGCTGCCGGCGCTCTTGACGATGCTGGCTTGGCTGCTGACGACGTCGACGGATACCTCACTGCAGGTGAGAACTATCAGGTCGGTCGGTACCCACCACTGGCGATGGCCGACTACCTAGGACTTGACGTCTCATATTTCGATTCAACAGATGACGGAGGGTCAGCATACGTCAACCACGTTGGTGAGGCAGCCAGTGCTATTGCTGACGGTAAGTGTGATGTTGCGCTCGTCACGCTCGCTGGTCGAATGCGGACTGACGAACGCGATCACCCAGAGCAAGAGGCAATGATTATGCAAGAGAACTTTGAGGATATTTACGGCGCCGAAACATTGCCGCAATATGCACTGGCTGCGCGCCGGCATATGCACGAGTATGGCACCACCCCAGAGCAGCTTGCTGAAATTCGGGTAGCAGCATCACAGCACGCACAGCATAATGAGCACGCGATGTACCAAGACCCGGTGACAATCGAAGAGGTGATTGAATCACGGACTGTTAGTGATCCACTTCATCTATTAGATTGCTGTGTCGTATCCGATGGTGCCGGCGCATTTGTCGTCGTCTCTGATTCCGTCCGGGAGCAACTTGATCGAGAGTGTGTTGAAATACTTGGACACGCCGTCGCTGTTGATCACCACAATGCTGGACGTATTGACCTTACTGAGACTGCTGCCAGAAAGTCCGGTCCCAGAGCGTTTGACTTGGCAGATGTCAAACCCAGTGACATCGATTACGTGTCGATCTATGATTCATTCACTATTACCGTCCTCCAGACGCTGGAGGATCTCGGATTTTGTGAGAAAGGCAACGGTGGTGAGTTCGTCGAAGGAGGGACCCTACAAGCACCACACGGGGAACTCCCGTTCAACACCGACGGTGGGGGGCTGTGTTCAAACCACCCTGACCGCGGGGGGATGACGAAGGTAATTGAAGCTGTTCGACAACTACGAGGTGAGGCAAACGGTCCAGTACAGATTCCTGATGCCGAGGTTGCCCTTGCGCACGGAACAGGTGGTTACCTAGGTACGAGACACGCTGGGTCAACCGCAATACTAGGGAGGGTTGAACAATGAGTTGGGAGCCGCGGCCGACACCAGCAGTGGATCCTGAGACGGAGCCGTACTGGAAAGCAGCTGCAGAAGGTCGACTTCTCCTCCGCCGGTGTAATGACTGTGATCTCTCGTTTTATTACCCACGTGCGCGGTGTCCGGACTGCCTGGGTAATAATGTCAAATGGCTGGAGGCGACAGGCACTGGTGAAGTGTACGCTTACACATCAACGACGCTTGTCTCTGAGTGGCCAGAAGATGCACTACCACTTGTACTTGCCTACGTTGAGCTTGACGAGGGGCCCCGAATCCTCACAGCATTGCAAGAGTGTTCCTCAGATACGATTGAGATCGGCACGAGTGTAGAAGTGACATTCATCCCGACTGCAGACGACAGCGTATCAATCCCGGTCTTCAGACCAATTGATCGTTGAACACTCCACCGAGCGAGGTTTTCACACTGACTTTTCTGTTACCGAACGGTCGTGTTTAGTTACTTGACTTCGCACCTTATGCTGATGTAGCGCGTAGAGAGACGTGAAGATCGGATGCTCCCACTCACGTCGTTTCTATCTTGTACCGCTCCAATCGACGAGTTAGAGTGCTTTTCAACCCGGCAGAAGTACCATGCCAAGACCTACGTCACCGGTCTTGTTGCGGCCAGCAACAAGACCGTGGACGGTATCTCCACGCACGTACTTCCAGCCAAGAGCGAACGCGCTCTCAATAAGTTCCTCACCGAGTACGACTGGGATGAAGATCAACTGAACAAAGAGCGTCTGGAGCTTCTTCAGCAAGCCGACGACACTCGTTGGTCCAGTGAAGGTGTCGTCATCATCGACGACACCTTCACGCACAAAACAGGCGAGAAAATCCCCAACGTAGGGAAATTCTACGACCACACTGTTCCCGGCTACATCTGGGGACAGAACCTCATCTACGCACTCTACGCCGACGAGAAAACCACCTATCCGCTTGGCTTCCGCCTCTACGAGAAAGACGCCAAACGACGTGTCGAACTCGCCATCGATCTTGTTGATGACCTCATCGAGATAGGTGTCCCGGCGGACACCTATCTCTTCGACATAAGCTATTGTTCCGAGGAGTTCGTGACTCACCTCGAAGGCTACGGCAAAGAGTGGGTTTCTGCCGTCAAGAGTGACGCGCGTGTCACGTATGGTGGTGAACGGATCCGTGTCGACGCGCTGGCCAAGCGCGTCGACACGGTTCCTCGGACGATTGACGGCGACACCTACCACATCTGGACACAGAAGCGTGAGGTTGGCCGCCTCGGTGAAGTGAAGCTGCTGATCACGAAGAAAGAACCCACCGAGCAAGACGACGAGGACGACGAACCGAGCGTGAAGTACATCGTGTCGAACAAAATCGACGCGCCCGCGAGCCATCTCATCGAGTTGTACGCGATGAGATGGCGCATCGAGACGTTCTTCAGAGACACCAAGCAGGACCTCGGTTTTGGTGACTGCGAGCTCCGGCATGCCGCAGGTGCCAGTCGGCACTGGCACCTGCTGATGCTGGCCTACAGCCTCCTTAAGCTGGGTGCTGCACACAGCGCTCTTGGAACGATTCTCGGTCATGCAGCGTCGCTACGTGCCGATATCAAACGATCCTTCCGCGAAGGCGTCGAGAACCTCATCTCCTGGGCACTGAATAGCCCGAACCGAAGCACCGACGAGCTAATGCAAGAAATCGAGGGTATCTTCGTCTAACGTGCGAAGTCAAGTAGTTAAGGATGAAGGGTGAGGCGGGAGAATTTCTTGCTGGTCTATGGCAGAAATCGCCCGCCTCAACGGATGTACAGACTGGATTGATTTGGATTTTGTGGAGCGACAGCGGACACCCGAGCGTGCGATGAAGCTCGGTATTCAGCTGCAGTTAGCGGGGTTGTCGCTGTCGAATACCGTCTCAATACTCGAAGAGTTGGGTGTCGAACGATCTCGCAAAGCGATTCACGATTGGGTGCAAAAGGCCGATCTACAGCCCGCAGACGGACGAAGCCCGAATCACGTTGCGCTCGACGAAACCGTGATTCGAATCAATGACCAGCAATTCTGGCTGTACGCTGCCGCCGATCCCGACACAAATGACCTGCTGCATCTGCGACTCTTTGCAACGACAACGACCGCATTAACCGAGATCTTTCTGCGAGAACTCCGCCAGAAACACGATGTCGAATCCGCCGTATTTCTCATCGATGGCGCTCAGCACCTCCAAACTGCACTGGCCAGATCTGGGCTCCGATTTCAAGCTGAACGGACTGGAAATCGGAACACTATCGAGCGAATTTTCCGAGAATTCAAACGCCGAACATCCTCGTTCTCAAACTGTTTTAGCCACGTTGAGCCGCAAACTGCTGAAAATTGGCTCCAAGCGTTTGCTGCTTGGCTCAATGCTCCAAACTAAACACCACCTACCGAACAGAGCAAGCAGCTTAGTAACCGAGTCGACTGTGACCGGATAGACGACTTACACTGAAGCCAGGCCGTGGGGAGCCATCAATTCTGTACGTTCGGGATGCTTGGCTTCGATGTCCGCTTCGTTTCATAGCCGTCAGTGAGATTTTCCCACGAGTCGGCGATCTGTTCTGGCGTCCACCCACCTGTTTTCGTATCCGCTGGAACTTCCTTGATAATTTTACGTTCGCGGTCGGGGTCAGAGATGAACGAGAGTTCACCAGACCCAAGTCCGACCGTACACCCTGTGATGTCTGTCGCTTCCTCACTCGCTAAGAAAGCAGGTAGCGGAGCGACAAGCTGTGGTCCGTGCGTTTCATCAGTCATCCCGTCGGGTTGATATTCTTCAGGAATAGACTTGTACATTCGTGTGTAGGCCTCTGGCCAAAGGCTGTTCACTCGGACATTATATCGTTCAAGTTCTTGCGCGCAGTTTCGTGTGAGGCCAAGAACACCTGCCTTCGCAGCCGCATAATTAGGTTGTCCAGCCCACCCAATCGCCGCCGAGCTAGATACACCGAGGAATGACCGTTGTCGCTCAAATTCCTCTTCTTCGTACCGGGCTTTCCAGTGCTGGGAGGCATTCCGAAGCAGAGAGAAATGCCCCTTCAGATGGACGTCAATGACTGCATCCCACTCCTCCTCAGTCATATTGAAGATCATTCGATCGCGAAGAATCCCAGCAAAGTTTGTAATGCTGTGTACAGCACCATATTCCTCGACTGTGTCGGCGATGAGTTGGTCGGTGTACTCTAGGTCTGTGATATCTCCATAGTGAACCATCGCCTCTCCACCTTCCTCAGTGATTTCATCAACCGTCTGCTGTGCTGGTTGCTCATCTTCACCCTCTCCGGAGAGATCAGCACCGAGGTCGTTTACAACGACGGATGCACCCTCATCGGCCATCAGTTTCGCAGTTTCTTTTCCGAGGCCGCGGCCTGCTCCTGCCACAATACAGACTGTGTCTTCTAACATTCCGTGTATTGCATACTGGCCACAGTGAATAAATTTTTCCCACGGTGCTGCATCAAACCTCGGTGCATACCTCACTCACCAAATTTAATACCGAACTGCAACGGTTTCGGAACTAATTCGTCACGTTCTAACTTACCGTTTTGATTTCGAGGTAACTCATCGACGATGCGGAAAATGTCCGGAACCTTGTATTCTGCCAGATGTTCTTCACAGGCTGTCCGGAGTTGATCCTCGGTTACGCGCTGTTGCTCCCTTGGAGCGACGACTGCAATGACCCGCTCCCCGAGGACGTCATCAGGAAATGAAGTAACCCCAGCTTCACGGACGGCCCCCACGGAGAGCAATGCGTCCTCCACCTCCACAGGGTAGATATTTTCGCCTCCACGGATCATCATATCCCCCTTGCGTCCTCGGAGTCTGATGAAACCGGATTCATCAATGACGCCTATGTCGCCAGTGTAGTGCCATCCATCACGGAACTCTTCGTCAGTTCCATCGGGTGGATTTAGGTACCGCTCAGCAACAAATGGACCATACATCGCCAATTCACCAATTTCACCGGGAGGCAGGCGATTCCGGTTTTCGTCGACCACGGAGAATTTCATTGTAGGTGTTGGCATACCTACAACTTCTGGGTTATCATCGATGTATGAATCTGGAATCATCGCAGCAATGCCGGCGAAGTTTTCAGTCTTACCATATGAGTGATACAATTCAATATTCGGGAAAACCTCGCGTATTTTCGGAACAGCTTCACTCGGCATAGGAGCACCGCCGTAGGCGAACTTTTTGAACGACGAAGTGTCGTATTTCGAGCCTGTCACCTTTTCAGCGGCTAACACAAGATGGGTTGGCACCCCCATACAGTAATTGACATCCTCTGATTCAACAGATTGGAGGAATCGATCTGGATCATACTCCCGCATAATCACTGCGGTTCCGTTAACAGCAATTGCTGTCAGGAGCCCACAAACGAGCCCCGTTACATGGAACAGTGGCGACGGAACGAGAATACTGATGTTCTCTTCCAAGTTGTGAACACGAGCGTTATTCAGTGCGGCATTGACACCATTGAAGTTGTCAATGGGGACTGCCTTAGGCTGTCCAGTAGTACCTGACGTGTACATAACGGTCAGGAGGTCTTCAGAGGTGACGTTCGCAGGGCGGGCGGTTCTGGTCTCACTTTGTAGTAACTCCTCGTAGGAACTCTTCGGGTCAGTCCCGCCTACAGTGTATGTTTGGTCACTCGGTGGCTCATAATTAGAACCAGCAAGTTTCTGAACGTATGCACTGCCAACAATGACCAGATCCGGGTTTGTCTCTGCAAGCAGAGCCTGTATCTCTTCTGGAGAATGGCGAGTGTTCAACGGACTAATGACAGCCCCAATCTTGGCAGCAGCAAGTATGGATTCAACAAATTCGACTCGGCTGTCGAGGATCAAGGCAATTCGGTCACCTACTGATATCCCTTGAGACAAAAATCCCTCCACAAGTTGATCTACACGGTTAGCAACTTCACGGTATGTGCGACTGACACCAGATTCGGGGAAAACAGCGAATTCTGACCCAGGAGATTCCTTGACGGCTGCAGCAAATAACTCGAACAAGAGGTCGGGACGGTCCTCGTATACACGAACATTCCGTCCCCTGTGATTTGTCTGTGTTATCTGTGGAAAGGAATTCAATCGATGCTGTACGACATTGTCTTCCCAAATTATTGTATCGTTGGTGAGTTCGACCATTGTTTAGACCCCATTTACGCAACGTGCGTGACAATGATTAACCGAACCTCATTAAAAAGATATCGCTGATCTGCGTCGCTAATTGATCCCTCACAACAATGTTTGTAAACAACAAACACTGTTTCAGAACGCTAATTGTAGAGGTTAGATCAAATAGCGCTATTGAGGAACACTCCTGTTTTTAATTATAGTGTTGATGAAGGAAAACAGCCAAAGCGAGTGAACACAGAACATATAATTATGAAGCAAGATCTGCACAGATATTAGACATTTATTTGGGATTCAGAGAATACCTTGGCTTAATCTCATCAAAACTTGCCGTCCTACCAGTAGACTGTCGGCATAAACAAACAACCTGTCTTCGGGTACAGCAGCTCTTGGCCACAATAAATTGGACAAACAATCGGAGGCATACGAGGAAATTCGACCCACTCGCAATCCTCCGTCTATGCGCATATGCGAATACTCTTCGATTACATTAGAGTGAGTAAAGGAGTAAATAACAGATGTACGACTGTTACGGTAGTATTTATTGATTGATAGTCACTTTACGGTAAGAGATTCTGCGAGAATGCTCCTTAACGACAACAGGAACAAGCAGACTTCAAGAATATATGTACGCATATTATTCGTAGATTCAGGACAGCACTGGGTCTCGTCGGATTTCAATATCACTTCCAAGGAGATGACACAGAGCCACGTAATTCTACTTCGTTGATCAGCCCCCGGACAAGGCTGGGGAGTTCATTACGAAAGTACTCATCATCCAATCGGTTCTTTGGACCTCCAATAGTAATTGAACCGACCGTCTCCCCATCAAGAGTTACAGGCGCACCAACAGCTCTGTACCCACTAATCGCTTCTTCATCATTAAACGCTACACCTATTTCACGCACTTCTTTTATTTCTTCCATCAGATCGTCTCTGGTTGTTATTGTTTGGTCAGTATATGCTGGCATCCCATGTGATTCAATTATGTCTGAAATCTTATCATAACTATATCCTGATAAAATTGCTTTCCCTCCTGCGTGGGCGTGCATATATTCTCTATTGCCGATCCGACCACGGAATTTGTCATTCAGAGTTCTTTCACCAATAACAATATCTAGAGTAACCAGTTTTCCGTTGTTTTCGCTAGTTATCCATCCAATCTCTCCGGTCTTATCAACTAGGTCCTGTAATGACGGCCGGGAAACTTCAAGCATTGGGTGGTTATTACGAGCATACATACCGTGATCTAGATATTTCAGTCCAATGTGGTATTTTTGATCACGTTTGATAACGTATCCTTCGTCAAGTAGCGTCATAAGATACTGATAAGCTGTACTTCTTCCGATATCAAGATGTTCGGCGATCTCACTGGCACCTGCCCCATCGAGTTCCTGGAGTTTTTGTACGATTTGATGTGCCGTGTCAAGTGAGGCTATTTTTCGAGGAGAATTGCTTGTCATACACACACACGTATATACTCGTCAAATAAAATTTGTCCGGTGAATTCACCGTCGGTGGCGCGGAGGTCCCCCTCAACGAGCGAAGCGGCCAAAACGGATACTTCGCACGGGCCACCGTAGACTGGCCCCGAACTCGGGGACGAGGACACGTCGCTGCACCGCAAACGTGCCCGTCCGAGTCCACCGAGAGTTAAACTCGGGTGAGACGACCACCCCGTTTCTGGGATGTCCGTCCCGCACACGTCTTCGAAGGCAGTGCGGAGTAGCGAGACTGAGACGAACACTCTCGCCCGTAAACTGACGACGTATATCGACGCTATGCCCAGCACGGGGACGGACGGAAAGTGTAGAGGTCCACGGACAGCCCGTCCTCAAGGAGTTGCTGTAGGCGGCGAGTAGACGGGATAGTTACATATCTCAATATTCGTTTGGCCCGGGATTCCGATGTATTTTCAGCCCAAGTAAGTTCGTGACCATTGACATCCTACTAGAGCTTCGAGACGGTAAACACAACGTCGCGGTAAACCTCGCATAGGAGATTGTGTAAACCGGTTGTACCCCAACTCGCGAATCTCATCGCTAGATCAAAAAAGGCCAGACCTGCGGACAATTCTAGGTTATACGAAATCACAGAGGAAGGTTGGATGAGATTACTACCGACGCCGGATAAGAGTAATGTAGCTGGTCCAGCTGCGAACTGTTTCAAATTGGTACTGCAAATTAGTTATCGATGAGTGGAAGGCGAATGCAGATGCGCGTCCCGTGTGGTGAGGCAGTGTCCGCGGACAGTCGGCCACTCGATTCAGCAACAATCCACTTCGAGAGCCAGAGCCCGAGCCCACCGGAATGCTCAAGCGGCGTTTCATAGCCCTGTTCCAAGACTGCGACTTCGCTGTCGGGTATCCCGGGGCCGTTATCAACGATCTCGATCTCGACATATTCCGCGCCAGGGTCCTCAGGCACTGAAGCGGAGACCCAGAGCTGGGGCGTTTCTTTATCGTTGTGTATAACTGCATTCTCAAGGAGGTTCTGCAGCGCATATTCAAGCAATGGATGTGCCGAGACTCGAAGTTCGTCCGGGAACGACGTTTCCACGTCGACATTGGAATAATCAGACGTGAGTTCGACGAGTTGTTTGTCCACAAGCGCGGCTACATCGACGGTTTGTAAGTTCCGTGAATTCTCCTTTGAGAGTTGTTCAAGCATTCGAGCGCGATCGCCAAGAGAGACCAACTCCATCGCGTGTTCCTGGATACGTTTGATCTCATCTCGATGCTCCGTCGCCTCCTCAAGCAGTTCGGCGTGCCCGTAAACAATATTGGCCTGATTCCTGATGTCGTGACGGAGGATACGGTTGAGAACAGTCAGCCATTCGTTCAATCGTGCCGCACGCTGTTCGGCACGTCGACGACGGATATCGTAGACACCAACGACGAATCCTGTGAGACTACCTCCAGAAATCGCATTCAAGATGATGAACAGCTGGGTATCTACGAGCAGGCCCCTCGCCTGTAGATACAAATGGACAAACCCCGTTCCGACCGCTAACAGCACTCCTCCAGCTACACACCAGAGTGCGACTCGCAGAATAGCTGTTTCATCGACTCCTTTTTGCCACAGAAGGAACCCACCCACTAGTAAACCGAGCGAACAGACTAGTGGGATCACGAGTCCGAGAAGCGTTACCCACACGTTCTCAGCTTGGTGGAGGCTATTGAGGAGTCGGAGGCTCAATAGTGTGCTACCGAGTATGAAAATGAGACTATAACCACTTAATGTCCGCCAAGAGGGCGTTCGTGTACTGGAGGCTGCAGCGGGCATATGCAGAAGTGTTAGTATAAGACCACGACCTCAGTATATATCTATCTATCAACCGATTCTGGTTACGGGAGACGTTGAGTGGAGGTATCTCAAAGAACTACCGAGGTCCATTGTTCATTCTTGTGTCCGTGGGTCCTCCATACACAATCTGGCCGCACTCGATGCCATCGGACCGCCGACATTCGTTGAGACGTCATCGTAGTTTTGAGCGCGGCGGCGAACGGTTTCAACTCGTCACATTAGTCGCCAAATCGACTGTTTCAGATCTCTCTTAGATTCATAGCTGTCTCGTCAATCGGTACCGCCACGCAAAGACATTGTCAGCAGTCTAGTGGTTGGTAGAATTTGAGATCCCGAAAATGTGGTGGACCCGCGATGGCGTACTTGATATAGCACTATCCAATTTATTGCAGAATTACCACCCAGACCGTGAAATGTTGCTTATTGCAAGTGTGTGGACGACACACTCGCATTAGCAAAAATATAAAGTAGATAGAAGAAAGACGCTATCGCATCAGAATGCCAGCGCTAAAATCACCCCCAAAGAGAGGAACCAACCTTCTGTGGTGTGAGAGCCGTGTCTGAGCAAATAAATTGGAGTCAGATGTCCGAGCAAGAGCTTGCAGAGTTCTACTGGACTGAGATCGCCCCTGATCTCCGCCGCCAATTAGAACACGATCCTGATGTCGTACCCTCCTATCAGCAATTGACAGAGCTGGGCTACTCAGGGATTTCCTACGCACTACGTGAGCATCACGATCGGACGCTCAACGAATTTTGTACTGAGGTACTTCACCTCAAGTCGGACACAGACACCACAGAAACGTGGGAAGGCGCAGCAGAAGCGACTGTTGACGCAGCCGAAAGCTACCTCAAGAGTCTCCAGACCAGGGGCCGGATGGCCGATAGCACGGTTGAAACACGTCGGCACCGCCTCAAGAAATACGTCCGCGTGTATCAGCGCCTCCACGGTCGCGAGGACTTACTCGAAGCAGTAGCTGACCCCAGTGAACGCGTTGGCGAAATCGAACGCGCGCTTGCTGTGTTGGACGTTTTCGATGCAGACCTCGGCACTGATCGCAGCAAACTGGAGTACCTTCGCGTCGCTCAGGACTGGTATAACTTCTTAATGCGCCGTGGCCGAGCGCAGTATAACCCACTAGAGGGAGCCACCGAAGAATTCGGCTGGGAACGAGAAGAACCAGACAATGCAGCGTTGACAGCTGAACAGGTACACGCAATTTACCAGGTCGCGGATACAGCCGAAGAGCAACTCATCACAATCGCACTTGCCGGCTGGGGACTACGCCCCAGTGAAGTCGCTGAGTTACATACTTCCCAAATCAATCTCGAAGCCAATGACCCCCACCTCAACTTTGATGACAGCCGAAAGAACGGCCCTGGGACAGTCGCACTACTCGTTGGTGTTGAGGCCCTAACCAGCCGTATCGACGAGCTCACACAGCGGGAGGGATGGAATGGCTATCTCTTTCCATCTAATCGCTCTACATCAGGACACATCCACGTGGACACAGTACGCCGGCGATTCAAACGTCTCGCAGCTGACGCTAATGTTTCTGTTCACGGCCAACTCCCCAAAGCGAAGATGGGCCGACGCTTCTGGTATGCAAGCTATCAGAGCGCGGTCTCCGAACTGTTAGGCCAACTCGAGGATATCGCCGACGAACAGGGATCAGCGTCTGCAGCGGTCGTCCGGGAAAACTACCTTTCGGAGTCCCATCGGCGTCAGCATCGGCGCCAAGCAATGCGAGAATCTCTTGCTTCTGTGTTTGATGTTGCTAACGGAGGCCTAGAGTGACGTGTCGCAGCCAGCAGACCTGCCACCTAGTGCCCAACACGTATACCAAGCACTTGATGAGAGCGGCCCCTTAACCCTACAGAGGGTGTCATAGAACTCTTGTCACACCGTGATGATCGTGCTTCCCGGATTGTCTCCGCGTTCGTAGTTGGTGATTGCGACGACGAGACGAAGGCACAGAGCGAGGAACACCTGCGCTCGTGCGTGAACGCGGCCTCGGGCGTGCTAGTACTCAGGATAATTTCTGGAGATCAAGGAACTCTGCGACCCAGTTTTTCGCAAAGCTCACGCGGTTAGTCAGCTGCTCGAAAACATCACTCAAGAGAGTGCGGAACTCCTCCGCACTCTCGACA
>NZ_QXIJ01000018.1:0-47581 GCF_003665925.1 Halobellus sp. Atlit-38R
TTGACGACAACCCGGCGCCGGCCTCAGACATCGCAGAGGCTGCCGACACTTCCGTGCAGAATGCTAGGTACCACCTTGAGCACCTCTGCGAAGCCGACCTTGTTGAAACAGTAGACACGTGGTACTCGAAAAAAGGGACCGAGATGACCGTCTACGCACTCTCCGTCGAAGAGTTAGTTATTCAACTGAGGCGGTAGCGCGGAGTCCCCTTCCTCAAAGCACGAGCGGAGCGAGTCTTTGCTCTACCGAACCGCTGGACGTCGCCCGCTCAGTGATGGCGCTCAGTCCTCGTCGAGGAGTGACTGACCGTGGGTTGCTCGGGAAACTGCGCAGTCCCGGCGGCGAGCACTGTGCCCCAAATCAAGCCCGCGGCGTGCCCGATCGGATTCACTCTCATCCCTGTGGGATCAGGTGTTGGGAGTACCGGCAGAAGATCCCAGATCAATTTCAAGTCTCCACCCACTAATTAACGACTTGTTCTAGTGCTTCTGAATCAACAAACTGGTACAGTGGGGCACTGTCCAAATCCCCATCGTGTTTCTTGAGTGCTTCGTAGAGCTATATCACCGTATTCCGATCCGAGGGTGACCGAGGTGCTGCAGTCATACTGGCTCATCGCTCCCATTGTTCTCTCCAGCTCGTTCCCAGATAGAACGCCCATCACCGGTGATGCCAGCAATTTCGAAGCGAGCACCACCGGCTTTACTCTCAGTAACGTTGATGCTCCACCCGTGAGCGCTGACGATCTGGTCGACGATGCTCAACCCGAACCCAGTTCCCGCGTCCGCCGTTGAATACCCGGCGTCGAAGATTCGACTGCGCTCCTCCTCTGAGATTCCAGATCCGTCATCACTTATATAAAAACCATCGTCCAGCTCACCGACAGTCACCGTAACATCTGGGCCGCCGTGCTCGATCGCGTTTCGCATCAGATTCTCAAACACCTGTTTCAGCCGACTCGCATCCGCTCGGATCGAGATCCTACTATCGAGTTCGACCACGAGTGAGGCGGTCGTTGTCTCGACAGTGGTCCAACACTCCTCAACTAGTGCCGCAAGGTCGACCGACTCGAAGTCAGTGACCGTTTCTCCCTGTCGGGCCAGCGTCAGTAGATCGTCGATGAGTGCCTCTATTCGATCGAGTGCACCCTCGACGTGCGATAGCTCCTCGCTCTCACACTCGTCTTTGGCGAGTCGGAGCCGTCCTTCGGCCACATTGAGTGGGTTGCGAAGGTCGTGAGAGACAACGCTGGCGAACTCGCCTAGGCGGTCGTTCTGGCGTTGCAGCTCTTGGGTGCGTTTTTTCCGGTCGGTAACGTCTCGCTGCGTGCCAAGATATCGGATAAGGTCGCCATCGGCGTCGTACACCGGCGCCACGCTCAGTTCGTTCCGGAAGGGTGTCCCGTCCTTCCGGTAGTTGCGGAGTTCGACGGTGATCGGTTCCTCGTTGTCGATCGCCTCCCGCAACCGAGCCACGGTTTCGGGGTCAGTCTCGTCGCCCTGCAAGAACCGACAGTTCCGTCCAAGCGCTTCCGCTTTTGTATATCCTGTGAGGTCTTCGAACGCCTCGTTGACGTACACCATCGGGTTGTCCTCTTCGCGCGGATCAGTCAGGGTGAGTGGCGCGTGAGCGTGGTCAATCGCTGTCCGGAGGATCTCCAGTTCGCGCTCGGCGGCCCGTTGCTCCGTGATGTCGTTATTGACCGCAACAAAGTGGGTGATTTCTCCCGACTCGTCGGTCACCGGCGCGATCGTCTGGTCGATGACGAACTGTTCGCCGTCTTTGCGTTCGTTGATCACCTCGTTACGCCAGACGTCGCCGTCGAGAATGGTTTCCCACAGGTCTTCGTAAAACGCTTCGCCGTGTTCTCCCGACTGGAGGATAGCTGAGCTCTCTCCGATTGCTTCCTCGGCTGTGTATCCAGTCATCTCCTCGAAGGCAGGATTGACGCAGTCGATGACGCCGTCGGTATCCGTACAATAAATCGCATGGCCCGAGGATTCGACGGCACGCTGGAACTTTCGGAGTTGCTGTTCGCGTTCTTTGCGCTCGGTGACGTCTGTTATGAAGCCAACAACCCGGGTGACTTCGCCGTTGTCGTTACGGATCGGCTTTCCTTGGACATATACCCAGCGTTGGTAGTCCTCGCTTTCGTTGACTCGATGTTCAAGTTCAACGGTTTTCCCGTCTCGAAGCCGTTCGACAGCCTGCGCCACGTGCTGTCGATCTTCGGGATGAGTTGCGTCGAGAAAGCCCAATGGATCGTCGCGGAGTCGGTCTATGGGGATGCCGTAGAGTTCCTCGAAAGCGGAGTTGATGAATATCACCTCGTCCATATCTGCTGTGAAGATCCAGAGTATGTTCGTGGTCTCCTCGGCGAGTTCTATGAGCCAGCGTTCGATCTTGTTGGCGCGTTGCTCCGACTGGCGCTGAGCAACGGCGTTGTCGATCCGGTTAGCCAGAAGTTCGTACTGTTCTGTGCCCGTCCTTTTTTGTAGGTAGTCGGTCACTCCCTTCGAGATCGCCTTGCTCGCGACTTCTTCGGACCCTTTCCCAGTATACAGAATAAACGGGACATCAGGATATCTCTCGCGTACCCGCTCGAGAAACTCGATACCATTGAGGTTGGGCATATCGTAGTCAGAAACAATGCAATCAATCTCGTTAGTTTCGAGATAGTCAAGCGCTTCTTTGACATCGAGTTTACTGTGGACCGACAACAGATTGTGATTCTTTTCCAGAAACGTGGCAGACAGATCTAAGATACTCTCGTTGTCATCAACGTGAAGGACGTCGATTCGCTCACGTTTAGCAATTTGATTCGTGTTCAGGACGAGGTCGAAGTCGTCGTTATATGCCAGAGGTTGCCGTCTTTGATGCGGCGATGATCTTTCTGAACCTTCCATATCTGATTATCACTCAGTAGTCAGTCGCTGTACCGTCTCGCTGATCTGGTCGACGTTCTCTGCCTGTTGTTCATTTGCCACGGCGATATGTTCGACTTCGTCGGCGACCGAATCTGCCTGCTCGACTAATTCGTCGACCATACTCGCAACTTCCTCAGTGCTGGCGGCTTGGTCGTCGGTCGCATCCGAGACCTCGCGGATGCCCTCTGACGCCTCTTGGACGGATTCAGCGATATCTTGCAGCGTGTCCATCGCCGTAGTGACCTGCTCGATACCTCGATCGATCGCCTCGGTGGTTTCTTCCAGACTAGCAACTGTCTCCGCGGTGTCGCCTTTGATATCTGAAACCAGTTGTTCGATCGTGCTTGCGTGCTCTCGAGACTCCTTTGCAAGACTCTTCACTTCACTTGCGACGACCGCGAATCCATCTCCTGCCTCGCCAGCACGAGCAGCCTCGATCGAGGCGTTCAGTGCCAGCAGATTCGTCTGTTCGGAAATGTCGTTCATCACCTCGACTATTTCGTCAATTTCGTCGACTCGCTCTTGCAGTCCTTCGACGTCAGTCGCGACAGTCGATGCGGAGTCATCAACTCGTTCCATCACTTCGATGGCATCCGTTGCAGCCCCTCGGCCTTCTTGAGCGAGTTCTTCAGCACGCTCGCTCATCGTGGCTACCTCGTCCGCAGTTGATGCGATCTCCTCGACAGTAGCAGACATATCCGCGATTTCGCCCGCAACCTGATTCATCGACTCCGCTTGGTCTTGGGCCTGCTCACTGAGCCGCTCAGTACTCGCCGTGATATTCTCAGCCGACTTCGTGGCCTGCGCCACTTGCTCATCGACGTCGGTGATGACCTGTTTTTGTTGTTCCAATTTGGTTTCGAGTTGCTCGCTGTACGAATGGATGTAGGTATCCATAGCTACCTGCTGGTCGAGATTCATCACCTTTAGCATAGACCGCGTGCGGTCGGCGAGTGCATCCAGTGCCTGCTCCGGCGTGAGGGTTTCACCTCGTTGTGTCGCATCGCCGCCATTCGTTTGTGCGAGGTCTGCTTTCAGGTCAGCAACGATGGCGTCGACCAGGTATCGGTAGAAGATGCTATAGGCGCCGAAGTAGATCTTCGGCCCGAGGTCCAGCATATCGTGAATTTTGCCGATACGGGCCCGACTCTCGAAGTGGGTCCGACCGTACTGGCCATCGAACAATCCCCCCAAGTACTCACGCTGGTTTTCTTTGAGTGCTTCAATGCCTTTGCCCGATCGTCCGAATATTTCAATGGTTTCGTCGTATGATTCCAGGTGGTCGTAAAACGCCTCGACAGCGTCGTCGATGACCGGTTCAACAACGCTACCGAGATTTTCGAGTCGTCGCTCATCTTCCGGCTTGAAGTTCGTGAAATCTTTTCGCCAGTCGATCTGTTGTTGATCGATCTCAATGTCGTCTACCAACTGCGCACCGTCCACCTGCTTCCGATTAGCAGCGGTTATTTGATTGTCCACTGTGACTGTTTATTATCTATCTGTATGTGAAGTATCAACACAATAACTGAGGCGGACTTGTTCACTGAACCTTATATGTAATGTATGCTCTGGGATTGAGACAGAAAATCAATTGTCTAAATCGATCTTTGTAACTAAACGCACACGAACTTAGGCTCACTCTTTGTCAGGATTCGTTTTGAGTGCTGTCCTAACCTGACATACGAGACGTTTCAACCTACGTGACGAGTGAACGGTTAGTGTCCTCGATGAGGTTCTCAAACAGTGTCTGTTCTGCCTTTCGGATATGTTCGTGAAAAGTCGAGTTGGAGAAGTCAAACATCTCTGCAATTTCTTTACCGCTTACACGTCGAGGAGAATCAAAGTATCCGGACCGATAGGCTGTCTCCACGACTTCGCGCTGTCGGGGAGTGAGGGCTCCTAGCGGAGTATTGAGTGATGTCTCTCTCGAATTGAACGGAGTATCAGATTCTCGTTTGGCGAGCAGTTGCGCGTTTTCGTAGTGCGACGTAACTATGTTGACAGCCTGTCGAGTATTGAACGCTTCTGGAACTTCGACTGTCAACCAACATCGAGTACGATCAGCGACCAGTTGTTGTAGAATAAGACCTCTGTTGGACAGCATCGAGCCGATACACGGTTCGGTGATCCGTAACTGAATGAACGTATCATTTGGGCGTTCGATTAGACGGCCTTCCTCAATTCCGTCCAGTCGCTTGGCCTCTTTGAGTAGTTCTTCGGGCGTGCCATTAGCTACGCTGAAGAAGGCAAGTGTCGACTCCCCCCTCTGGGAAACAACCCTTTCGAGTTCGATTTCACAGTCGAGTACAGCAGCCAATCGACAGAATAGAGTGGTTTCGTCTCGAGCCTCGAACTCCAGTTCTGTCGTCTGCGTCGTGTGTAAGGCCTCCTTTTGTTCGATCGCAGCACTCGCGTGAGCGGTCAAATCACAGAGTTCCTGTAGGACGGATCTCAGTGCATCCGGGAACCCCGACGTCGACCGTGAGTACACGGTGAGCGCGCCATAGAGTGCTTCCCTGTAGATCAGCGGGACGCTTAGGACGGATCGAAACTCCCGTTCGATTGCCGTACTTCGCCACTCGCCGTGTTGGATGTCAGTCGCGATATTCGAGCTGCCACACGCGTCTCGTGACTGTAACGCCTGTACTGACGGTTCAGGGTCTGTACTCTCATCTAGCGTGAGAGGTACGCTGTCAAGATAGTCACTGTCTGTCCCAGCCTGCGCCCGGGGAGCCACCGCTTTTTCTTCGAGGTCGACGTTCCCGATCCAGGCGAACTCGATCGCATCGGACGCGACCAGTCGCTCACAGACCGACTGCTCAAGTTCTACTCGTGAGTCCGCCTGAACGATCGTATGAGTGATATCGCGGATCTGTTGATTTAACGATTCGATTTCCTGCAGTTCTCGTCGCTGTTCTCGGAGTTCCTGCTCCCGCTCGGTGTGGTCGAGCGCTGACCTGATCGTGGCCCCTAGTGTCTCCACGAGATTGGCCGTCCAGTCGTCGAACATATCCGGTCGCGTATCGGCCGCGACGAGAAGCCCCCAATCGTCTATCGGAACGGCCAGTTCACTCCGGATCGTCCGCTCAAACTCGTAGTCCGTCTCTCGCGTTCTGAAATCATCGACGAGCGCTGTCTGTCCGTCGGCAAATGCACGCCACTCAACACCGATCCCAGGTTCGAAAACGGGGAGTTCGTCGATTTCTTCAGCTTCTTCGCTTGAGGTGGTGTGGACAGCTGGTCCGAGTTCCCACTTGTCTTCGTCGAACGAATAAAACGCGACAGTGGTGATTTCGAGGACGTCCGCTAGCGCCTCGACTGCCGTTCGGGTTACCTCGCGTTCAGCCTCGGCATCAAACAACTCGTGTGTTACCTCGTTGAGCGTGTCCAACCGGCGTTGGTATTCGAGTTGGTCGGTAATGTCCTGTAGAACCCCGTATACAACGTCATCTCCTTCGAGTTCAACTTTCTTGGCGGTAATCTCGACTGGGATTTCTTTCCCGTGTTCGTCGACGATATGGGTCGGAGAGCCATCGGGCAGGTGTCGCCACGTTCCGCCTCGTTCTGTGGCCTTCCTGAATATCGCGTCGTAGCCGTCGTTTTTCTCAGTGGGATGGAGGGAAGCCCGCGTTTGGCCGATAAGTTCGGCTGTTGGACAGCCGATGAGTTCTCCGGCAGCGTCGTTCGCTTCGATGACCTCCTCCGTCCCAGGATCGACAGCGACGATCGGGACCGGAGCCAGTTCCAGCAGCTTCTGGTAACGTTTTTCTGCTCGCTGTCGGGCCTGTTCTCGCTCCTTACGTTCGGTGATATCGCGGAAGTAGATAGCGACCCCATCGTCATCGTTGGGGTACGCCTGAACGTCGAACCAACTGTCGAGCTTCGGGTAATACTCGACAAACGAGGCTGGCTCCCGAGTGTCCATAACTTCGCGATACTTCTTTTCGAATGTGGACCCTCGTGCGTCTTCGAACACCTCCCAGAAGGTTCGATCGAGAAGTTCAGCTTCAGACGTATTCGCTAACTCTCCGCCCTTGCCGTTGATAAATGTGCAACGCCAGTCGGAATCCACCTCAATGATCCCGTCAGTTACCCGATCGACCACTTCCTGCCGCTTGCGTTCCTGCTCTTTGTATTCGGTGATATCCTCTTGTGTCCCCAAAAACCGAACGAGTTCTCCATCAGTGTCGTATACCGGAGAGATCGTGACTCTGTTCCAGAACTCGGTTCCATCCCTCTGATAGTTACGGAGTTCTACTGTCACCTGCTCCTCGTTATCGATCGCTTCTCTGAGTTCCGTGACTGGCTCCTGTCGAGTGCTTTTTCCCTGAAAAATACGACAATCTCGGCCGATCAGTTCTGATGCAGTATACCCAGTCAGATGTTCGAATGCTTCGTTCACGTACACGATGGGATTGTCATCACTTCCCGGTTCCGCCATTAGAAGAGGAGAATTTGCCTTCTCGATCGCTTGCCAGAGGAGATCTTTCTCTCGTTGCTGTTCTTTGCGTTCGGTGATGTCCGTAGCCGTACCAAACCATTCGACAATTTCGCCGTCCTCCAGTATCGGTACGGCTTTTGAATGCGTCCATCCGACGGTTCCATCAGCATATTTAATCCGGTGTTCTAGTTCGAACGGACTCTGTGTCTCGATCGCTTCGTCGATTGCTTGGCCGACACGTTCTTGCTCATCTTCTGGAATATACTCTTGCCACGTGTTGAGGAGGCCGTCAGCGACGAAGCCTTCTCCAGCGAGTTGGTATATTTCGGACCAGTCAGGGCTTATTCGATAGACTCCCTCCGTGGTGGCTTCCACCAGCGCTTTGAGTCGTTGCTCACCCCCCTGTACCGTGTTTTCGGTATATTTGTGCTCGGAAACCTCGTTAAATAGGATGGCAACGGTGTGATCAGTAGGGTCACCAATCCGGAAGGCATCAATCTCATACCATCGCTCGCCAAGATTCTCCGCATATCCTGTAAACTGAACGGGCTCACCAGTTTGTGCCACAGCACCATATTTTTCGAACCAGTGGTCTTCGTGGTCTGGCTCCAATTCGCGTATCCGTTTGCCCTCCGGATCTCGTAAGTCAGTGCGTTTCTCAAACGCGGGGTTTGTTTCGAGGAACCGATAGTCGGCTGGCTGGTCATCATCGTCGAACAACACCTCGATAATACAGAATCCCTTCTCGATTGATTCGAATAGTCTCCGGTACTTTTCCACAATCTCCCGCTTAGTCACTCTGTGTTCTTCTACCGGTTGCCACCAGACACGGCCGCGAGCGCCGACTTTCTTTGTCTCCAACACACCATCTTCGACGAGCGTCTCAAGTCTGTTGTAGATCGTTCGGTCGGTACAGTCGAATGTCGTGGCGACCTCAGGCGTCGTAAGGGGTGTGCCAGGTGGCCCAAGCGCCTCGAACGCGTCCCGCACCTGCGCGAGAGATGGAGCCGAGCTCATACATCGCACTGTTGGTGAAGAAACATAGAATTTCGCTTGACGGAAAAGAGGTGACTTTTGCAGTACGTATTCCTCTTGTGCCGGCCAAGTGGATGGGTTATTGAGTATCAGTACCTCACGAAGCTCGCAAGTTGAATCTCAGCGCGTCGTGCAGTCCCGGGAAACCGTGCTGCACGCTGTAGAGGAGGAGTGGGATCGCCCCGAGGACCGTGAGTTCAGTAGCGGTGACCAGCCACGATTTTGCGCGCACTACTGGTCGCTCTCAGGAGTCCCATAGAATCCTTGCGATCGTGACGCTTCGTCGCACTGTTTTCGTAGTGCATATCGACCTTTTCTTTGGATGATTTCGGCGTATGCAGCCGGGTCTGACGGGCTGTAAAACGTCTATATCCGAGTCGGGGCGATTTGTGGCGGTCACAGATACCTCGACAGGATTCGAATTCGGCGCTTGCATAGCGAAATTGCTCGACGAGGGGGTGAAACCCTGGAAATCGACAGATGCTCGCATATTATGACGTTGTAGACTGCCCGAAAGAGCGTCGAGCACATTCAGACCGAGATCTCCCTCGATGTCACCGGTCAAGCCGAGATCTAGTCACGATCTTCTGTGACGTGAACGGCTTTCGAATATGTCTTGCAGGCGGATCTACCTTGCTGCCGTCGACGGGCCTCGAAGCCGTCCCTGAGTGTCCAGGTACTCGATCGCCCCACGGATAGTTGCTTCATTGTCCGTGGCCATATCGACTGTCGAACTCCCGCCACTGTAGAGCGCGTCGAGCTGCTCGAAGTGGTCATCACCAGGGGTCAAAAGTCCATAGTGAGCCATTTGGACGCCCTTCAATAGTTTCCCGTCGATTGGGCGAAGGGTGGCGCAGTTCGGCTCCCACTCCCCGACCGTAATGATTTCATCCTCGTCGTTCGGTGTGCGGATCACTCCGAGTCCGCCGACGTGGCTAATCTCGATGATTCGATTGAAGGCACTGCCCGCGGCCCCCCGCCGGTCTTTATCGGGGACTTGGGCACTGCCGAGGGATTTTCCAGAGTCGTAATCTGCAACAAACAGCCCTTCGGCGGTGAGCCGAGCCTGGACGGCTGGCGAGATGCCAGGTTTGTTGTAACACCGGATTACGGGCGGATCTGGTAAGTCGAGTACACGCATCTACACCGAGGCTGTCACGAACCAGTCACTAAACTGTCTTGGTGGGTGATATAGGCGTAAGAATGCGCACGCGCACGGATCGGGGCAAGAGTGGACAGCAACTGGCCGGCCCTGATGCCGACTTGGATATCGAGGGCGAGTATGTCATCCATCGCGTCCCCGAACACGGTGGCAATCAGTACCGGTCAGTCCTGTACTGTAGTACCGGCCGCTTCCAGGATGCGATGGGCGAGCGCTTCAGTGTTGAACTTGGTTGAGCAGAACCCCTGGTGATCGGGACTAGTTTGGTCTGGTTCAGCCGATTTCGTGTGAACACTGGATACCATCCTTTTTGACAACTGACTGTCTGAGGAGAGGTATGTCGGATTCGCCTGCGATTCTTGATTCCCTCCACGGAATCGCTGCACGCCTTGATGCGGATATGAGCGAAAAGGACGTGGAAAACGCCTTCCTCAACGAGCAGTTCTACACGCACCTCGGATACAAAGGCGCTGGCCACGACCTACGTAGCGAATGGACGCTTCCTGATGACCGTCGCCCGGACTACGTGACACTCGACAGTAACGAGTCGGTCACGGCCGTCTACGAGTTCAAATCCACTGGTCGCGATCTTGCGGGTCACAAAGACCAGCTCTTCCACTATGTGACGGAACTCAAAGCTGACTACGGCGTGCTTACCAACGGCGAGCAATTGCACCTCTATCGCCGCGAGGGGCGTGCTCGGCTCCTGACAATATCGCTTGCAGATGCCACAGCAAGTGATGCCGCTGACCTCGAAGCGGCGCTCCAGAAACCCGACTGGGATATTACGACCCCGGAGAGCGTCACCACCTTCCTCGATCGCCTCGACGAGGTTGAACTCGATGGGCAACTCGGCCGAGAGCACTTCTTCGAGACGTTCCGCTTGGAGGAAGACAGCCCCTTCGCCGACCTCGTGACGGCGATGATGGACTTACTTGAAGAACTCCGCGACGAGCAGGAGGCAAAGTTCGTGAAGGGAGCCTATGATTTCTGGGAAGCCAGCTATGCGAGTGCACCCGACGAAACCCCTGATTCGTGGGAGCCCTTTATCGACGGCAAGCAGTCGCTTCGTGACTTTATGTTCTGCCTGGAGTCCGGTCACGCCCTACTTGCGCGGCTCCTCCTGGCGAAGGCCACCGACGATCACGACTTCTTCCCGAACAGTAAGGGCCTCCGCCGATACTTCGATGAACTCGGTGGGTTCAGTGGGCAGATAGACCTCGACGCCTACCCGGTTGCAGCGAACGGGATGATCGAGGATATGCGCAACCAGCTCGTTCAGAGTCTCTTCGAGGACGACATCTTCATTTGGTGGACGGATGGCTACGGTGAGCAAACGGCCAGCCAACACGAGAACCCGTACAATCGCTTCCGTGACGTTGCGAAAGAAGGCAGTGACGTCAGTCGGGTGAGTCCAGCCACCCGCGAGCGATTCAGTCGCGCGATTGCGCACGTCTCCTTCGCAGTGTTGAAGTTCGACTTCTCTCGCATCGAGGGCGACCCGCTCGGCGACCTCTATCAGCGCTACTTCGACCCAGAGACGCGCAAAGCTCTCGGAGAATTCTACACTCCACAGCCGGTCATCGACTACATTATGGACGGTGTGGACTACAACGTCGGCGTTTCACAGGAACGGCTCATCGATCCGTCCTGTGGATCCGGGACATTCCTCGTGGAGGCGGTCGAACGCTATCTCGAAGACGTCCGCCGATACAACGATGACCCCGATTGGGCCGACCACCTTACCGAACTCTGTACGACACCCCACATTGTGGGTCTGGACATTCACCCCTTCGCGGTGTTGATGGCCCAGATTCGGTTTATGGTCGCCATTCTCCCCGAATATCGGGAAGCCAAGCGTGCGAACGAGGACTTCACGATTCGTCGATTACCCATCTTCCGGACGGATTCACTCCGGAACGAGCGTGAGTTGACAGGGATCGATCTCGGAGATGATGGGCAGACGCAGATGACGCTGGATTCGATCACCGAGGATAGCCAAGACGTGAAGATCCCGGTGCCGCTCCCGATCGAGGTCGATGACGACGACGTCGCCGAGACAGAATTAGAGGATGGATTCCTCGTCCAACGGGTCCGGATGCCCAAGTACGATACGGCGAAGGTGAACGCCGGGGTGCGGAACTTCGGAGAGTATTATGCGGCCCTGCAAGGTGTCCTGGACGTCGTCAAATTCCATATGCACGAGAATTGGTGGGAGTACGGTGGCGGCCTCGAGGAGGGCATCCATCGCTATACCACTCGTGAGTACGACGGTGTCGAGGACTTCTTCGAGCCGTACGTCAACGACATTCTGGCGACAGTTCGGTATCTCAGGGAGGACCACGGCGACGGACGCCTGTTCAAAATGTTCGAGGACAGCGTGCTCGCGCTCGTCGTGAAGAACTATATGCAGTACCAGTACGTCGTGGGGAACCCACCGTACGTCCGGATCCAGAACCTCCCCGATCAGCAGAAATCGGTCCTCGACGAGCTGTACGAGTCGACGACTGGAAACTACGACCTGTACTGTCCCTTCTACGAGCGAGGGCTCGACTGGCTCGAAGAGGGGACCGGGACGCTCGGATACATCACGCCGAATCAGTTTATGGTGACTGATTACGGAGCGGGACTGCGTCGGGTGCTCCGTCGAGATGCCGCTCTCGAGGAAGTGTATGACTTCCGCGATTCGGGTGTATTCAAGGACGCAACCAACTACCCGGCGATCGTCATTGCAGCAGACGAACCGGATGAAGCCACCCGTGATGAGAACCAGATCCGATGTGTCCGGGTGAGGGCTAACGTCGACGAAGACACAGGACGAGCACTCGACGAGGAGATCGTCGCCGCCGTCCGTGATCATCGGGGCGAGCCGGGATATGGTGATGAGTTCATCGACGTCTTCGACTTCCCGCAGGCCGAGCTTGGGGATGGCTACTGGTCGTTGATGCCACCGGCTGAGTTGGATGTATTCCGGAAGTTGGAGGAGCAAGCTGACGCACGCATTGAGTCAGTTACTGACGCCGTTTTTCAGGGGATTCGGACGAGCGCGAACAAGATCTACATCGTTGATGTGCTTGATGCTGACCGGATCGAATCGGACGATACAGGGGATGTAGTAACGATCGTGCCGATAGGAGAATCGGAAAAGTACGAAATTGAGACCGATCTCCTCCGGCCATTTCTACAGGGAAATGAAGTAAAACGTTGGCGTGGGGATTGGTCGGGCCTCCACGTTGTTCATCCCTATTTCGCGGAGGGTGGAAATGGCAAGGAACTTAACGCGGGACTCTACTCAGAAGACTACCTTCGCGAGAACCTCCCAAAGACGTGGGATTTCTTCACTGCTCATAAAGAGGCGCTTGAAGATCGAGAAAGTGGCCGAATGAGAGGGCGTGATGATTGGTACGGCTACATCTACCCTAAGAATCTCGGGAAATTTGAGAATCCAAAAATCATCCAAGCACACATTTCTGAGGATGCGACTTTTATGATTGATGAACCAGGGACTTGGTACTTCACAACTGCCTATGGTATTCTCTTGACTGAGCAATATCGGGGAGAGACACAAGAAGTTGCTTGTCAGCTGAACTCAAAGGCCCTCGACTTCTACTTTAAGCACATTACAACGGTCAAGGCAGGTGGGTACTACGAGTACCGCTCACAGTACGTGGAAAAACTCCCCTGTACGACTTCGGGAGCAGATAGAAAATTCGATACGCTGCGAGAGAAGGCGAGTGAAATCACGGATACTATTGATCTCGAAAGCAAGACCGAACGGTTCCCCGAAGCGTATCTCGGGGAGTTCGATGGTGATCTTGGATACATCGACTACGAGTGGCAGACTCGTCGCTACCCAGTGAATGCCGAGATCCAAGAGAAGACAGACGGACGGTTCGCAGTCACAGCTGGCCGTTCTGACGAGATCACGGACCCATTGATGGATAGGGGCGACCGTGAAGAGCAGAAGCTTCGAGCGCAGTACGTCCACGCTGCCGTCGACGGGCGGAATATGAAGAAGGGAGAAGAGCAGACGATTCCGATTCCGCGATCACAGGCTGGTGTGGAAGCGCTCGTCGCAGCATTGGAAGCCGATCGGCAGACAGTTGCGGAGACGAGCATCGACGACCTCGAGGCGGAGATCGATCAGACGGTGTACGATCTATTCAACCTCACCGAGGATGAGCGGGACGTGATCGAAGACTATCTCGACGTATTCTGATTGCCTCGAAACCACGTCCTGCCGATGGGGGCTGAACTCTAGCAGGGTGTCATAGAAGCTTTCGTACACCTACACAGAGATCTCTCAATACAGGATACGAACGTAGCACCTCCACAAAGCTAAGGTATTACGCAGGGTATTACTAGATATGAGCAAGTCCACCCGCGTCACGGAGAAGGGACAGGCCACGATCCCGAAGGATCTCCGCGAGAAGTACGATCTGGAGCCCGGCGACGAGGTCGTCTGGATGGACACAGACGAGGGGATCGTCGTGAAGAAGCGTACGAACACAGGCGGCCGCGGGATGCTCCTTCCCGAAGACACTCCGGAGGAGAAGCGGCAGGAGATCGCCGAAGAGCTTAAGCAGCGCGTTCGCGAGCGTCGCGACCGCAACTACGAGGAAGCCTGATGGCGACGTACACCGCCGACGCCGTCTCCCTGCTCGTCTATCTCGTCGACGCTCTCCCGTCGGAGGCCGACCAAGTATTTGCCGAGGCCGAGGCGGGAGAGACCGTGCTTCAGGCACCGAGCACAGCGCTCGCAGAAGTCCTGTACTCAGTTTCTCGCGACAAGGACGTTCGGGGCATCACCCTCACCGGCACGCCGGAGGACGCCCGTCAGGCGCTCGTCGGGAACGGACCAATCTCGGTCGCACCGATCGATGATGCCGAGCTGGTTGAGTACGCGCAAGTAGTCGATGAGTTCAGTATTCACGACGGAATGATCGTCGCCAGCCACCGCGCGCAGGATACGGAGGCGATCATCACGACTGATGGCGAGATCGGTGACGCGGACTATCAGACCGTCTGGGATTAGGTTCTGTTGACGATGTTTTAGGAGGGTTATCTGAAGCGCTGATCGAACGCGATACGAAGGTGGACGAGATCGAGGATAGCTCAAACCAATGGCTACGACTACTTTCGAGTTGGTTGCAGTTGAGTATGCTTCCAATCAAACGTTACACAAGCAGAAGTTTTATACTACTATAATTTAGGGATCTGATAAATGAATTTCCTTGTCTATACTGCGGAGCCGTTAGATAACAACGCTACATTGGCGAGTTTTGGGCAAGGTATAGACAAAAATCTCGGAAGAATGATCAATTTAATCGGAGATATGGATTTAGATCGGGTCTTGGAAAACCAAACGGTCAGTCTGCTTGTTGATAATGTGAAATATAACAAGGGTTCTGGCATAGTGACTGCAGATATCTATAAGCAAACAAACCCCGGAAAGGCGCTTCACCAGTTAGCAGAAGATGACGATGGAATCTCTGTCCAGAAAATCATCTCGGAGCACGAAGACGCGTTTGTCCAAGGATTACTTGGAATGAAAAAGGTGGATAGCGAGGTTCATATTCTTGTTGAGAATACGTTTGGCTCTTTCTTTGTTGCCGCCTGTAAGGGAATGGACATCACGCCCCACTATTCCTCTAAAACGATTCAGTCAATTCAAGAGTCGAAAACGATCGGCAAGACAACGCTGGATTTTGCTGAAGACTACGATTTAACTGCATCTCTTTTCAAGCCCCCCAACGACGAGGATATTCGAGAAGACGAAGGATTCGGGAATATCGACATCGCGAACAAGATCACCTCTCTTCTAGACATCTCTCGGGCACATAGAATGTCCCTTGACATCAACAAGGATGAGTGGCTGAATAATGTCGATGTGTTTGACGAACTGATTGAATCCGGCATCGTGACCAAAGTGCGGGTGGAAAAGACCAAAGACGGAGTTGTAAAGCTTGGTGAGGGTGGAGACCGTGCAATCAGAGAGAAGGTCAATACGAGTCGCTCGGGTAAACAGGCTATTGCCGAGGCTTTCAACAATCTCCCTCAATGATACTCAATCTGGTTCGAACGATATTAGAACTCAGCAACTACCTAGAGAAAATTCGCTATCCACGGGTCCGGATATTTGTGTACTCTATCGTGAGTATTGTTGCTGGAGTGTTACTATCCAATAGTCCAAGAGCTGCTGATTTACCGATTCTGACTTTGACCGCGATCCTATTTGGATTTACAATTAACGCAGTAGTTATGCTCGGGAATTCTTCTGAGCAATACCTGTCTGGGGACACAGATCACAGCGGGCAGCTCAGAGACTATTATGAGAAGTCGCTCCACATTTCGATCCACACTCTTGGGGTGGGGATTGTCACGATCATCGTCGCAGGAGTCTTTCAGTTATTTCCCGATCTCAACATCTACACAGCGCAAACGCGACTGCTAGGTTACGGAATTAAAATTGAACTGGTGGCTGCAGCTGTGTATTCTCTCTCAGTCTACTATTTGATTGTCTTCTCGATTGTAATCGCGTCAGCGGCAGAGTTGGTTAAGATCAGGATATAACTAGTCAACTCTGATCAGGGACAATGAGCAAACACCGTGCTGTCAGTCGCGCAATTCGACACAGTCGGAGAGAGATCGAAGACTCACTCGATGGCCAGAGCCTCAGCGAGCTCCTGGGCTCGAGCCACCGCAGCGTCCGCCTCGGGGTCTCCCGTCCCATCGATCTTCGAGAGGAGTTCGACAACAACACTGGCGCGATTGGTGACGACCGCCGGATCATCGATCCCACACAGATCGTCAGCGACCGCCTGGGCCTCACCTAACAGGCGGCTGAGAGTGCGATCGACTGGCCGTTCGGCCGTGACTGCGAGGCACTGCTACAGTTCTGCTTTCGTGTCATCCGGCATTATCATAACGTATCGTGGCTGATCCTCGTATACCACCCAGTCGTGGGGGCGGTCTCATCATCTCCGAGAGTGGCTAACTAACACTCGATGGCTATTGTGTTCCAATGTTGGTTAGTTTTGTACCGCTGGACCTGAGTGAGCCGTAACCAACCTCGTTCCATCGATAAATGTCTATCATAGAGGATAAATCAACTACAATTATAAGAGCCTGGTTTTTGTTACATAGCCTGTATGACTGCGTCTGGCTTGGCTGGGGAGTACGATGAAGAGATATTCCACAGGTTAGAACCTCGTAGGAAGCAGACCCTCTTCGATGCTCTCAGTCTCTTTGAATCAGATAATCTCGATAAATCGGACTACGAGTTCGATGGGATCCGGCGCGCGCTCTGTTCTAAATATGTCAGCAAAACCCGGGAGTGGCTTGGTGCCTACGAACGGCTCGACGATGAGAACGTCGGTATCGATCCAACAGTTCGCTATATAGCCGAAGAGTACGAGGTCGACTTTGAGGAAAGCACACCGGAATCAAAGTACCAACTCGCGCTTCGTGTGCTCCAAGAGGGGCTCGCCAGCGAACTGGACAACATCATAATCGGCTCACGGATTCGGAGTGTAGCCTCGACAAAAACGTACACCTACACTGATACGGTAAATCTGGATGGGCTCAAGCAGAGTGTTTCCGATTTCCACGAACAATGGAATTCAGACGATCAGGCCAAAGCAGTCCGGGTGAAGATCGAAGAAATCGGGGATGGAAGTATCGTCTTTCATATCACTGCAGAGCGTGGCACACAACCGAACAGGGTCCGGGTATTCCGATTCCGCGAGGAAGACGAGGAGATGCCCGCAAAACCCGAAACAATGACAAAGGAATATCGAGCGGTCAAAGCGTGCCGTGTATATATCGACTCCACGGGCGAGGACACAACAGTCGTCCTGACTGAAGGAAAACAAAGATGGAAACGGATCCTAAACGCTCTCTTCAGCCAGTTATTCGACGTTGAAGACTTCATAGGAGAGCTTACGACGAAACGATTAGAGGCCGCCGGAGAACTCGAAGCGGATGCATCGGAAGCAATCCAAGAATCCGATGATCCGATCGAAAAAACGCGTCAGTTGATACGAGGTCACGCAGAAACAGCGAAGGAACGAGTGCGAGATTCTGACTCGTTGCCGCAAGATAAGAAGGAAGCAGTCATCCGATGTTTAGAAACCGTGGAGTACGACGGCTCGCAAGTCATCGATGATCCATCTGTTGCAACAGAGGAGTTCTCACTTGTCGGGCGAGAAGGACTGGAGGCAATTTTCGATAGAGTCGACCAGATGCGGGATAGTTTCCTTGATCTGCTGGCTACTGCCGACGACGAAAATGCAGCATTAGTCCTCTCGATTGACAACAGAAACGTAGCGGTCAGAAGCGGTGACTACCAGCCGACCGATAGTGCCCGACTATCGAATGATGCACAACTGGCCTTGAAATACTTCTTCGACGAGGAAGACGTGGTATGAGCGGACCGCCATTCGATGCATTAGTAGAGGCAATTGAACTACGGCTTCGAGATGGGACGGTAGCTGAGACAGATCTACCCCCAACTCTCAGCGAAACATCGTTCGTGTCCTCAAATCTAGAACTCCCACAACGCTGTCCGAATCAACACTGTCGCGCACCGCTTCGGAATAGCGAGGTTGAGGAAGAAAACCAGAAGTTACACACTCGCTGTACCGGAAGTGGCGGTGAAGTCCACAAGGAGACTGTCGATCTAGAGACCTGCCGATATTTTGATCTAGAATGGCCGACGGTGTTGGAGGCGGTGACAACCAAAATCGATCAGGAACTCGATTATTATGACTCACAGAGTCTCCCGAGTTCCGTTCACGGTGTAACGCAGGCAGGGCTCCGAGTCTCAATTATCGGAGGTCGGAATCCAGAACGAGAGGCGACTCAGGTGTATGTACACGCGTTACGAGAGAATCAGCCCACGATGCTGCTGGTTCCTGATGGGGAGATCGACGCGTACCTAGAGACACAGTCGCTGTTCACGACTGGCAGCCTCGTCTACACAGTTCCACTCTCGATGTTGACGGATGATCAAGAGTATCTTGAGAAACCAGTCCGAGCGATGAAGCAGATCCAGACGCTCGAAGCAGATCTCGCCCAAGAGCAATTAGATGCTGATTCACACAAGGTGGTTGGGCGGATCCATTCCAATCCCCGCTATATGCTTACTGAGCTCAACCATATGCGCCTTCTACGGACTAACAAAGAGCTCCCACAGAGTTCGGGAACACGACTAGAGGAAGTCGGATACGCTGCATTCTCTACGTTGACACCCAGTTATCCGGATGCGGGTGGGGAAGACAATCGCGGCGAAGAACTTCCTGATCTACTTTTCAAGATCACAGATATCGCACCAGATCCGGATAATAAATACTCTACAGTGGGTGGCATCGTTGATACAAAATCCGGAGACGAGGCGAACTTTGGAGACGAAGAAACAGAGGGAAAGCACACTGAGTATCTCAGCCGGGCGCGGAGGCACCTCGATACGGAATATCTCTCCCACATCTTTGTTGTGAACGAAATCGATGGGCAGCAGGAGATCGCCTTCTTCGATAAGATGGCAGATTCCTACAACTCGAATGAAAATATGGTCGTGTGGTACGTCGATGCGCTGGCGATGCTCCTGGAGGTAGCACTTACTGTCAACCTGAGAAACGAGTTGCAGTTGGTTGGCGGTGATTTTCAGAAGCTATTCTATCCGTTCTTTGTCACCGAAGCTTACAAACAAACCAGCGTCAGTGGGATCACGAGAAAGGTTGGACAGAGTCAAGAAGACTATGATGAGAAGTATCTAGAACGGCCGCATCTCCACGTCATAACGACTGACGTTGTGGAAGCACGGATTCGAAACTTCATCGATTCACCATCAGAGGTCAAACAGGACCTCGCAGAATACTTCCGCGAGACCTCTGTGCTGGCTGATGGATATTAGATTTCTATGAACAGATGGATCCAGGTATAATTACGAATGTGACCTGGAAATTAGCGAGGCGAACAGAAGAATAGGATCTAGGGAAAGCTGAAGCGGGAGAGCAGACCTAAATCAAGTGTTCAGCCGCACTCGTGCACAGCAATTTGCCCGACCAACCCTTTTCGCCCACAATTCGGACACTCGATCTGCTCGGGCCACGGCAGCTCCTCGATCTCTCCTAAAGCTGCCTCGATATGCGCCTGCGCGTCCGCGTTCTCCGCTCGCGTCACGGCCTGCGCGAGATGCATCAAAGCCTGGGCTTTCGGAGACTCGCTCATCGCTGCACCTCCCACTGCTCCTGCTGACACCGCACGCACAGTTCGGGATCCGACGGGCCACGCACCAGCAATCGCCCGCAGCCAGCACAGCTGCTACCGTAGATCCGCGCGGGCGTCTGCGCGCTCATTGCTGCCCCTCCAGTAGTCGCTCGCGACGCGCGTTCCGCACAGGATCCGTTAGTAGCAACGTGGCGACGTCGGCCTCGAACTTCCAGACTGCGCGATCACCCTCGGAACGACTACTCATTCCGAGACCCTCCAGACCGGTTCGGGCGCGCCCAGATCCACGGAGATGTCACCGCGGCGCTCTCCAGTTCCCATATCGATGCGGTTCACGAGCAGGACCGAAACAGCGTCCGCCCACTCACCGGACGCTTCAACCGCGTGTTGCGTGCGCTCGCCCTGGAAGGTCTGGACGGGGCGGGTGCCGTGGTCGTCGACGACGATCGGCTTGACGCGATCGCCAACGAGAATTTCGTCGCCGACGTCGAGGTCGCGGACGTCGGTGATGCGTTCGTGTTCGGTACGTTCTTGAGTCGTGTCGCCGTTAGATGGCGATGGGCTTGCTTGGCTCATCACAGATCAAGACACAGCCCGGCTCGCCTGCTCTAACAGGCGGGCATTTCTGCGAAGAAATTACCCGGTGAGAGTCGACTGTGTCTGTATCTCTCTTGTGGAGCTATGGGGATAAAATTTTTGCCACGTGGAAATTAAGTACTCACTGAGAGGAATGAGTTCACCTCACGGGAACCAGAAAGTCAGTGATGAGGAGATCATATCCGTGATCAAAGAAATAGAGGAACCAGTTGTATCAGCCTCAGAAGTTGCTTCGCGTTTAGGCATTACCCGTACGAGTGCGAATATGCGAATGAAAAGGCTTCGACAGAAAGGGATGCTCAGTCGAAAGAATGTGGGGAACGGCTACGTATGGTGGCTAAACACTCAGCCCGACGACGCTATCTGATGCTTTCCTTCAGGAGTAATCCACCAGACTCGCGCAGACGACTTCATAGCGCTCTTGACGAAACCTTCCTCTTCGAGTTTCTGTAGTCGGTTGAAAGCACCCTGACGAGTCATATCAATCTCTTCTGCGACTTCGGAAGCGACGAGAACAGGATCTGGAGATAGAGCAAACACTCGAAGGATATCTGAATCGTTTACTTGCCGCTTCCGTCCGGCCATACTGGAACATCAGGGGCCATATGCAAAGGTTCTACGAACCAATCTAGCTCTATGCGGCAATTAATTTCCGCGTGGCAAATTTCAAGTGGGAGGGTTCATTTGTAGAGTATATGCGACGCTACGAGCGGATTCGGCGCGCCCACGAAAACGCGCCGACCGAGCTGGACCCTCGGCCGACGCTTGTGGGGTCGTATGTACGACAATGTCGAAAACACCGCGGACCGCCAAAAAACAGGCGGTCACGAACCCAGCTGCACAGCCGACGATCACCGCCGACACCGTGGTCGTCACGAGCCCATACTTCGAACGCGACGACTCGGAGAACATCTTCCATCTGCGCGCACGCGACACCGACACCCCAGAACCGCGCTGTGGCTTCGCCGATCGCACCGAGACCGACTGGGAGGCCGCCAGGCGCGGAACTCTCCCGGAGAATGCGAGCCTCTGTGAGTGGTGTGACCCGAGCGTCGAGCACCGCCACCACAATCCCACGCACTCACTCGCCGCGAAACTCGCGGATCCGAACGTCCGCAGTGTCGCCGACCTCGACAGCGAGGAGGTGGAGCGCTGATGAGCCGACTCGTGTCGGTTCGATACCGCTGTCCGGAGTGCGACGCGACGCACGTCCGACCCGAAAACATCGACGGCGAAGACCCGGAGCAAACCCGCGAAGGCGAATGCTACGCGCCACATCCCGCACGCGGCGCTGACTTCGAGGGCTGCGGCAACGAGGTCGAACTCGAAGCGATCGCGTGGAGAGAAGATCGCGACGGCGAGTGGATCTCGCTCGTCGAGGACACCGAACTCGTCACCGACGGCGGCCAGACGCTCGCCTGCCCCGAGTGCGGCTCGACGAAGAACATCTTCCGGCGTGCACCCGGACGACACAACTCCACGGTCGATCCCAACGAGGACGTCTGGCGCTGTTCGGACTGTGGCGCAGACTTCGACGAGCCCGCGCGTCGCGACCGCCAACGCAAAAGCGGCCGACGCGGGCTCGCGGGCCGGCTCGCAGCGGCCGATAAAGACGCCGTCAGTGCCGACCAGGACGACTCGACGCTCGTCCCGGACGGCGGCAAGATCGCCGACACCTTCGACGAATTTAGCGATCCCCAGACGGATCCCGAGCGCCGCTGCCGGCGCTGTGGCGACGTCGTCGCCCGGAAGTACCTCCACGAGGGCGTCTGCGTCGGCTGTCGGTACCGCGAACACGCGCCCACTCGCGAGCCACTCACGGACGGCGGCCGCGCGCCCCCGGACGTGGACGACGTCGTGGGCGCGCCTGCAGGCACCACCTGCGATCTGTGGCCCACGCCCGCAGGCCCCTGCGGCGAGCCCGCGGTCGTCCTGTACGTGTACACGCATTCTGCGGACGAGCGCCCGGTGAACGCCCTCGCGTGTGACGAGCACGCCCCCGCGTACCCGGACGACCACACGGACACCGACCTCCGCACCGACGGCGGCCACCTGGAACGTCCCGACGTCGAACACGGCAAACAGTGGTACAGCCTCCGAGCCTTCCAGCGGGATTGCCTCGTGGCAGTGAGCGTCTACACCGACGCCCGACCCCCCAGCGGCCGAGAGATCCAGGCGTACCTCGAACGCTGGTATCACGACTCCGTCCATCACAGCCAGCTGTACACGAACCTCGATACGCTCGTCGAGGCGGGCCTCCTCGAGAAGACGACGCTCGATGGCCGGACCAACGGCTACCGACTCACGGCCGAGGGCGAAGCCGTCCTCGATCGCGGCGCGGTGCATCTCCAGCGCGCCGCCAACGGGGGTGAGAAGGCGTGAGCAAGCCCGACGACACACGGACGCGCGGGCTCGAAGCGACGCCCGGGCGTGCCCGCCGCGAAACCGTCCGGATGCCCCGTGAGTTCCGCGTCGGTATCCAACAACTCGTCGACGCCGAGGTCTTCGACAGCAAAAGCGAGTGCATCCGCGCGGCCGTTCGCGAACTGCTGGTCGCCCACGACGCCCTCGCGACGCCCGTCGACGGCACCGCGACTCGTGCCCAAGCAACCGATCAGGAGGGTGACGATGCCTGAGGCCGAGTCAGCGCCGGACGTCCACCAACTGCAGTGGGCCGACCTCAGCCGCCTCCTGTATGCGATCGGGCGCGGCCTGCTGGTCGTCGGCGTCACCGCGTGTCTGGTCGGCGCGGTCGCGACGCCGATCGAGAGTCTCCTCAGTCCTACCGAGCCCGTGCAGTTAGTCACGCTCGGCTCGCTCGGCTACGGCCTCGGCAGCCCGCTGGTCGGCTATGGCGCACTGTTCGTCGTGGTCGCCCGACTGAAGGCGGTCAGTGCTGCGGTGCAGCAACTCGAAGCGCCCATTCCGGGGCTTGGAGGTGAGCGCCCGTGAGCGCTGCCGCACCGATCGAAGGCGAGGATGCAGACCGCCTCACCAACACGTTCGCCGTCATCGGCAACTGCTCGGCTAACGACATTATGGATGCCCTGGACGATGGGCTCGTCGTGCGTCTGCACGTGAGCACGGCGGCTCCCTTCGTCGCCGATCACGTCCGCCTGCCTGATGGCCGGATCGCGATGACGGCCTCGAAGTGGGACACCCCGCGACCCCTCCCGGAGTCCTCCCGCGCCGAAGTCGGCTACGGCGTCGCCAACGCGTCCGCGTACACGTACCTCCCGCTCGAGCGCTCGCTGTTCAGTGGGCCGCTCCGAGCGACCTGGAGTAGCAATATCGACCCAGCGGAGGTGCCGACTCGTGACTGACCACACGGCTGTCGCGGCCCGTCACGATCGTGGGCGCCCGCGCACGACCGTAATGGAGGTGCTGTGGTCGAAGACACCCGAGGGCCAGTGCCGCGTCTGTGGCCTTGACGTCACCCACCCGTTCAAGCAGTACTGCTCGCGGTGGTGCAAGCACGTCGCCGAAGCCGTCTACTACCTATATAATTGGGAGTTCGTCTCCAAGTGGGTGAAGTACAACCGCGATCGGCACTGCGCCCGCTGCGGGCGCGGGTACGACGACGCCCACGCAGACCTGCCGACGGACGTCGCCCTGGAGTGCGATCACATCGTCCCGATCGTCAACGGCGGGCACCCCTTCGCCCCGACGAATCTCCAGACGCTCTGTTCGGAGTGTCACGACGAGAAGGGGCTGTCGTCGACGGACTTCCGCGACGACGAGTTCCACGAGGCCCCCAGCCGGGCGCAGTTCGGCCAGTCGCTGCTCGCGGAGTTCGGCGGCCCGACTGCCGACGGGGACACCGAGCCCGCACGCGCGCCCGATGATGGCCTGCTCGATCTTGGAGGTGAGCGCGATGAGTGAGCGAGAAGACCGAGGTGTGTTTGGGTTACAGAAACAACAGCTGCCAATAGGTTTACACATTCTCCGCGTATCGTCATACGTGCGGGGAGTTCAGAGGCACACCCGGTCCATTAACCACGTCTCCCCTTCCAGTAGGACGTCCCCTCTGACGTCACCCTCTGCCGGTGGCGCTGACACATCGACCAACGAAGCCACTCTAAGGGGGGTGGCGGGCAATGTCTGAGCCGTCGGCACCCGACGGCGATCACGTCGTCATCTGCTGGGCCTGCGGCTGGGCGCGCGTCGCCCGCTCCCACGCGGCCGCGATCAATAGAGCCACCACCCACGGGTGTCAGGCGCGTCCCGAAATCGTCTCCGCGGCGGCGATTGCCCAGTGTCAGTCGGATTGTCTCGTGGCAGACGGCGGGTTACCGGCGCAGTTCCGCACGCTTGCGGCGCTCGTCGAGCGCATCGAAGCCACCGGTGTCACTGTCGCCGACGCCCAGGTACTCGAAGCAGAACCCGACACCGAGCAGTTGCGAGCCCACCTCGATGTGACGGCCGCACTCACCGACGAGCCACGACCGGGCACACGCGCCACGGAGTCCGAGGACGCAGTCACTGTCCGAGCACTGGCGACGACCGACACTCCCCAGTGGGACCTCGGGGCAGCGCCCACAGATCAGTCAGCGTCAGATCACGGCTCGGTGCCAGACGACGCGTCTGAGCTGACACTCGAGGACGTCCTCGCGACTGAACCCGGACTCGGGACGCGCACCTACGAACGGCTCCGCAACGGGGGCTTCGAGACGATCGTCGACATCCAGGCGGCAACGGTCACGGAACTCTGTGCGGTCGATCATATCGGGAAAACGACCGCCGAGCGACTCGTGGAGGCCGTCGGCGACCGAGACGCTGACGCCGCGACTGATTCCGCGGACGAACAGGACGCGACAACACGACTGGACGCGCGTATCGTCGACGTCCTCACAGAACACGGCGAACTCCCAGCGAAAGCCATCCAGACGAAGACGAACAGCTCGAAACACGTCTGGAACGTCCTCGCGCGGCTGCAGGAGGACGGCCGCCTCGACGTCCGGCAGGATCCACGCGATCGCCGCCGCAAGCTTTACCGGCTGGCTGGCACGGATCCGACGGTCGTTGCCGAGGAACCGAACGAGGAGACGACCGATCACGCTGGAGAGTCAGCGAGTACAGCCGGCATCGAGTCTGAGTCCGAGTCCGAGTCCGAGTCCGAGTCTGGACCCGACACACGGCCCGATACTGACTCAGACTCCAAGCCCGACTCCGGGCCAGACACTGAACCCGACACCGAGAACGCCACAGAGACACCCTCGGCAGACGAGACGGCACCCGACGAAACTCCAGACGCCGACAGCGACGACGAGGAGACGGCCGACACCGAGACCACGACACCCGCCGGACGGCGCGAGTGCCAGTGTGGGACCACCGTCGACGGGGACCTCGAATGGCAGGTCCACCAGCTGGAGGCCCACGGCACCCCACAGGCCCGACTCGACTATCTGGAGCCGGGTGAGTTCGAATCGCTCGTCGAGGACGCCAAGAGCGTTGGCGAGGTGATCGAGGCGTGCAGTTGGTCACGCGAGCGCACGCTTCGCCTACTCGGAGTCTATGGCCTCAGTGATGTGGTCGGTGGCGACATCGAAATCTCGGCGATCAGCGACTTCGAGTTCGACGGCCTCGACGACGACGACGAGGAGGCGAGTGACGTCGCCGACACCGAGCCAGAGTCAGTCCCGGCGGCCGACGGCGGACAGACGTCGACGTCGCATATCGACCTTGCCCAGTTCGATATCAGTTTCACAGCGCTCGTCGACGCGATCGCGACCGCCCAGACCGTCCACCAGATCCACCGCGAGATGCACCAGTGCTCCCGGGACGACATCGAAGCGCTTCTCGATGCGCTCGGGTACCTCGAACAGTTCCAGAGTGGCCGGCCAAATGTGGATCGGGCGGCCGTGAAACGGCGGCTCGCGGAGGTGCGTGCCTGATGGTAGAGCAGACGAACTCGCTTGCTGTTGCCCCGCCACCGTGGGAGAACCAGTGCAGCGAAGCCGGATGTGTGCGGCCGGCATCGCCGCAGCGCACAGTCGGCAACAGTGCCCAGTGCAACTATCACTACTTGCTCTATCGCGCGACAGTCGATTCCTCGTGGCCGCTAGTCGCCTATGCTGGTTCGCCTCTGGTGATGGCCGAGTGGGGCCTCTTTGAGACCCAATCGCTTGGCCTGCTTGAGTACCTCATCCGGATCGGCATCATTGCCGGAGGGGTGTTCGCAGGGATAGCCATCACGGCAGTCTTGGTTATTGTGATCGCCCTGGTCGCCCACACGCTGATCGTACTCACAGGAGGTGGTCGGCTTGTTCTCTGAACGTACAGCCCAGCACGTCCGGACAGTCGCCACGACGTGGGCAAGTCCTGACCGTGCCGTCCACCGGATGCCCTGTACTGGACGGGTGGAGGTTGACAATGGCGAAGACTGAGTCATCTGACCAGCCCCCGGCCGTCCTGGACGTCGACGTCGAGGGCGATCGAGTCCTCGTCGCCGTCGATCGCGGGGAGCTGTCACTGGTCGTCGAGGCCCCACGCGGGATCGAGGCCACCGATCTGGAAGCGTTACTCACGGACGTCCCCGAGAAGGTCGAGACTGTCGCGGAACTCTTCTCTGGAGGGCCAGACGCGTGAGCACTATGTCACCCCCTCACAGGGGTCTTCCCGACACCGACGACGTCGCGTGGCTCACGCCCCGTCTCGTCGATCGGTACCCCCAGCACCGCCGCCAGCACCTCCAGCTCGTGTGGTGTCCCGCCTGCGGCGCGCAGTTGTGGACGCCCGGGACCGGCCCCAGTCGAGTGGCCGACCACATCGCCACCCACGAGCCGGCCGACTTCGGGCTGTGTCCACTCGGAGAACGGAGAGAGGAGGGCACCCAATGACCCGCCCCGCAAATACGACCACGCGCCCGCACGCCGACACAGAGATCGTCGAGCGCCTCGGCGGCGAAGACCCCGCCAGATTCCTCTATCAGTGCGGGACTCGGAGCGTGACGCTGACCGTTCGCAGCCTCATCAAGGGAATGGAAGATCCCGAACGCATCGCGCTCTGGCGGAAAGTCGAACAGCAACAGTTCAGCGGACGACGTGGTGTCCTCACGCTGCTCGATCGGGCCGAAGCGCGGATTCGTGGCGACGACCAGGACGTCGCGGTAGCACAGTCCACAGGAGAGTCGGCTGTTACGGACGCCGGCACCACAGAGGACAGCACACAGGACGATGACCCAGTCGTTCGCGACGACGAGTACGAAGCAAAACTCACGCGAGCGCGCTCGCTCGTCGAGAGCTTCGATGCCGACACGTGTCAAGCGCGCCTCCGCGACGAGCGCGGTCGCGAGGATCCACGCACCCACGTGATCGAGGCGCTCGAAGAGCGGCTCGAGGGGCTCGATGCTGGTCCCAAATCGGACAAAAATTCCCAGACACAGGAGGTGTCGGGATGATCGGTACTGTCCGACAAATGTTTATAAGGGAGAGACAGCAAACGGTAGACCATCAGGTAGGACAAGCAATTCGTCCGAAGAACCAAAGGGGGTCCGAGGTGCTTTGTCTGCCAGGACACCACCTCGGACTTACTTCCCTGGTTCTTTCGGCTCGGTCAAAAGCGTTTCCCAAGAAGTGGCGACGCTGCGATTCGGGCTGGCGCTGGAACGCGTTGGGCGTGCCTACTCACGGAGATAGCTATGAGCACGCAACAGGGAGGATCTGAGATGTCCGGAGCAGGTGCATCGTCTATCGAACAACCAGCTGACGTCGACGCGGCGACTGTCCAGCAGCTCGTCGAACGCGTCGAGCAGTTGGAACAAGATCGAGACAGTCTCAAGGAGACAGTCGAAGAACAGCAGTCCCGGATAGATGATCTCGAAGCGGAGCGGGATGGCTTACAGCAGCGTGTAAGTCAACTCGAAGCGGAACGGGATGGCTTACAGCAGCGTGTAAGTCAACTCGAAGCGGAGCGGGATGGCTTACAGCAGCGTGTAAGCCAACTCGAAACAGAACTCGACGAGCAGCCCGAGATTGAGCTTCGCGGCAATAGCGGGGGCATCGAAGCCCTGTGGATCGCCGGTATGCCACTGGGGAAGACAGTTGAAAATGTAGATCGTCGTCAGAAAAAGCTCACCAAAGTGATAACAGGAACGTCGAGATCGGCGGTCGACTTCAACGAGATCACATCACAATACGATGCTCTTGTCGAAGGGCTCGGTGAGGCGCGTGCGATGCGCGAAAAGTACCTCACAGACAAGCAAGAGTTTAAATCCGAATTCGCAAACCTTCGCCGGCAGCTTCGGCACGTCTCCGAAGAAACTGACGTCGAACTTCTCAACGCGATCCCTGGAGACGATAAGGTTGCGAAAGTCGTCAAGGACGGTGTCGCCAGTGTGATTGACGGGCGTGTAAATGCAAGCCACGAGCGCGCAGAGAAGCTCCTGCACAACCTTGATGAGTGGGCTACAGTCCGCCGAGACGACCAGCGCACGTACGCAACCTACACGTCTGCTACGGCGAAGGACAAGCTCGAGACAGCGCGAAGCGAATCACTACAGACGACCCAGGTTAAACGGACGTTTGAGAAGATCGCAAGTTGGGCGGAGAGTTCTCCACGCTTCTGCCGTGTCGATAAGAACAAGCAGGGACGTTGGCGGATTCGCATCGGCGTCTCGGTCGGGGAGGGTCGCTGAGATGAACACGGGTTGCCTTACAGGTGTTGTAAGGCTAGTCGACGGTAACCCTGTAAGCAATCCCCGCTTAGACGGTTCTACGAACCACGAATACCGATTCATCCCACCACCCAACTAAAGTTCAGTTTACGACGACCGCAACCGCGCTTGTATTAGCTTACACGGTTAGTGTAAGGGCCGGCCTTATCTGTACCGAGTTTGGTGGTACGAGGTACAGTCGGCCGGGATTTCCAGCTTACAACACCTGTAAGTCTGCACGATTGACACTTCCATCCCGAGACAATGGCTGAAGACTGCAAGAGGTTGATGAGATCGGTCAACTACCCCGCCCTACTCGCGCTGACGCGCTCGTTGAGGACGGGGCTTGTCCATGAACTCGGCCTCGAACCGATCAGGGTAGGCGGTGAATCCGCCGCTCGGCGTCACTGTTCCAGACTTCAGGGCAAGTTGACTGTTGCCCGTCCGTCGAGACGACTGTTGGCCTCGACGGACATACCGCATCCCGATGTTCTTCGCCGCGTTGTAGTCCGCGTTCGCTTCCGCCTCGCACTTCACGCACCGGAAGTCGTTTCGAGTCGGGCGGTTCTCATCCGCCGTGAACCCACACTCGGCGCACCGCTGAGACGTGTACGCCGAACCGACTTGTGTCACCGAGATACCCTTTGCCTCGGCTTTGTACGCTACTTGCTCGTACAACGTTCGGAACGCCCATTTGTGCCCCCACGACGCACCCGTTCGGTCGCGGATGTCCGTCAAGTCCTCGAACGCAATTATGTCACAGTCGTATCGAAGTGCTTCGTCTACGATGGCGTTCGACGCCCGGTGTAGCACATCCCGGACGTAGCGAAGTTCGCGGCCACTCGACTGTTCGAGCGTTCGGTGGGCGCTTCGCGTCCCGGTCTGTTGGAGTCCAGCACGTACCTTCTCAAACTCACGGAGGTCGTGGGTTAGCTTCCGCCCGCTGATAAAGGAGGCGGTACTGGTGACGGCGAGGTTTTCGATACCGAGGTCAACCCCGAGGACCGTTCCGTCCTCGGCGGTGTTCCGCTCGGTGTCGGTCTTCGATCGGCGGAAGCCGATATGCAAAAAGTACTCGCCGTCACGGGCGGTGAGCGTGCTTTCCGTGACACTCCACTCGTCGGAGTCAAGGTACTTGTGTTGGTAGCCGTCGTCGGCATCGGGCAGCGCAAGGTCACACCGGACGCGACTCTCCGTGGTGGAGAGCGACACCGTATCGTCGTCAAACAGCGTCATAGTCCGCGTATCGTATTTCACGGTCGGTGCGGTGAAGGTGGGCTTGCTGACCGTCTTGCCTTCCGAGCGGCGTTCGAGACAACCGGTAATGGCCTGTGCAGCTAGGTGAGTGGCGAGAATCGCGTGCTGACTGCCGAGGTCGGTGTGTTCGCGTACGTCGTCGTAGGCGAGGGGCTGGACGTCGCTCTTAGCGTTGCAGACGTTCCACGCCATATCCGTGGCGAGTTGGCAACCACGCTTCCACTCGGAGATGGTTTCTTCGAGGAGGGCGCGTTGCTCGTCCGTAACTTCGAGACGAGTGATTGCCGTCCGACGCACGTAGTCGTCTGCCACAATTTCAATGTAGCAAGATGACTACTTATAATTAGATGGTTGTGATTTATACGAACGCGCTCCTCCCCTCCCTACTCGCTCCCTCGGGTCGCTCCTTGAGGAAGGGGACTCCGCGCTACCGCTTCAATTGAACACGCCAACCGTGTCTTCTCGGTGCCAAGATCCGAGGTTGAAACCGAGCTCGAAGATCTCCGTCGAAAGGGAGAGGAGTACGAACTACGGACGGACATTCTTATACTATCGGCTGAAAGTTTTTCAAAGAGATATACGTTGTTCCAATATGGCGTCCCTCGACAACGTCTCTACCGAAGACCTCCGCCAGGTCTTGGCGGAGGTCGAGGGAAAGAAGCCGTCGCAAAGGCTCATGGCGGCAATCAACTACCTCGAGGAAGACGGTGCGACTCTGGAAGAAATCGCTGAACGCTATGGATACACTGCTGGCTGGCTCTCGCGGTGGCTTGATCGACTCGAACGGCTCGCCGATGAGCCGTTCGAGGAGGTTGTCTATGATGAACCACGAGAAGGAAGGCCGTCCGAACTCTCTGAACAAGAGTACGACCAGTTCGTTGAGGTACTCCACGACTCACCCGAAGAAGTTGGACTGGACGCGCCCGCGTGGTCTGTTCCATTGGCTCGTCACTATCTCGCCGAAGAATTCGGCGTTGAGTACTGTGAACGCCATGTCCGCCGATTGATGTCCGAGGCCGGGCTGTCCTGGAAGACAGCCCGACCGGAGTTCTACAAATCCGACGAGAGAGCCCAAGAAGCGTGGCAAGAAGGCTTCAAAAAAAGCGCGACAACTTGGACGACGAATACACGGTCCTGACTATCGATCAGACGCGGCAGGTACTTTCGACGCTAATCTATGCGTGGTTTCCGGAAGGAGAGCGCCCGTCACTGCCGGTGACGGGCGCGTGGGATAGCATCAAGTTGCTCGGAGCAGTCAGTGACGGCGGTGAGACGTTCTTCCTGCCGTGTGCAGAGAACTTCAACAGCGACACGACGATTCGTTTACTTGACGCACTCCAGACCGAGTTCGGCGAGAAAATCTGCGTTGTCCTGGACAACGCCTCGTATTTCACGGCGAATGCAGTGCAGGAGTTCGCCGAAGGTACACCGATCGAACTCTGTTACCTTCCGCGGGGTTCACCGGAGCTGAACCCCGCGGAAGAGTGCTGGAGACAACTTGATCAGGAACTTGGCAACCGTCTGTTCGATACACTCGACGATCTTCGTGATGCTGCTCTCTCTGCACTCGACCGGATCAAAATTCCAGATGTTTTTACGTATTTATGTCCGTGAGTATTAGAACGACTTGATTTGACTCCTAACGTTACAGTGCCATAGAAGACTTGTCACGGTGTTTATTTCACGAGATCACGGCCGAATCAGCCGTGAAAATTCGGTTGCGAATGGTCGCTGAGCGTTCTACCAATCCGACACGAGGCTCCGGTCATCGTACGAGATACACCACGCGTGTCGGTTATTGGTATTTAAGTAGTGGTCATCAGATCACTTGATACAGAAGCAGCAAAATAGATATCAACTAACAGAATATATGTCCGTTTATGAAGACTAATACTCGTGCCGTCACACCCGTGGTCAGCATTATTCTTATGGTGGCGGTTGCTATCATCTTGGTCTCGGTTGTCGCCACGTACTCACTAGGGCTCACGGATGAGCTCCCTAAAACCTCACCCGCAGCAGTACTCGAAATGAGCGATGCATCTGAAGACTTCGATAGCGGGTATGGGGAAAGACCAAATTTTGTTGATATTACCCACGATAATGGAAACCCACTCTCTGCTAATGATATATCAATAAAAATATACAAGTCATCAGATCAGCTGCTACTAGCTGAATGGACTGGCGACAAATGGAAACCCATCGGTGCGAGTTACGAACCCCAATTCCAGTCAGCTTCAGATTCTACATCGGCATTTTACTCAGACCCTTTGTCTCCGGGAGATAGTATAACAATTCAATGGTATCAACCGACGCAAGGCAGTAGTCAATGGAGCGAGACAGACCAAGAATATATTATACAGATTAATCATATTCCTTCTGGTCAGCTGGTCTCAAAACAAACTGTGGACGTGAGCTAATACTGCGTGGCACAGCAATGCCGAACTCATCCTCTCTATTCAACAGGCAGTTCCTGACTGATTTTGGATGAATAGCAATCCAATGCGATACAGCCTTCGTTTGTATTCAGCAACTGTTCCCTATCTGTTTCTGAGGATTTCTACCGTCCCTCCCAACCACATTTTTGAGACTCTGCAGGTGTGACAAATCCTCACCGAGATCGCCTGCGAGTCCGAAATGAAGCCAACCCGTTGGACAGAGCGTGAACCAACATATGAGATCTCAAATTTCGATTGTCAGTTAAGACGGTAGCCAACACCATCAGCAACGAATAGATATCTACGTGGACACAAATTAATATAGGCGCAGGGCGTAGCAGACAATAATGAGTGAGAAGACGCCGCCCGATCTCAACGTAACCGACGAATGGGCTGCGGCAATGGAGGGGCGAACGGTGAAAGACCGGGTGTATGAGGTCGCCACGACACTGACGTCGCCGACGACCGTCGCGGACATCGCAGACCGGGCAGACTGCACGAAAGAGGGAGCACGCTCGCATCTGGAATGGTTCGTCGAACTCGGTGTCCTCGAAAAAGTCGCAGCGAATCCGGCACTCTTTGTGCGGAATGAAGCGTACTTCGAGTTCCGGCGAGTGACCGAGCTCACACGCGAGTTTGAGACGGCCGAGGCGGTCGGAGACGCAATCGATGCGTACCGTGATCGAGAGCAGGAACTTGCAGCGCAGTTCGAGGCGACCGCCCCGGAAGCGGTCGTTCTCTCCGACGTCGAGTCCGAGGACCTAGACGATATCTACGACGCGCTGAGCGAGTGGCGCACAGTAACGCGTCGGCTTCGTGAACTCCACGAGGCAAAGATTCGCCTTGAATCGGGGTCGAGTCCCGCATCTGCATCGCCTCTCCCCTGAAACAGAAACGATAGATGGGCCAGTCTGACGAGCTAAACGAAGAGCTGCTGCGAATTCTCGGACAGCATCTCGCCTCCTTGTCTGTGATCGCGACAGTGCAGTACTTCCCAGCCGAGAAAAAAGACCGCGTTGTCGCTCAGCTCGTGGAGAGCTACTATCCGGAGGAGATCGATACAGCCCGTCTCGAACTTCGATTTCGGATGAATGGGGATTTCAACATTCAGTACATCGAGACGTGGGATAGCGAGCAGTGGGCGTGCCGCTGGGATCGCCATCCGAACACGCACAATACACGTGAACACTTTCACCAACCACCAAGGCCACGTGAAACGACAGCGCTTGATGCTTCCTATCCATCGGAACCATCAGATATTCTTCGCGTCGTCTTGGAGACGCTCAAACAACGAATCAATGCGGTGTGGGCAACTACCAATGAACCAGTGTATCCTGCCGAATACGAATTCACCGGCGAATACGGAGATGCATATCTGCAGTAGCGACCACAGAAGTGACGGCCGCGATTGGGTGACACCACAGCGAGACCGATCTGCTCAGTTCGGAACGGGAAGCGACGGCAGCGGAACATCCAGGATCCAGTAGAGACGAACGTCGCCTAAGAGTGCGGCGAGAAGCACCAAGAGGCCGCCGAAGGTGAAGAGCAAATACCAGAGCACGTAGTGGTGGAACACATCCAGCAACAGCGCTGCCACCGGTGCGATCAGCCCCACGATCCAGAGCACAACAAAGAGCTCACCGGCGTTCTGTGGACCGAGGACTGGCGAGAGAATCACGCCGAGTAGGTACGCCGAAAGCGCTGTCGAAAGCCAGCCATAGGGGAGCGGAAAGAGCAGTCCGACGAGACCCTCTGGGGCGCGCTGGAGCCGCTGTTTGACGCTCACGGCGGTGTAGAGGTACTTCCCCCAGCACACGGTCCAGGCGTACTTGAGCTTGAGATAGAGCTGCCTCGTTCGAAGCCAGACAACCCGGTTGGGATCCCGATACTGCTCACCCAGGCGGGTATAGTAACGACTGGCAAATAGCCCGCCGATGACGGCGACTCCGGCTGCGAAAAGCCACGGCGCGAACGAGAGCACTCCACGACCAAGTCCGGTGACGACGCGTTCGATGCGTTCGGATACTGTGGGGGGCGGCGGCTGCTGTGTGATCGAGAGATCAATGGCACGTCCCCGTCCGCCGGCTTTGTCGTCACCGAAGTAGTAGACTGCCTCCCCGGTGACGGCGTACTCGCCTGGGCTATTGGGACGGATGAAGATCGTCGTGCCTGCCGTCTCGCCGGGGTCGAGATGTACCGTCCGGGTGAATTGACTCGATCCCGCCTCCACGTTACGGGCGCCTGAGACGGCGACACCGCTCGGTGCTTCCAGGATCAACTGCACCGTCAGCGGCTCGGAGTTCGTGACGTAATTCGTCGCGCTATACTGAAATACCGCGTACTCCTCGGGACCGACCACAGTCCGAGAGCTTCGTAAATAGATATTGACTCGCTTTGTGTCGATATCAAGTGGTTCTGCGGTCGTGTTTCCGGTGGTGTTGGCACTACTGCTCGCGTTGGCTGTGTCGTCGGCCGCGACTACCACGCCGGCGCCGAGAGAACTGACCAGCAGGAGGACCAAGATGAGACCGACCCCGAAGCGGTGTGTCTCTCCGGGCCGTCTTCGTGACACGTTCTGCAGTAGGTTCGTTCGGTAGTGTAAATATACCGGACGGTACGTTGTCGTTACGACGTCACCGTGATCGGGATTTGGACGCTTCGTGACTCTCTGTTTTCTGTATCGTCCCCGAAGTAGTACACCGCATAGCCAGTGATCGTATGCTTTCCAGGTTCGTTCGGCTCAATTTGGATGCGGAGCGCTTTGGACACCCCCTATGTCAAGGACAAACGTGGACGTATACTGTCCCTGGCCGCTCTCGATTAACGCACCTCCCGTCACGGACGCCCCGGTTGGATTGAATTACACCAGACCGTTACCTTCTCAATATTTGTCAGGTACCGTCTGCTGAATATAGAGGGTGAGTTCAGCGCTCTCTCTGGTTGATCCTGATACATCAGAGTGGGTAATCACCTCATAACTTTGATCCCCGAACTACCTGTGAAAGGGGAAGCCTTATGTCACAACTCCCATCGTCTCAGACAGTCGTATCACGACGGGCAGTTCTCAAACGGGGCGCTGTCGCATCCGCTATCAGTATAGCTGGATTATCTGCGTCGTCAGGAGCAGCCGCCGCCCAGAGATGTAATATCGTCGTCCCGGACGACTACGGAACAATCCAAGACGCGGTCAATGGTGCAAACAACGGTGACACCATCTGTATCAGGCAAGGGACTTACGATGAAGATGTCACGGTAAATAAGGCGGTCACACTGCGCGGCCGAAACTCGCCGAACGGCAACAACCCGGCCGCACTGGATGGGCAGATCGAGATCACCCAAGATGGAGAGGGTGCTTCTGTCCGCCGGCTACATATTTCTCCCTCCGAGACCTTCCTTGGGGGAACCTTCCCAGACCCGGCCGGGGTGCTCGTCAAGGCGAGCGATGTCGTGATCGAAAACACCGTGATAGAGGATTTCAACGCCGATCTGAGTAATGGGGAGGGCAACTTCACTCTCCACGGTGTCCAGGTTTTCGGCGCTGGAGTCTCCGATGTGACCGTTCGGAACAATGTGATCCGCGGATTCAAAAGCGACGGTGATGCGACCACGTGGCCCAATTACGGCGGGATAGCAGGTGTAAAGGCACAGGCCGGCGTCGAAAACGTCACCATAGAAGAGAACGAAATCACCGACCACCACTCGATAGGCTGGGTGTGGGGCGTCGTCCTCACGTCTTCCGACAGTGATTCGGGCGTTCCCACGGACATCACAGTTGAAAAGAATCACATCTCTGGATTGAACGATAGCAGCGTCTACGACGTGTTCGCTAGCGCGAACGACGGCCGGGACGCCGCGCCGTACCCGGGTAGCGCATTCGGAATTGATGCTCATGCCGACGCCAGTGAGGCCACGGTTAGGCAGAACAACCTCCTCGCCCCAAACGGCGTGGAAAGCAAGGATGGGGACGGCACACTTGTTGCCGAGTGCAACTGGTGGGACGACCGGTCCGGTCCCACCCACGACGACAATCCCGATGGGGAGGGGATATGGGCCCTAGAGCGCGGCAGCGCCACAGTAGACTACACGCCGTGGCTCATCGCCCCGGCCCCGTCGAACGCCTGTGTTGGCGGCAAAGGCGGGGGTATCGGGAACGGAGTTGGAAACAGCGCCAATCAATAAGTTGGGTTGTCCGATTCGGCGCAGACTTTCTCGACCGATTCGCGCGGGGTATTCAGCACGCACCTATGAACATTACTTGTATCTGATAGAATCTTCACCGTTCACGACGCATACGTTCCACGCGTCTTCTGCTGAGTTTCAGCATCCGCGTGGAAGTCTACTCTTGAGAACTCGAGCAGCTACCCAACAGAGAGACCACCGTTTCCAGTGCTTTCCAGAAAACGACCGTCACCGTGAGAGCAACACTAGCGGTTGTTCTCACTAAGTGACTGTTCTACGGACCAATTCAAAGACGTACGTCTTTAATCTTTCCTATAATATTAGACATATTCTAGAGGGGTAGGCTAGTGGGGAGAGAAAGCACTGGAAACACCACTCTCTCTGTGTGGGCTATAGCGCGACCGTTGAGTAGACGGCTATCCCACTCACACATCGTGGATTCGGCTGTTCTACCCCAAAAGCACTGGAAACAGTGGTGTCTGACGGAGCACTGGAAATGGCGGTGAGGGGACCCGAAGAACCAAATACCAAGCACTGGAAACGGCACTCTGTCAATAAGCACTGGAAACAGTGGGTGGGTGAGGCCACCGGAAACGTCGGTCACTATGTCAGAAATAAGTTTCACGCCGGACGACTCGCTGTACCGGAACCGCGATAGTCTGTCCGAGGACTACACGCCGTCGACGATCGTCGGACGAGACAACGAGATCTCCCAGTATCACGCCGCCCTCCAGCCGGTGATCAACGGCGAACGACCGAACAATATCTTCCTCTACGGGAAGACCGGCGTCGGCAAGACGGCCGTGACGTCGTATCTGCTTGGCCAGCTGCAGGATGACTCCGAGAAGTTCGACGTCGATCTCACCGTCATCTCGCTCAACTGTGAAGGGCTTAACTCGAGCTACCAGGTCGCCGTCAACCTCGTGAACAAGATTCGAACCCCAGAACACCACATCTCGAAGACGGGGCACCCGCAGTACGAGGTGTACGAGTTTCTCTGGAACGAACTCGATGACCTCGGGGGGACCGTCTTGATCGTCCTCGACGAGGTTGACAACATCGGCGAGAGTGACAGCATCCTCTATCAGATCCCACGTGCCCGGAGCAACGGGAACATCAACGACGCGAAGGTCGGGATCATCGGTATCTCGAACGACCTCGCGTTCCGGGAGAACCTCTCACCGAAGGTCCGCTCCAGCCTCTGTGAGAAATCAATCTCGTTCCCGCCGTACGACGCCACCGAACTCGAGGCAGTCTTGGAACAACGCGCTGAGGTTGCCTTCCACGAAGGCGCCCTCGGGGATGGCGTGATCCAACTGTGCGCTGCCTACGGTGCCCAGGACGCAGGCGACGCCCGGAAGGCGCTTGACCTCCTCCGGGGAGCGGGCGATATCGCCCGGGCCGAGAACGCCGATACCGTAACCACGAGCCACGTGAAAAACGCTCGCGACGAATTGGAACGTGAAGAGTTGATGGACGGAATTGCTGATCTCGCCGATCACCAGCAGCTCGTTCTCTATGCGCTTACGACTCTCGAGGCCGAGAGTGAGACGCCCGCTCGGTCCCAGACCGTCTACCAGCGATATCAAGAACTCGCTGAGGTTGCCGCCCTCGACAGCCGGACGAGCCGACGCGTTCGGGACTTTCTCGCTGATCTCTCGACGCTCAGCATCGTCGTTTCGTCACAGCGCAATGATGGCCTCTCCGGCGGGCAGTACCGAGAGCACACACTCAAACACGACGTCGAAACGGTGCTCAGTGCGATGTCCGATCTGATTGAACGCGTTGGAATTCACCAGAGTGTCCGACAGACGATCGCGGACTCTGACCGTGTGATGATTTCGACGACGTTCGATTCCTGAGTGCCTGTCTGATATAGAGAGGTACCGATAGAATTGGATAGTTCGTTGCTGATTATGTGTGATGGACATTGTGGTTCCTCTCTTGAGTGTTTACAGCGGCAACGAGGGAGTGTACCTCCAGAACGTCCCACTTGCGAGGAAGAAATACGGATAGAGCCATCGAGTGAGTCCGACTCGCCATCTGGGAACCAAAGTGAAGATATGTCTCTGTCCAGTCATAACACACCGGTTGATTACGCGTTCGTGAAGTCGATTGCTGATTGATAGGAATATCTCTATGACTGGGCCCAGGTCATTCAATCCTGAACCGATCAGTTTGCCTCACGCTGGGTTTGCGTTCCGGCCGTACTCGATCATACTCGCCACCACCTCGATCGGGTCGCTGGCGTCGCGATTGGCGGCGATCAGCTCGTAGAACCCGTCGTGAAACCGCGTGACTACACTGAGATTCTGCAGGAGGACGACCCGTTAATACACAAATCAGGGTGCCACAGACGTTGCTACGGTGTTTATTTCACGATCCCACAGCCGAATCAGTCGTTGGATTCTGCCTGCACGTTGAGTATGAACGTATAACAACTATCCGAGCGTACAGCGTCGGGAATGCGCCCTCCAGAAAGTACGAGATACCGGTTACTAACACGTTTATCACCCGTATGAACCGGCGTACGTTCCTTGCGACGACTAGCATCGGTACCGCAGCACTGTCGGGGTGCCTATCGGCCCTTCCGTCGGGCAGGCCGGACACACCGTTGCCCGCCGTCCCTGAGGGGAAATGGACACAACACGGGGCAGACAGCGCGAACACGTTCGTGTCGGACGGGTCCGCACCCCCGCGGGGGAACCTGGCGTGGGAGTCAGCGGCTTTCACCCGGTGGAAGCCGGTGATCACCGACGGAACCGTCTACACCACGAACTTTGACCCCAGCAACGAGGGAAGCGCCATCGCACTCGACGCACAGGACGGTAGCGAACAGTGGCGGACAGTTCTCGAAGGCGATGGCGACCACGGAAGAGCGCTCGTCAACGATCTCTTCGTCGTGGCTCACAGCGAGGAACTCGTCGCTCTCAACCGACAGAACGGAGATGTTGTCTGGCGACACTCTTTCGAGAAGTCGAAACCCACTGGTAGTGACTATTCGCCGGAGTTGGTCGCTGTCGACGAGCAGTCGGGTATCGTCGTCGTTCCGCACCGGCACGGCCTCGAAGCAATCCACGCGGAGGACGGCGAATCTCACTGGGAGACAACCGAGGTGTCACAGCAGCAGCTCACGCCAGCGATCCACAACGAGACCGTCTACACAGTCGGGCGAATCGACGGAACAGATAGCCTCGTAGCGTTCGATCTCAATGACGGAACAACCCACTGGAGGAGGGCACTAGCGAATCCATCAACAAGCGCCGATCCGGTGGTTACCGAGTATGGAGTTTTCGTCGTCGACGGGAACACACTTGCCATTCACAACCGGCAAACGGGAGCTCGGCACAGTGAGATCCGATTGTTCGAGACCGACGAGACATCCACCACGACGGTGGCTGTGAGCGGGGGAATCGCGTTCGTGGCGAACAAGGCGGAACTGCTCGCAGTCGATATCGAGGAAGAAACCACGAAGTGGCGACACGACGACGAGGTGTACGCTCAAGGGCTGTCCGTCGGGAACGAGACAGTAGTCGCTATGGTTGATGGCTCCGAATACGTCTCCACCGAACTCCGGGAGACGATAACCGCTTTCGACCGAGAGACCGGAGACGTTCAGTGGAACTACGTGTTGGACGGGTTCCACTCCGTGACTATCCCACCGATTCTCGTTGACGGTGCCGTCTTCTTCGCGACCAGCAGCATCGGCGCTCTGGCCGTCCTCGGCGATGTCGATTCGGGGAGCGATTAATGAGTAGCTCGGCTGTATTGAGAGATCTCTGTGTAGGTGTGCGAATGCTTCTATGATCCAGAATACTAGAGCTGGACGAATCGGCCGGGGACAAATACGATGGTGGGCTAATGATGAATCATTGATGCTCGTGTCCCGCTCCCACCAGTCGTCTCTGCGTCGCTCATTCGCGGAGCGGCACGGCTTCGCTCCACAGTTCCTGAAACTGACGTTCGAATTCGTCGACGATGTCACTGTCGTTTACCGCAACCACGCCGATACGGTCTATGGCTCTCTGTGGATGGGGGATGTCGATGGTCGTTACCGTCTGGTCGATTATATCAAAGGATACTGAGACCTCTGGAAGTACTCTGATTCGCACCTCTGCTACGTGTTCTTCGGCGGTATCAAAGAGCGATTTCGGGGTCGTTTCGAGTACTTGCTCGCTGATGAGTAATGAGACAGAGATACCTGACTGTGCTCCATCAAAAAACGCCTCAACTTCTCGTTTGAGTGTCTCCCACGGAGCTGACTCATAAGGTGGCCCAACGATGGCGTGAACTGAATTCGTCGCTGTCTCCATATGTTCCTGGAGAGCTGTCTGCATCTCTTCACTGCCGAGTGTGCCAAGCCAGATGCTCGCGTCAGTCGGCAACGTTGGCAGGAGATTTGAACGGACAGAGTTAGCCACATTACGATACCGGGCCCACTCCTGTTGTAGTTCGGCGGTACGCTCGGCAAGGAGCCTATCAACGACGGTGTCAGGCTGTTCTGCGATGTATCGGGTTGGCTCAGTCGATTGTGTTCGAATGAGCTGCCGAGCTTGGAGGTTGTTGAGTACATCATAAATACGACCCTTGGGTACGCCACTTGCAGCTGAAATGTCTGTTGCCGTCGCTGCACCGGTGACCAGTAGCGCCCGGTAGACTTTCTCTTCGTAGCTCGACAGTCCAAGTTCACCGAGTTCAGTCATCGAGGATTGTTACTGTATTCCGATAGTTAGTATGTGCGTGTCGTTTTTGATGTTGATCGGATTCCTTCTACGCGGCTTTATTGCCTTTTCTCTGCTGTGTTTCGATTTTCGTGATGCCAGTTTCACACCGGACCCGCGAAATCCGATGGAAAGAGTAGCTCTACTTAATCCGACGATGATCGATCTCAACAAATCCGACGTCAAAATTGCGGGTCCACTCGCACCTGCGGAAGAAATGGCCCACAAGTGGCAGTTGGTTTCAGAATCATCATATCCAACAGAACAGCAGCGACAGATATGAATCCATATGTGCTACTAGCCGGCGCGATTGTGTCCGAACTAATTGGAACGACCTCGCTTAAGCTCTCAGATGGGTTTTCAAACCCGCTACCGAGTCTTGGTGTCGTCGCCGGGTATGGACTTGCTTTTTATCTAGTTTCAGTAACTCTGGAAGACTTGCCCATCGGAGTCGTTTATGGAACGTGGGCCGCTCTCGGCATCGTTGGTGTCGCAGGTATCGGCGTTCTCGTGTTCGACGAGCCTCTCGATTCAGCCGGTATCATCGGTATTCTGTTTATCCTCATCGGCGTGTATTGGGTTAACATCGTCTCTAAAATGTCCGTTCACTGATTTGGCGTTTGATGGATGTCTGACGAGTTCGGTACACCCCGCAACCTCTCTGCTACACTCTGCGTGCGATTCTCTTTCTCTCTTGCCTATACTTCAGATGAGCGCGGACACAGGCGCCAGCCTCCGCGGTGGTTGACGAGTAGCCTGCTACCACCGCCTCCTCTACCCGAACAGTCTCCTGTGAGTAACCCGTACTTGCTGGTGATGCAGAACTCACGGCGACCGATTGCGCCAGCCGAACAAGATGTCCTCGACCATCTTGAGGCGTACGTCGATGCAGCGGACACTGACTCGATCGCACGTGAGACAGCGATCGCGTACCTCACAGAGCAGGGACTCGCCCGTGCCGATGCGAGTGACATAATCGAGCAGTTGCTCCTGAAGGGGTATCTCTATGAGGTCGGTGAGAAGCTCCGGATTCCACCACGCTGGTGATGGTCCGGGATCCGATTGGAGCGTGAGATCAGCAGTTTCGAGGCGGAGCCCCCGGCCTCAAGGAGCGAGTGCTTCCGACCAGTCGGAAGCGCGAAGCGAGTAGGCCGGGGAGGAAGCCGACAACTCCGGCACAGACCACGGACTGTAGCCGCCCGTTCTCCCCAACGTTAATAAACTACCGTCTACCCATCTGACGTATGGAGGTGCGGCGCACTGTTCCAGTCAAACTCGACGTGGACAGCGACGACGCCGCCCTTCTCCGCGAAACAGTTGATGAGTTTTTGTTGGCTGCCAACTACGTCGTGGACCACGCTTGGCAGGGCGAATACAAGACGACCAGCAAGGCACAGTTGCAGGAGGAAACCTACGACGAGGTACGCGACCGGACACGGTTGCACGCGAACCTCGTCCAGAACGCCCGCAACAAGGCCGCCGACGCCGTACAGGGCGTCGTCGCTCGCTGGAAACAGGGCGAGTACGCCGGGAAACCACACTTCTCGCAACCGACTGCCGTCTACGACAAGCGGTGCGCCACGTTCCACGACGAGTACGTGTCGCTGGCGACCGTAGATGGACGTATCGAAGTCGAGTACGTTCTGCCAGACGAGGACCGTGACACACCTCACAGCCGGTATCTCGACAACGACGACTACGAGGTGACGGGCGCAGAACTCCACAACACGGACGGCGAGTGGTGCCTTCATCTTCGCACAAAGGCGGAGGTGGAGTTCAACACGCCGGAGCAGGCAACGACCGGGCACAGCACAGTCCTCGGCGTTGACCTCGGCGTGAACCAACTCGCGGTCACTTCGACGGGCACGTTCTGGAGCGGTCACGAGTTCGACCACTGGCGGCGCGAGTATGAGAACCGGCGGGCGTCACTCCAGCGGTGTGGGTCACGCCACGCCCACGAGAACATCCAGTCGGTCGGTCGAAAAGAAACGGGGCGGTTCACGATGATGCTCCACCGGATTGCCAACGGCATCATCGAAGAAGCCGCCGAAAATGGCTGTGCGGTCATCGCCTTCGAGGAGTTGACCGGCATCCGTGACCGACTGCCCGGCGCATCGTGGGGCCACAAGTGGGCCTTCAAGCGGTTATACGAGTACGTCGCATACAAGGCTGAGATGCACGGCATCGATGTAGAGCAAGTGGACCCGGAGAATACGTCACGTCGTTGTTCACACTGTGGATTCACGCACCCGGATAACCGCGACGGCGAGAAGTTCGAGTGCCTGAAGTGTGGCTACCAGAACCACGCCGACTACAACGCAGCAAAGAACATTGGACTGCGGTATCTCCGCCGTAACCAAACTGGGGACGGCGGAGGCGCACCCGTAGGCGTGCGCTTGAATCGCGGGACGCTGAACGCGAACGGAGAATATGAATCTCCTGCCGAAGATTCCGGCCAGAGCGGGAGTCCACGCGAAAGCCCCACCCTCAACGAAGCGAACGGCCAAGCCGTGAGCGAGTAGGGTGCGGTAGTTTACTTGTACTCCCCTTGAGCGGAACAATGATGCGGCGTCGAAACCCGTGAGGTCGTCGATCCGCTGCTCTAACTCTTCGTTCTCCTGTTGATACAGTCTGTTCTCTTTACTGCTATTCCGTTCACCGACTGAATATTTATATAGCATCAAGGTATAGCCAAACACTGTATGCTATACCTACAGGGTGGTGGCAATGCCTAAAACTCGCCGTGTTGCTGTCTACCTCGATAAGGGTGGCACGGGGAAGACAACGAGCGCCGCTCACCTCGGCGCTGCACTGGATGCGGGTGGCCACGACGTCTTACTCGTCGACCTGGCTGGGAAGCAGGGCGATCTCGCCAAAGAACTCGGCGTCGACGATCAACTCCAGGCTGATATCGCCAACGAAGATGACTTCCCGAACGTCGCGACGACGATGGGGAACCGCTGGGGGGACGTCGCAGAGATGGTCGGGACAGACGAGGCGGTCGACCGACTTGTCTATCCGACCGAAACCGGGGTTGATCTGATCCCAGCTCATCCAGATCTTGATGGCCTCGATGCTGACCTCGGAAACGTCGACGACGTCGACGATCGCTATTCACGATTCCGACGGTTCCTCGACGACTACGTCGAACCGCTGGATCGCTGGGATGTTGTTATCCTGGATATGCCCGGTCTCGCCAACAACATCACCTACAATGGCTTGTGGGCAGCGCAAAATGTCGTGACACCAGTCCTGATGGGCTCGTTCGAGTACTCACAAGCCCAGCGCCTCCAGGAAGACCTCGAAAAGATTCGCTCCAACTACGGGGAAGACGTCCGCCTTCAGATGTTGATCCCCAACCAGTTCGACCGCCGGACTAACTTACACGCTGAGAAGTTGGCGGCGTTCCAAGACGAGTTCGGCGAGTTGCTCGCGCCGGAGTACGTCGTCGACTCCCAGCAGATCCGAACGGCAACAGAAGAGGGACAGACTCTCTTCGATATCCCGGATGACGAACTCCTGAAGACGGGTACAGACGCGCGAGACGCATTCGCAACCAACGCGGCAGAACTCTACAACCGACTCACCGATGACTGACGACGACCTCGAGAAACTCCGACAAGAAGAATCGCACGGCAACCGACTCGATCGTGACGACCCCAGCGCTCAGCCAGACTTCGTCGACGCGCTTGATGAGGCGCTCGAAGCTGTCGAGAACGGCGAGACAGGAGACACGATTACAGCGTACGACCCAACGCTTGCGGCTGTGCTCCGGGCGCTCGAAGAGGATGACCGCCTTGACGATGTCTTCGAGCAACTTCAGGAGGCCTACGACGGCAACTCCGGACTCGACTCCGCATCCCGAAGTGCGATTATCCGACTGGCAGTGCGTGTTGGCCTCCAAGAGGGAACTGCGGATGTGATGGACGATCTCCGGGAGGCGATCAACCGCCGACAGTCTCCGACTGTATAATATACATTTAGCATATAGGTTTCTGCTATATGTATCGGCTATGGGTATATCTATGTCCTATACAATTTGGCTATTGGTATAGTGTATAGGCTACTCGGTTGTTCTGGGGGGCTAGATCAACTTCCTTCCTCAACAGAGACCGGCCAGCACTCACTCTCGCTGCCACTAGAAAGTCGAGCACAGTGAATTTAGCCTACGACTGGCCGGGACCCCCCCGTCCCGGAGAAGCTCCCTATCTCTACGCGCATCCGACGCGACCCACGGCGTTTTATGCGTTCAGCGGAGTCAATACACGTGGATCCTGATACCGTCCGAGACACGTGGACAAACCGGCCGGGGGAATACTCCCCTTCCTACTACGCGTACTATGGTTCGGATGAGACGAGTACGTTGATTCACGATCTCCTTAGTGGCTACCTGGACCGTGACGCAGCCATCCTCGAGCTGGGATGTGGTTCGGGCCGGCATCTTGCACACCTCGCCGATCACGGCTTCGAGAATCTCTCGGGTGTAGACATCAATGCCGAGGCATTCGACGTGATGGAGGAGCACTACCCCCGGCTCGCTACGGACGGAACATTTCACTGCAGTCCAATTGAGGATATTATTGAGGACTTCGACGACGGAGAGTTCGACGCGGTCTACACGGTTGAAACGCTACAGCACCTGCATCCCGATGTCGAATGGGTCTTCGAGGAGGTGGCTCGGATCACCGACAACATCCTCATCACGACGGAGACCGAGGAACCAGTTCACGAGTCCTCATCGCCCGACGTCGACGTGAATTATGTCGACGAGGACACCCCTCTATACTACCGGGACTGGAGTCGCATCTTCACCTCGCTAGGGCTCGTTGAAGTTGAGACGGTTCGTGGTGACAGAGACACCACGCGGACCTTTCGTGCATCCCGCTAACTGGTTGTGCCCGTTCTTCCGCGGTGAGTGAAGCACTTCGCCCTGCTCTACCTGTAAGTCAACCTAGAGAGTCGCTAGTGATTGCTCCGAAGATTTGTCACGTCCATCTGGTCGGCAAGAAGTCGCGCTTGGAAGTCTGAATCGGCGACGACAAGCTCACTCCCTGTAGACCGGGCAGTCGCCGCAATCAGCAGATCTCGCGTTGCCATCCGCTCGCCGTCATCCATCAGTTGGTCTTGCATCCGCCCTGCCTCGAGAACGATCTGCTCGTTCAGATCGAGCGAGCGGACGCCGCCGAAATCTTGTCGGACGCTGACGACATCAGTCTCCCCCGACCCGACTCGTCCGTCAATCACCTCAAAGACACAGATCGTGGACGTGAGGTATGGCTGAAAACAGTTGTCAACGTACTCGACGACGTCCGGGACACCCTCAAGGAGATCGATAATGACCGACGAATCGAGGAACGTCACTGGTCAAAAACTCTCCCGAGAACGCTTGACTGCGTCACGCGCGCGGTCTGCTTCTTCTTTGCTCCACGCGCCGATGTTGATCGGCCGCTCACTCTGCGCGAGTCGCTCCAACAGTTCGTCGAATGTCTCATTTTCTCGCTTGAGACTCTCGAGCATCGCTTTCGTATCATCGGAGACTCGGATGGATGTGCTCATATGTATACGGTCTGTATACATACATATCTACCTTACGCCGATTTTCTGCCACTTTGGGTCCCTCGACTGTTCTTACCGTTGATTAGAGATACGAGCGCATACCCCCGCCTTCCCGTGAGTGACGAGTGTTCCGACAGAGCGTCGGAACCGAGGAGCGAACAGGCGGGGTCGAGCGGACAGCATTTTGGCGAGAGTGCGAAGCGCATAAGTCATTATCGCAGTAATCATTATGCAAAGTATGACCTTCTATGACCGCCAAGGTGAACTCGATGCACTAGACACGGCGTATTCATCATCTGGTCACGCTTTCTACGTCGTGTATGGGCGTCGTCGAGTGGGGAAAACAGCACTGCTCAAAGAGTTCTGCGCTGATCGGCCGCATCTGTAC
>NZ_QXIJ01000019.1:0-39656 GCF_003665925.1 Halobellus sp. Atlit-38R
AGCCGACGCATAATCCTCGATGAGGAGGTGCTGTTGGACACAGCTCTTGCCTCCTCGTTCCTCTCGAAAAGTAGCCTCGATAAGCCGCCGCTGTCACGCGGTTCTCGTCTTAGCTAAAGACGGATGCCGCAAGCCGATGTTCTTTGCAGCGTTGTAGTCGGCGTGGTTTTCGTAGCCACACTTCAGGCACAAAAAGTCCTCACCGTCACGGTTGTCTGGGTGGGTGAACCCGCAGTGTGAACAACGGCGAGACGTATTTTCCGGGTCTACCTGGACCACGTCGATACCGTGCAATTCGGTTTTGTATTCGACGTACTCGTACAATCGTTCGAACGCCCACTTGTGCCCCCACGACGCTTCTGGCAGTCGGTCACGGATACCGGTCAACTCCTCGAATGCGATGACTGCGACTCCGTTCTCAGCGGCCTCATCTATGATACCATTGGCAATCCGGTGGAGCATCATGTTGAATCGGCCTGTCTCCTTCCGTCCGACCGACTGGACGTTTCGATGGGCGTAACGCGAACCACATTGCTGGAGCGAGGCCCGCCGCTTCTCATACTCGTGGCGCCAATGGTCGAACTCGTGACCGCTCCAGAAGGTGCCTGTTGAAGTGACAGCAAGTTGGTTCACACCGAGGTCAACACCGAGGACTGTACTGTGCTCGGCTGTTGCCTGTTCTGGCGTGTCAGACTCCATCTCCGCCTTTGTGCGTAGATGAAGGAACCACTCGCCGTCCCTGAGGTGTAGTTCTGCGCCCGTCACCTGGTAATCGTCGTTGTCGAGATACCGACTGTGGGGTGTATCACGGTTGTCGTCAGGAAGGACGTATTCGATCTCGATGCGCCCGTCAACGGTTGCCAGCGACACGCACTCGTCGTAGAAGGTCGCACACCTCTTGTCGTAGACGACCGTTGGCTTCGAGAGGTGTGGCTTGCCTGCGTACTCGCCCTGTTTCCAGCGGGCGACGGCGCTCTGTACGGCGTCGGCGGCCTTGTTGCGAGCGTTCTGGACGAGGTTGGCGTGCAACCGCGTTTGCTCGCGCACGTTGTCGTAGGTCTCTTCCTGTAGCTGGGCCTTGCTCGTAATCTTGTAATCGCCCTGCCAGGCGTGGTCAACGACGTGGTTAGCAGCCCATAGAAATTCGTCTACAGTCTCGCGGAGAAGTGCGGCCTCGTCGCTGTCCACATCGAGTTTAACCGGGACAGTGCGCCGCACTTCCATACGTCAGATGTATGCCTAGTAGTTTATCAATATTGGGAGAATGGTGAGAACAGTCTGTGGTCTATGTCGAGGGGTTTCAGCGTCTTCTTCTTCCGATTCGTTCGCTTCGCTCACTCCCTGAGGCCAGAATCTCCGTCTCGAAGCTACTGACCAGCCGAAACGTCGGTCGAGTTCACGGTAGTTTCACCTCGTAGTCAGCCGCTAGCTCCTGGAACTCGTCCCACTCCGGGAGCTGCTCGTCATCAACCTCGCCGTGCGTCTCGAGGTAGCGGAGCAAGGCGTCGATTTCGTCTTCGAGGCCATACTTCGCCGCTTGCTCTCGGAGGCCCTCCTCGTCGACGCTGACGTGGCTGAGCAGGAGGAGACAGTACGAGCGGTGACGGCTGCCGTCGTCGATCAAGAGGGTGTGACAGCAGAGCTCCGCCGGCGAGACTGCGTCGAGCTCCTCGGCGTAGACGTAGTAGCGGTGGCCGGTGAGTAGGAACTGGAGGTCGAAGGCCGTGAATCGAGCGAGGCCGGTTTCGTGGAACGGCTCCGCGTCGATCTCCGTCTCAGCCTGGGCGAGGAATTCGTCGTAGTCCTCCCAGAGAATCGTGCCCTTCCGGGCGACGGCTTCGAGGCGCTGGCGATGTAGATGATGTGCGAGTTCACGCGCGAACTCGTGGAGGCGGTCGAAGTCGGCGTTGAACTCGTAGCGGCCGTCGTCCGTCCCGACGAGCCCACGGTCGCGAAACCGCTTGAGGATGCGGTTGACCGTGTTGCGGTAGTTGTCGCTCCGGTCGGCGATCTCGGAGACAGTTCGCGGCTGGTCGAGGTAGTACAGGACCTCGAGTGCCTTCCCGGTCAGCAGCTCGGGGAACTCGATGTGGGAGTGCTGGCGGACGAGGTCCCGATAGAGTTCGACGGCGCGAGCATCCGAAGGGATGACTCGTTTTCGGCGGCCGTCGCGTTCCGTGTAGACGAGTCCCTTTTCGACGAGGTCGGCGACGGCACGAGAAAGGTAGCTCTCGCTGTGGTCGAGCTTCGTCGCGAGTTCGGAGATCGTGTCGCCACGGTCGACCGTGGCGAGGACCTCGAGTTCGATACGCCGGAGCATAGTGTAACATATTACGAAACTTGTATATAAAGAAGTTTCGAGTAGTGTTACAGTCAGCAATCGCGAGAACCACTCCCATCGTCTTAACCAACAAAACTATGGACTCGTGGGCCGTGTTGGTTAACACGAGAGTAGCCGATGTCCTACGAACCCCCGACCCCGCCGGCGAACCTCCCGACGGAGATCGTCAACACGCTCAACGAGTCGAACCCGGAGCAGCTCCGAGACGTTGCGACGTACGCTGAAGCGCTCGCCGAGCACAAGGAACGAGAGGCCCGTCTCGAGGAGTCGGCAGATCAAAAAGAGGTCGAAGAGCGACCAGACGATCTGCCGGACAACGTCCCAGCGAAGGCCACGATCACGATCAAGGAGATTAACGACAACCGCTACTACTACTGGCAGTGGCGAGAAGGCGAGAAAGTTCGTTCCCAGTATAAAGGCCCCGTCAGTCCCGACGAATAGACGGTGGTGAACCGTAGCTGGGTGTTTGTCGAGTGCAGTTAGTAGCGTAGCAGAGGACACCCCCCAGAGTGTGAATGGGTTCAACCCACCCCACACCCCTCAGTGTGAATGGTTCCGGTCAGCCCAGACAGGTAACACTCGGAGAGAACAGACCCACCCACGTTTCCGTCGTAACTGGAGGTCGGTGGAGGGAACGCAGCCACGATTGAAGGGATCAGACCCCCCACGTTTCCGTCGTTTCGTCACCCCGCCCAAAGTCGATTATTGGGAGTAGAAGACGATCTCGGATCACCCACCCCACGTTTCCGACGTATCGAGACCCACCCCACGTTTCCGACGTATCGAGAGATACACTCGTGATCAGGGGTGTGGTCAGCGACCGTAACGAGAGCTAGGCCAAGTCTTCCAATCGGCTGTCCCGGAGGACAGATTTCAGCACGATGCCGGTATCCTGAACCAGCCGGTGCTCGAGATAACTGCCTTCACCCCGGCCACCACCGGTCCGAGTTGATTCAACGACACCGAGGAACGCCTGCTCTTTCAACAGCTCATAGACGCGGTGCTCGCTGAGAGTCTTCGCATCGGCCTTCTCTGTCGTCGCTTGATACCGTTCGTAAATCCGGTTGGTAGAGAATCCATCCTCGTTCGGATTCTCTTCGGTGAGCAGCGCGAGCGAATAGAGGATGAATTTGACCTGGGTCGTCGATCCACGGAGAAGCTCCTCGAACCGATCGATTTCAGCCCACTCCTGAGCATCACGAACGTGTTCCTCAACGACTGTGTCGACGTTTTCTCGTTCGGCTAGTTCGCCGGCGTGACGAAGAATTTCGATGGCCTTTCTGGCGTCACCGTGTTCTTGGGCGGCTAGTGCCGCCGTCAGCGGGATCACATCATCCGAGAGAACGCCATCGTGGAACGCGTCCCGTCGGTGCTTCATAATCTCGCGCAGTTGATTCGCGTCGTAGGGTTGGAAGACGAACTCCTCCTCGCGAAGACTGGACTTGACGCGTTCGTTCAGCTGGTCGCGATACTCGATCTTGTTGCTGACGGCGATGACGCCCAGGTGGCAATCCGCTTTCCCTGATTCGCGAGCCCGCGAGAGCTGCATAAGAATATCATCGTCATCGAGTCGGTCCACCTCGTCGAGAATGATGATGACTGACTCGTAGGCAGTATCCAGAATCTCCCAGAGATAGTCGTAGTATTCACCGCTGCCAATCCCTGCGCGTGGAATATCGAAGTCAGTCTCGTCCGTCTCGTTGAGTGAACGAGTCACCGTCCTCGCGACGCGTGTCTGTGTGTTGTGCTGCGCGCAGTCGACGTAGACCGTGCCGACGGACACACCGTTCGACTCCGCGGCTCGGCGGGCTCGTTCTGTGACGTGACGGGCAACGAGCGACTTCCCGGTTCCCGTTTTGCCGTAAATAATCACGTTGTTGGGCGGATCGCCACGAACGATTGGCCTGAGTTCAGCAGCCACGGCCTTGATCTCGCCATCTCGGCCAACGATACGTCCGCTTTCAGGGACGTGGCCAACCTTCAGCAGCTCCTTGCGAGCGAAAATGTTAGCTCGGTCGGGGTCGTCTTCATCAAAGTCGAAGAGGGGATCGTCAGCGGGATCCTCGTAGCGGCCGTCGAAGTCAGAGAGTTGGGACGGTTCCTCAGCCATCAATATCAGACATCGCGGATGGGACCTACTTAATGATTTGGCTACCTCGACCAGAGTGTAAATCGGGCTATGGTCGTCTTCTGATGTTTTGTCGCTGGCGTATCATCCTCACAAAGGGTCGAGTCGGTCCCGAGTGAAATCGGATTCGAAGCGATCGTTACTGACGTAGACCGGCACCCCTAATCCAGAGTGAAAACGCCAGACTAGAGCGGGTTTGACACACCCCTGGTCAAGAGTGAATAGCCCTCCATCCGGGAGCAGCGTACTTGGTTGAGATGACACCCCCCGTCCAGAGTGTATCTCCCGAACCGTGTAATCAATCATTTCTATGAGAGGACACATCGGCCATAGGCGTCTGACGCACGGCAGACACCCCTCGTCCAGAGTGAAAGCGCTGGTGTGACGAGCTGGAGTGGAGTGTGATGGTGACGAGCGTTCGTCGGCACCCCCAGTCAAGAGTGAAGACGCAGGTCAGATCTCCAGCCGAAGCAAAGCAGGGTACAATCGGAACTGTCGGGAACGGGTACCTTGATTCCGATTGACGAGGGAGATCGGGAGATACCAATCCCGATTTGGGCTTTGATGCCGGTTCGCTGGTTGACGAATGTCAGAACGACGATTGTTCCTTTAACGTTTCACAATACACGGACGACGGAATCGAACCCCCACACCCCTCGTCCAGAGTGAAACGCTACGAGAGTCCCTCGGTTGACCCGGCGGAAACCACACGACGAGTCGGCTGGGAAGTACCGAAATCACAAGATGTGAGACGAGTATCCCTCGAACAGCAGTCGTCACACAGTGGAAGCTCTCTAAACATGCCAACATTCATAGCATTACCTAGAGGTTTTATTACTACCTACCTCCTACCACTCTCCAAGTGTATTCAGCATAGAGAAGAGGACAAAGGCGGCATTCGTCCGGGTGGTTTCGAACCGCTGCTCGTGTTTACTGCTCCATTTCCTCCGTGTTCTCCCGTCTCAGGCTGTCCTGCCGTGATTCTTGCTGATCTCCTCTCACGAGAACCCCTATTTCCCGTGGACCTCACCCCACACCTCTGATTGGTTTTCACTCTGGACGAGGGGTGTGTGGGCGTGGTATTCTCTCTAACTCCCTTCTGTGCCTCCACTCAGTATTAACCAACAAATCTCCCGATACCTCGATAGTGTTGGTTAACTTCTTCCAATCTCGGTGAAGGCGGCCAGGTCCGTTTCCCGAGTTTCCGCGATCTCGCGTCGAATCTCTGTCCGATCCCAGCCAAGCGGTGCCAGCACACTCTCGACAGCTCTGACGAGTTGCGTCTCGTAGTACGACGCATCGTACGACTCTATCTCTTCGTGGGCCAACGCGACCCGCCCTCGCGAACTCTTCTCGTCGTCGACGACCACGTACTCGATGTCCTGTCCTGGGTGGATGGCGAGGTCCTGGTCCCGAGCCCGCTTCAGCGCCGCTACGTTCTGCGTGTTCTGCGTGTACCCTTCCAGCGGCTTGGAGACACGATTCCGTTCGACGAGCTGCTCGACCGGCACCGTTCCAGCGTGGAGACGCTTGATTGCGTCCTGAAGACAGTCGAGGACGGCGTCCGGAGATCGAGTCGCGTCGAGCCGTTCGAGACAGTCCCGCTGGACGTCCTCGATGAACGGCGGGGACGAGCGCTGCCGGGCTTCGATGCCTCTGATCTTGAAATCGTCGTCACCAGCGACCTTCCCGAAGTACTTTGTCAACGCGCCGGCGTCGCTCTCGCGCTGCGGCACGAACGCCACCCAGTCGTAGTGGGCCTCGTGTTCGAGCCGGATCTCGACCTCTTCCGTGATTGCCGTCGCGAGTGCTTTGAGGTCCTCGCGGTCCTCGTCGTCGACGTCAGGGTCTGGGGTGACCCAGATGGAGTCAACGATGCCGTGGACGACGCGCCAGCCGCCGGCTTCTAGTCGCTGTTTCGCCGTCAGCAGAATCTCGCGAGCGAACGCGTTGATCGTTTCGTGGCACTCGATGCGGCCGAACTTCGCGTTGCTGAACCCCTGATAGCCGAAGCAGGCGACGAGGATCCACTTCAGCGCTCCCGACCGCCCCTCGAGTTCTACCAGTCGGTCCTTGTCGGGGTCGTCCCGTTCCTTCTCGCGACGGATGGCCGCCTTGATCTCGTCGCGAGCGTCGATGATCGGCTGGAGGACGTCGACGAGGTAGCCCCGGTCGTCGCAGATCGAGTACCCGAGGCCGGGGACGTCGTCGCGGTCGCTGTGGCAGTCACACCGGATGACGTCCGGCGAGACGTTCCGGGTACAGATGATGTTCGGATAGAGACTCGAGAAGTCGAGTTCGTGGACGTTCTCGTGGAGGCCAACCTCGGGCGCGAAGATGAACCCGCCGCGGTCGGCGTCGTGGAGCGTCCCCATCGGCTTGTAGAACTCGTGACGCCAGGAGTTCCATGGCACGAGAACGCCGCGGTCGTGGGCCTCGCAAATCTGGATCGCCGTGAGCACGTTCCCGATCGACGCCCACGCGAGCTCCTGGATAGGCTTTTTCGAGCGCGACACGAGGTCGAGGACGCCGTCGAGGTTCGTCTCCCCGTAGAAGAACGTGTTCGACTCGTCGATGATCGCCCGGCCGGGCACGTTGTACCGCGCCGGCGAGTGACCGACGCGACCGTAGCTCGAGTACGTCGACCGGCTCGCGAGCTGCTGGTAGTCGACATTCGGCCACCGACTCAGCGAAAAGTCGTCGACGCCGGCAGCCGTCGCCATCTCGTACAGGGTCGGGACGATCTCGCTCGTCGAACAGACCAAGACGTCCGGATCATGCGCTTCGAGTGCCCCTTGGACGGCGGTCAGGATATCCGTCGGCGAGCCGGTGACGGCGTCGCCGGCGACGGACAGTTTCTCGTAGACGTCGTTGCTCGTTTCGGTCACCGGAACACTGAGCCGGAGCGTCGACAGCTCGTTCGCCGGCGTCGGATCGGCGCCGGTCTCCAGACAGTACCGGAACTCTCGCGAAAAGTCCACGTTGAAACAGGCGAGATCCCCGACTGGATAATCCGACAGCTGGCGCGCCTGCCGGGCGAGTGGAGTGACGCGGTCGATGTGGGCGACATCAACCGCGAGAACGGCCTCCTCGTCCCGTCGAAAGCCGGGCCGTCGCGCAACCGTCTCGGTCGTGACGACGTCCGGGTGCTGGTCGTACACCGATTGAAGCGTCGTGAGGTCGAGGTCGGCATCAGGGTCGCGAGCGGCGACGTAGAAACGGGGTGTGTAGTCATCGCGCTCGGTCGCGACGGCGCCGTCGACGGTTGCCTCCCACTCCAGAACGCGGCCGTCGTCTAGAAAGTCGATGCTAAACGCCATCTAGGTCTCTCTGATGTTCGAGTCGCCGATAAGGTGTGGCGTGTCGTTTCCGGATTTCAACGTATGGACCCAAGAACGACTCTACTGGTGTCTTCTGACCGTTTTTCTGTGTTCCGCTATTTCTGGAACGATTTCCGGAATTCATCTGTGTGGATTCAGTCGGTGTACTCACCACCTGAAGGAATATAGGAATCTGCCAAAGAACTATATTCCTTTGAACCGTGTGTTTCTATATGAACGACCGAAACCCACCAGATGAGTTTGCAGACGTCAACGAAGCGGTTGGTGAGGAATGGGAAGCAGAAACAACACCCTATGAGCGCATTCGACACGTCGTTGCGCATACGTACAGCCCCGTCTCAGCTGATGCCGTAGCTGACGATGCACGGACGGCTCCAAAGACCGCTCGAAAGCACCTGAACACACTCGCAGACGAGGGGTTTGTCGAGACGACACCCGGCGAACAGGGTGGCACGCTCTATCGGCGCTCACCTGAATCACTCGTCGTCGAACAGGCTGCCGACATCCTTGAGCACGTCTCGACCGATGAACTCGTCACCCGAATTCAGGAGATGCGCGAGCAGCTCACCGAATATCGGTCCGAATTCGGTGTTGATTCCCCCGAAGAATTGGCGGTCAACCAGACGAACCAGGCCCTCAGCGAGACCGGGTCACAGGACGAGATCGACCCAGAGACGATTCGTGAGTGGAAGACGCTCCGACGGAATCTCGCGTTCGCGAACGCTGCCCTCTCGATCGGCAACGCCGAGCAGTTCGTCGATAGTGACCGTCGCTCGACTGACGACAGCGTCCCTGCCTGAGCAATGCGGGATTCGCCTGACCAAGCAGAAACCCATACTCTCCGGGGAGCTGCGGATCGGCCGGTGCTACTGACGATTCGTGATGTTGTCGAGGAGATGGAACCGCTCGCAACACCTGAACTCGACGACTACCTCCATCCATCAGTCCTCGAAGTCATGCTTGACGATGGACTGTGTGGGGCCGAGGACGCCCGGATCGATATCCAGTGGACGACACGAGATGATTACAAGTTCCATTACACGGACACGGAAGGGGTGAATCTGCGCTGGGGGAAGCACCCACACGCAGGAGACTATATCCACGTCCCCGGATTAGAACACTATCATCCACCGCCGAACGCGAGTTCTGATTCAGACGAGGTCGAAGCGTCCTGTATTTCACAATCTCCTGAAGAATTGGTCACCCGCGCGGTGCTTAAACTCTGGCGGGTCGCCTACCACACGGACTCGTATGAACCACTCAACGCAGGTCGTAACCCACCGTAGGTACCATCCGGGTGCTTTCCTTTACGAACCCCAACTGAGAAGCGAGTTCTTCAGGCGATAGGCTCCAGCGACTTCATAGAGAAATCTGACTTTGAACAATACCGTTCTGCAAGGTCCATCAACGCTCGAGTCCGTCGAATATCCGCGACATTGTGGATGATGAGTGGCTCGTAGGCTCCCTCCTCCCATGCGGTGACTGCCTCGCTACTGTCGGTGAATGGATCCAGGTCGTTCAATCCGGCGCCGATCAGTTCCTCGTAGACGCCACTCAGTGTGTCTTCACTCGTATTGAAGCGTGTCTCGAAGACATCCATCACGTCGACGTATGGCAACGTGCCAAACGGCCACTCGAGCCCGTGCGTACAGAGCCGTGTGCGAAGGAACGGGAGGTCGAATCCTCCGTTCCACCGCTCACCGTTGTATGCGACGAGCTTTGCATCTCGTTGGGTGAGTGTCGACGTGACGAACGTCGCTAGTTCGTTCAGGAGTTCCTGTTCGTTGTCATGGAGTGAGAGCTGTACCGGTGTCTGGAGGGCATCGCTGAGCCGATCTGCGAGGCCTGCTTCTGGTGTCGTCCCGGTATGGAGAAATACCCGCGACGAGACCGCTGAATCGAACCCAACTACTGTGAGTTCATCACCGGCCTGAAATCCCGTCGTTTCGATATCGAAGGCAATCGTCGTCAACTCCGTCATTCTACACCTCCAGTGTTACCTTCGGCGGACGATTGCTGCTGTTCGACCACAGTTTCAGAAAGCCGTTTCTCAAGCTCTGATAGGCGTTCCTCGTGGTCGTCGAGGCGGCCCTCCTGTTCGAGATCGATGCTGAGCAGCGCCGGCAGTAGCGGGTTCTGGTGGTTCAACAGCCCACTCGCGTCGGCGTGCTTGCGGGCGTACTCGAACAGCCGGTCGAAGCGCGGCTGGTCGCGACGCCGCAGTGCCCGGCGGAACTCCGCCCAGCGCTCTTCGATTGCCCGCAGCGCATCTCGGTATGTCGGGTTTGTGCGCCCCATCGCTATCGTCCTCCTGCCCCGGTTGCGGTCCACGCATCGAGCAGGGGATCCGCGGTGGCCGCCACCGTCTCACCGTCAGCGGTGACCCCTGTCCCGACACCCTCCGGGGTCGGCGTCGACGGCGTCGGCGTCGTCGGTTCCACGCCGACCTGCGTGGCGCGTGCCGCGAGCAGCTGTCGCCAGTACGCGAACGTCGTTTGGTAGTACGCGCCGTCGTCGACGGGATAGACGAGCGTCTCGAAGTCCTCGCCGACGACCCGTGGCCCCATCCGGGTCTGCTCACATTCCAGGTGGTGGTCGGCGACCGTCGCGACCGGCGCCGTGAAGTCGTCGCGCTGCGCCCGTGTGACGAGCACCGGGATGTCGTATCCGTCGGCGTAGGTCGCTAACCGGGCGAGAGTTCGGGCTTGGAGGGTTTTCGCGTGGGCCCCGCCGAGGGTATCGTCGGCGCGGTACTGGGCGTCGACGGCCGGCGCGATGATGAGAGCGGGCGTGTGGGGCGACGTGTCCTCGTCACGATCTGATGCCCGTCGATCGGTCGCCCTAGTATCGGCCGTGGATGTCTGAATTGACTGGTTCACCGCTGACGGGAGATCACAGACGGCGCCGTAGTGCTGATACGCAGTAAATCCGCGGGCGACGTGAATTCGGTTGAGCAGCCGTTGACTGGGCGTAATTTGAGCGAGTGTCGTCGTTGTCGCGTGTCCGTTTGCGTCGACCCAGAAGGCGGGCCCGTCGTGTAGGAGGAGATGGTCGAGCACGAGCGATTGCAGGATCGGGACGCCGCGGCCTCCCTCGACATCGAGCAGCGTGATGCCGTCGTCGAGTTGTGGTAACAGCATCTCGTCCGTAGCTGGATCGGCCTGGTCAGCAAAGGCCTGATTGCGGTCAGCGCCCCGTGTCGGCTGGTCCACCGCCAATCGGTTCGACGTTGTGTGTTCTCCCATACTTGATTAGTTGTCTACCTTCCCGATAAGCCGCGGCGTGTCGCTTCCGCGTTTCAGGGAACTCGACTTGATCCCCTCCAATCCCGGTACAGTCCCGAGTAGTCTCCGTTTGGATCCTGTTTCCGAGAATAGTTCCTGAATCCAGTGTTCTCCGTGTTAACCAACATCCGCCCGTATTGACGGCGGCGTGTTGGTTAATCTCTTTCCTCCCAGCGTCGACGAAGACGAGTACCGCAAAAACAAGGACGAGAAAAACAGCTCGGAAGGCCTCAATGAAAATCAAGGATAGGAGGACGGCGAAAAACAAGAAAAGCAGCCTTCACTAAACGAGATATAGATGTCACACGATCTCTTTCCACGTTGAATATCCAGAGCGGCTCGGCAACGCGAAAATCTGTACAGAAGCAGGTAAGGGTGCTTTCTGACTTGGCGGAAAATAGGCTGTTGAAAGCACCGGTCAACCGAGATCATTTCGCCGTGTTTCGTTACGAGAGTTGAGAGAGGCCTTCCGAGAAGTACAGGATAACCCGTAGCCGAGTATCTTCGTTCCCTCTCCTTGCCTATTACCGGGAGTAGAAACCCGGTTCGACTGTTTTCTTCTAATCTGTGTCTTGCTCCTTCGACTCAGCACCACTCGTGAGATAAGAGGTATCATCAGCGAACTGATCCTTGACGAGGAGAATCCGGATACCCAGTATCGCCTCGATCTTCTTCCGGTTATCATACATATGATTAGAGTCTACTGTAACAACCTTATCCAGGAGGCCTCGATCCTTCATGTATGCCGCATCGCATAGAATAAGACGATCTCGATAACCGACAAAATCTAACTGTCTTTTCTCCATCTTCCAGTCCCCATCCTGCTCCGGAGCCATCTTGACCCGTCTCTTCAGACGTTTCTTCTTATTTCTCGCCTGGGTCTGAATCGTGTCACAAAGAGCGTCCATCGCCTGGCGAGCAACCTTGGAGGTCAGATCTTGATCTCCTATCTCCTCAGATAGGAAATCCTCAAGATTGGGTCGAATGTACTCTTCGATCAAGCTTTGAGGGAAGACATTCTCCTTGATTCGAGCTTCAGAAATGAACAGGTCCACGAGAGTATCTAAGTCAAGCTCGTCATCATCATAGGAACGCAGTTTGATGTCTAGATTGCCCTGAGCTGCTCGAACGGTCGAGAATTTATCGCCGAATCGGCCTTCCTCTGTTTCCCAATCGATGTCCGCCGTCTCCACAGAGTTTGAGTCGGTCCTATTGCAGTATTCGTAGACAGCGGTTTGGCAGGTATAGAGTGTATTGTCTGTGTCGAACAGCCTTTCTGATTCAGTTCGCCACAGGTCGTGGAGGAAAGTAATTCCAACAATTGGGCCGGTGTCAAGGAAGTACCTAGCCATCTCTATTAGATTTTCACGTCAAACTCTAAGTGAGGAGCAACGAACGCTTCCGCTGCTTTGATCGCTGCTTCACTTTCTCGAGCATTTCTCCGGGCCTTCTGCTTTTCCTGCTCAAGTAGAAATGATCGAAGTTCCTCTTTTGTTCCTTCTATACTATCTACACCCAGCTCTTCTGCGACCTCACTACGCGATAATCCACTGTTCTCCCGACATGCCAATTCTAAGCAGAATAGCCTCCAGAAGGTTTCCGAGATTCGATGTGCTTCATCGGGATCGTAGTCATCGGAGTCGATTTGAGCACTGACTAATCGATACCAGATATACAAATCATCCTCGTATTCCGGAAACTCATCCAGTGGAAAACTCTCTAGAAAATCATACACGGTTTCTCTGGTCCGCACCTCGTTTTTCCCACCGTCGAGAGTCATTTGACCTGTGTCAGCAGCCGCTGTCAGTTGCTTATCCAGCTGGCGATAGTGTCGCTGCACGTCATACGGAGCCTCTTCATACATCTTGTTCGTGATACCGTCAAGCCCGAGATCGTAGTAATCGTCAAGAGCTCTGCTAATAGCTTCTTGACTGCGTCGAAGCACTCCCTCTGACACATCTATATCATCGAGATCTAGATTGCTGGTTACTGAGGAACCGCCATCACTGATGTCCACATTAATATTTGAGTTAGACGTTGCGACGACTGCTCCATACATATACCAGAATTTAGGGACCTGAACAGGGACTCGCTCCTGCTCAAGTTCTTGCTCAACGAAATAGAGGACTTTGTGGAACGCCTTGGGCTTGAGTGAGTCTCCGTATTCATGTTCTTCTAAAAGGACTGCTACCAATTCTTCCAGGTCCAAGGCGTCTTGCATATGATTTCGTATGAAGGTGTTGAGGTCATCGTGTATATGTTCTGTGGGAGATAGAATAAAGTCGGAGAAGGGGATTTGTTTAATCGGTACTAATGCCGTGGTTCGATCATGAAGGTGGAAGTGAGGCTAGTTTCCATACAGGAGAGAAATACAAGAACCGGATAGCCGAGTATCTCAGGGCACGAGGGAACAGTATTGAACGAAGATCGGACCACCACGCCACTACTGAGGATCTAGCTGCTGTAGGTATCTCTGAGGATTTCTATTGTCTGGACGCAGAGAAAGTTAGCAGTGAGTTTGAGAAACGGATCCGTGTAGAAGCCAAGGCAGGCGAAGTTTCACGTTTAGATGAGAGTTTCGTCACTGAGCTCGCACGTACCTTTCTCGACTATCATGAACAGAGCCGAGAGTTCGAATATCATGTCTACTCCCCTCATTTCCAAGCCTCAGACAAGTGGAAGCGAATTTTCAAACCTCGAGTCAGCACAGACGACGCGATCAAGGACTACTATGATGAGGTTGTCAGTAGGCATGAACTGAATGACCAGGAGACGGAGAAATTCCGCGAATACGAATTTGAGCACTTCAAGCGGTTCTTAGAAGACGTATTCATCCACCGCGCTGGTTGGGATCGCCTTGAGCAAATGGCGGAAGACGAGCAGTCAGTAGATCGATCAAAGTGGGACTTCTATACCAAGGAGAACAGGCCCTATGATCGTCCGGAGACACTGATACCGAACTTCCACAAACTCGAGGAGTATCCAGATTATATCTATGTTGGAGTTTGTACCGCCGATCGCCATCGAGATGTGTATGAGGCAAACGAATGGTATTCTCCAATTTGGATAGAGGGGGATGAAATCTATAGTCTAACCCCTCCGGAGGAGATGGAAGAGTCTCTGTTGAAGTTCATAGAAACAGATTCCATCAAAGAACAAAGCTTCGATCAGTGGCTGGAAGATGTCGAAAAAGCAGATGAGATCGCTAAGAGACTGTTCAACCGCTACCTAAAGAAGAGAGGTGTCGAGAACTACGATACCTGTAAGCTGGTGAGGCATGACTACGAAAATCGTCTAATCTTCCAACACAACCCAGACAAAGACAGCGTAGAAGAAGACGGACCTGAGCAAACGTTTGTAGAGGGTTGGAAAGTTACCATGGAGAGAGGTCGTTCTATCGCTCACAGATATGGAGTCCCTCAATTTAGGCAGTACGATGGTGACTTCTATGTTTTCGTCGAAACCGGGTGGCTGTTCTCACGGAGAGGCTACGGCAACGACATAATTAGCGGAGATCAGGCGAGCAAGCTACACGACGATTTGCAAAGCGACGGATACCACCGACCTAATAATTTCAAGGCACAATTCCGCCAATGGCGCTCGTACCTTGATTTGACCGAAGAACCTCCACAGAATCAGTCTCTTTTCGACGACGACGAGCGAGATCATCCTCAGGCAATGTACTTCTCTGAGATAGATGATTTAGAGGTCCGAAAACGACCCCCAAAAGATACCAGTGAGAGAAATGAGCTCATGTCGCCGGAGGTTGACTCATACTGATGTCTGAATTTGAAATCTCCCGCTTACGTGAACCTGAGCTAGTGTTTGCCGGTGGGGAGAAAGCAAAGGATCCACGTGCTGGCCTTCTTGAGTACGGACCCTGTCCACCTCGCGATGGCTCCGACCATGAGATTGTTCGGATAGGAATCGTTGGAGATAGCTGGTCGATATCCGCAGTCCGAGATCTTCTGGAGGAGATGCGACACGGTGTCCTTCCAGAGGGTTCAGACAGAGAGAGATGGAATCAGCCGTTTCCGGGACTCGGTTCAGAATCAGAACTGCAGATGTCTTTCGATCAACGTCAGAAGTGGCGTAGTGAGATTGAGGGAGATCACGTCGACGCACTCCAAGAAGTCAGAGATGAGGAGCAGCAGGTGGAAATGGCGTTGGATAATATCGAGTATCACATCGAGAACGTCTGCTCGACCACTCCCTCACCGGACGTAGTTATCGTAAGCATCCCTCCAGATTTAGTGGAGATCCTGACTGGCGATAAAAAGGGAGGCCGGATTAGGACCAAGGATACTGACTTTAGAAGCCGGATTAAGCTCCTTGGGATGCTAAATGAGACTCCAACTCAACTCATCGGGCCAGATACCCTCCGCGACGAGGATGTCCAACCACGTCGTGAAGTGGCTTGGAATCTCGCTGTGGGACTACTGTACAAAGCTCGTCGAGGCCGTCCTTGGAAACTAACTGAGCTGAAGTCGAGAACCTGCTATGTAGGTGTGTCTTTTTACGATGAACGTGGGACAGATCCCGATACTAGAGCCTCAATTGCGCAGGTGTTCATGGAGACCGGGGAGAACTTCGTAATCCGGGGCGACCCTGTCAAGGATATAGCGAGTGACAAGGACACGGGAAGAACTCATCTAAACCGTGAGGATGCTAAACAGCTTATTGAGACGATCTTACGGCGCTTTGGTGACCGACAAGGTGAGATGCCGGAAAGGTTGGTAATTCATAAGTCATCTAATTTCTGGGAGAAAGAGACGGAGGGTTTCAAGGATGGGTCCTCTGAGGTCGCTGCTCGGGATTTCATCACGATCCGTGAACGTCATCCGATTCGGCTGTTCAGTAATACTCAGTACCCGCCTTTGAGAGGGACTGTTGTGCTTCCTCCAGGGAAGAAGGAGTACTATCTGTACACTAAGGGGTTTGTCCCAGAGATTTCAGCGTACGACGATTCAGGGATGCCGAAGCCGATCGTTGTCCGTCCGCACAGTGATGTGCAGTCTGCATCTTACCGAGAGATCTGCGAGGAGATTTTATCGTTCTCTAAGCTGGATTGGAATAGCTCTGATTTCTGCAAAAAGCTCCCTGTTACAGTTGGGATCGCAGATGCAGTCAGCGACATCCTTGCTGAACCATTAGCTGGTGAGCTTCCTGAAGAGATGTTCCCCTACCACTATTACTACTATATGTGACCTGCTATCAGAGCAGATTTTGGTGGGTGGCGGGCTCTTCGAAGTCCTCCTCTCCGCACCATCGGCAGTTGTCCAGGTGACAGTTTTCCATAATCAAGGCCTCACAGCTACAGCACTGTTCCATACCTTCGCTCAGCCCGAGATCGTTTTCAGGTATGACTGTGGAGATTGAGTCCGCGCTTATGAGGAGAACCGCACCGTAGTCCTGATTCCAGAACCCTCGTTCGTATCCTCCGGATAGATTGACTCGGACACTGTTCTCGATGTGTTCCTGGTTCAATTTCTCGGAGGTATTGATCCGCATAGTCCAGCGAAGCCGAGCGTGCTCCGTAATTCTGTAGTCTGTTCCGTCTATCCTGACGTAGTCGATGGTCTATCTACCTCCGAGTCTTGGGAAAAACTCTGTAGTATATTTCTTAAAACCCGTTTTTAAAGCCTGAGTTTTTACGAATCGGTGTCTCCATCATCGTCTCCCTGACCATTATCGCCTCTTTCGACTTCGATCTCTGCATACATTCCGCTGCCCTTCGCCCGGTCTAGATAGATCTCTTTGTGGAGCCCCAGCCACTCCTCAAACGGATAATCTGGGTCCGAGATTGGCGGCACTGTCGGACCAGTCCGGGGAAATTCAACAGGATCTATCTGACCTGGCAGAGAATCGATTCTGGATTGTACATCCAAGTCCTCGCTTAGGATCCCATCGATGGTTTGCTCCATCAAATCTTCCGAGACGTCGTACCGGGCAGCGGCACGGAAACTCGACATCAACTGGTTATCGACCTCGGATTCGATGTACTCCAAGTAGAGAATCGTTCCGAGCCATTGCCGCAGCATTTCATCATAGCCGGATTCTTCGAGCGTTGAGATGCATTTTGTCCAGCCACTACCAGCACTGCTCCAGTCCACAATCTCCTCGCCGTGTTGGACTTCATACCGGATGAACGCAGAGGTGATTTCTGCCATCGAAGCATAGCAGCTCCACAATGCCCATTCTTCAGGCGAGGTCCAGTCATCTTCTTCTCTTCGAGAGGCTCTTCTGAAGAGATCTAGGCTATCGGCTTCGTCCGGAGCACCTTCTACTACTTCCTCAAATACCTCCGGAATGTACTTCAAGGAAAGGGAGGTGTACGGCAGCTTGCGTCTTTCTGTAGGTCCTCGTGTTACTACAGACTGTGCGGCCCGCCAGCCAAGGATTCTGGTTCCTGTCCCGGCGGTATCCCACAGCTGAGATTCAGCTGCCTCTTTAAGTACTTCACCGGCTTCGTCGATTGCTTCTTTTCGGACGTTCTCCCCGGTCGTGCTGAAGTCTACGTTGCTGACGAGTTTACCGAGGCCTTGCGAGCTGTGTATTGCGACGGGTTCGAGTTCTTGTTCAACCGAGTTGCTTCCTATCGAGGAGAGCGTGTCGACGGCTTCGGAGCCGGCTTCTTCCAGGTCTTCGTTGACGCTTTTCTCTCCAGCACTTGGAAGCCTATTCGTACAGAGTTCTTCGAGAGAATCACCTACAGGTGTGTCTTCTTCAACTTGATCTGTCGATAGCTGTTTCAGAAGCTCTTCGACTTGGTTGTCGATGACGTTGAGAGCTCTTGTTGCGGCGGGGACGTCTCTGTCATCGATCGCGGATCTGACGATGGAAACTGGGACGAGGAAGGGATCTGTTTCGGATGGGTCGTTGTCAGCGTCTTCGGCGTCCGCTATTATCTGACTTGGTGTGAGTTCTTGCTTGACCCGCTTGATGATACCCTCGGGTGTGGTCTGTTCCAGGGTTCTGTCGACGAAGAAGTACAGCAAAGCAAATGAGGCAGCTGCGAGGCCGAGAGCGACTGAGGTCAAGAGTCTAAGTGTGAATAGTGAGACGTGTGTGAATGCGAGTAGGCCGATGATGTCAACTGCGAGTGAGGCTGCGAAGACACCGACTGTTTTCTTGTATGCTCCGTCGGATCTGAACAAGTCGGCTAACCTGGTAGAGTATCTTGATGTTGAGAGTTGGATTCCGAGGATGACAACGGAGAAGACGATGGCAAAGACAGCTGCTTGGATTGACGCCAGTGTAGAGAGGACTTGCTGGCCGTTACCTGAGAGATCATAGTTCGTGAGTTCTGCTGCGAGTATAGATACCCCAGCAACGACAGCGAAGATTGCTGGGACTGGCAAGCGGAGCGGTTCCTTCATTCAATCGGGACAATGTTACCGGCCTGTCTTATCTACACGGGGTTTGGGGAGCAAAATGAGCGCGGTATCAACGATCGCCTTCTTCGAGAATTGTCCCTGATGACGTGGTATTGTAGCTTCCTCGTGCCCATCTTCCGTCCTCGATGTTCGGAGTGCCGTCAGCACCAAACTCCCTCCACAGCTCGTCGAGGATCGGTTCGAAGTCTTCGATTACTTCATCGCTGCCTATCTGCAGTGTTGCGTGCTCGGTGATGTACCGGTCTGTGTCGATGGTTTTCGGTGACCGGTGCAAGCTGCTTCCGAGCTGGTCGGGAGTCACGAGCTTGACCTCTTCGGCATCAAGCAGAGAGATCCAGGCGAATGCCGTGCCGGAGAACCCCATCTCAGACAAGTCCTCCATCGTTCTCCTCGCCGCCAGGATAACAGAGGCATCAAGGCCTATACCCACGCTTTTCTGTATGAATCCTTGCAGCCACAGGTCCTCGTATTTCTGGTGGAATGCGGAGACAGAAGTTGATTCATAGAGACCGTCATTCTGGAAAACGGCGTAGGAGTGTTGCTCACTGCCGGAACCTCCGCGTCCGTAGGAAATACTGTACTTCCCTTTTGATTCGCTGTACGTTGTCACTTCTTCGAATAGGACGCTGGGATCAGGAATGCCCCTGGCACTGGTCTTCCTCTTTGTAAGTATGCCGTTCGGGATGACGTGAAGTGCGATAGCAGGGCCTTCGATCAGTTCACTGGCGTATCCTTCACGGGCTTGGATGTCGTCAAGCTGGCTCTCAAGTATCTCCCTGACTTCCTCGATGTGTTCTCTATCCTTTTGCAGGTCGACGTCGAGAAACTCTTTGGCCAAGTCCTGACTGTTCTGCCGGAGCTCTCCAAGAATCTCTTCCCGGTGATGGATCCGAAGTTTCCAGCCGTACTCTTCTCGGATCTCGTCTTGCATATCCAGTTCCTGCCTGCCGCCGACATCCTGGTTAGTGACGAAAACGAAGAGATCGTAGTCTTCTCCTCTCTCCTCTTCCAGTTGTTCGACCTTTTCGGCGTCACTACGGAGCTTACGTCTCCAGGTTTCCTGGACGCTGGCGTGGGCGATACCTTCTCTACCGCCGATTTCGACTTGGCCGTCCCATCCTCCATCAGGGCCGGAACTCCCGCTTTCGTGAACCTGGTATCCCTGTTCACGTAGATATGCCATAGCAAATTTCTCGAAAGGATAGCCTCGGAGATTGGCGAGGGCAAATTCGAGGTCGTCCATTTACTCTTTAGTTTGCTCTCCCGGTGACAAAATGGTTCGCAACCCGTAGGACGCTTTCTCTGCTACATCCCCTTCATCGCTATCTGTAGCACGTTCTGTGCGGCACGGTAGATCACGACGCCAACTTCGAGCGGGCGTGGGAATCACGTCCCTGCCTCGTCCCCTCGTCAGGGTTCTACGAGTGGAAATCGCCGAACGGCGGGTCGAAGCAGCCCTACCGGATTTACCGGGAGGACGACCCCGCATTCGCGATGGCCGGGCTCTGGGACGTTTGGGAGGGCGACGACGAGACGATCTCGTGCGTCACGATTCTCACGACGGAGCCGAACGACCTGATGAACTTAATCCACGACCGGATGCCGGTCGTCCTTCCACAAGACGCTGAGTCCGACTGGCTCGCCGCAGATCCGGACACCCGCAAGGAACTGTGCCAGCCGTACCCGAAGGCCGATCTGGACGCCTACGAAATCTCGACGCGGGTCAACAACCCCGGCAACGATGATCCCCAGGTCATCGAGCCGCTGGACCACGAGCAATCCGGCCTCGGCGAGTTCAGTTCCTGATAGCTGACGGAGTCACGGTCACTGCATCGGCGACGCCGCCGCTGAATCGACGAGCGAGTACTCTCGGTCTCGGCTCGTCCCTTCCGCCTCGAGGAGGTTGTACTGCTCCATCTTCGAGAGGTACGTGCGGATAGTCCGCTTCGTCCGTGGATCATCGACCTCCTCGGAATATCGCTCGTGGATTTCGCTCGGCCCGACCGGGCCGTACTCGCGAACGATGTCGTAGACGACGCGCTGGTGCGGCGTGAGCGAGTCGAGGCTCTTCTGCTTGATCTGGGCCCGAGCATCCTCGGCGGCATCCAGGAGAATGTCGTCGGTGATGCGCTCGTGGTTCTCGCGATCTGCTTTGCCGGCGGCCGTTCGAATGATGCCGATTGCGAGGCGGGCGTCGCCGGCGGCCGCGTCGGCGATCCGGTAGAGCTGGTCGTCGGTGATGACGTCCTCATTGAGTCCCCACTTCGCCCGCGCATTCAGAATGTCGTACAGCTGCTCGTCGTGGTACTTGTCCATCCGGACGTGTTCGCTGGAGCGCAGCCGGCTCACGAGGCGGTCGTCGACGCGGCTGAACAGCTCCTCTTCCTTGTTCGCGATGCAGATGATCGCGAACTGCGGGAGGCTGTGGAGGTCGTAGATGACGCTGGGGTCTTCGAGCTGGTCGACCTCATCGAGGATGACGACGGTTCGCGGGCCGTCATGCTGCTGGAGGCGGTCAACGAGTTCGTCGTGCGGCGTCGACTGCCGGTGGATGTCGATGGTCGCGCCGAGGTCGTCGAGGATCTGGTAGAGCGTGCGGAACCGGGTGTAGTTGCGCCAGCAGTTGACGTAGATGGCCTCGACGTCGAGGACCTCTTCACGTAGTCGTTCCGTGACGAATTTCGAGATGCACGTCTTCCCCGTCCCGCTGGGTCCGGTGACGATAGCTGTGTCGGCTGGTTCTCCGTTCGTGATGGGCTCGAGGACGCTAGAGAGGTGGTTGACTTCGGCGTCGCGATGCTCAACTTCCCGAGGGACGAACCCGGCGCGGAGAACGCGAGCATCGCGGATCATCTTTGCTTGATAGACTGGTTTTCTGGCTAGTACTAAAAACGTGACTGGGGTATTTCCGGAAACGATTCAGTTAGTCCCGTTCCATCTGTGATTCTCCCCGAGCTGTAACGCGATTCATTTTGTGGAAAACACAGGCTTCCGGGAACTTCCGGAATTACGTTTGAACGATACCATAGAGTAGCCGGAGATCGCGCCACTGGACATCTGCTTTTGTTCTATCCTCCAGCTGAACACGATAGGTGTCCTCTGTGACAACTGATTTTTACCTCGGTTGTATTGGACAGGGTATGGTCAATCCCCGTGCACCCCGGGTTTTTAATCTATACGACATTATCGGCGTCTTCTTGCCCGGGGCGACTCTGCTGTTCGGGATTCTAGTTCTCTTTCCGGATCCACCTGTTCCCTCTGCTATCTGGGAGTACCTGTTCTACCTGATCGTAGCGTTTTCGCTGGGCCATATTGCCCAGGCGTATTCTTCTTCGGCCATGGGTGAGCTGAAGGTATTTGAGAACACGATGGATGAGACTAGAAACGTCTTAGTAGACGATGATGAGGATGATAATGATACTGGGGAAGGAGATGAGGGTAGTGGTGATGGTGAGGGGAACAATAAAGAAGAGTCGCCAGATGATCAGGACGACGAAGATACTGGTGGAGAGGATGACGATTCTGGGCTTAGAGAACGTTTTTCGAACTCCTATTGGGGACACCGGATTCTGCTTTTTATTTTGTACCCGTTAATCGGCCCGGTTGTGTGGTTGTGGTGGTCCCCGAATGATGATGAGGTGGAAGAGCTTCTGCATGCAAATCTTGTCTGGAAAAATCTAAGACAAACCTATGATTTAGATGTCGGGATAGACCGATATGAGGATCTGCAGCAGATGATTTCAAGCCGGGTTGACGATCCGAGGTCGCCTGTACGGTCGTATCGTTTTCAGGCTATCAGAAATTTCCACCGTGGTATGTGGGTTTCTGCCTGGTTTGTCTGGCTATTCATCGTCGCTTATGAAATTGGTGCGTTTATTCCTCTTAACGGGTGGCCTTACCGTGGTCTATTTTGTTTTGGAAGTGTAGAAATCTGTTCTCCTTTCATAATCGAATCTTATCCTACTGTGGTGATTTTCTCCTTGTTACTGGCTGTACTGTTTGTATCTTGGAGATTGACTGTTTACTACGAACGAGTCTTTATTCGGTATCTTATCACGGATTATTTCGTGGCTATCCAGAACCAGGATACGGGTGAAGTTGGGAGCGGTAATGGAGGCTGACCTAACTTTTGATGCGGAATAAAATACGGATCGACCTTATGTGTAGCACATTGTTGATGGGAGGCTGTCTTGCGATTTCTTGGTGAGCCGGGTAAATTGAGAACGTACGACTCAGCAGCTCTGACGTCTACCTACTTAATAAGGTCCAAAGGAACAGTATCAACAACCTCCTACAGAAGAGCGTACGGATGAAATAGAGAGCCTTAGTCGTCAGCAGGCATTGCAGTACGACCGTCTTCCTCCTCTTCTCGCTGAATCTCGACGCACTGCCAAGCGGTGTTTCGCTCGTTCATACTTTCAAGAGTCGCTGTGATCTTTTCACCCTCGTTCAGGCTTTCCAACTCATCTTGACAGCCATTGTTGAGAGGGATCGCGAACTGGAGACCACGCTTTTCACCTTCTCGTAGTTTTAGCCAGACGTATTCATCATCGAACTCCGCCACGGTGAATTTCTTCGTGGCTCTTTGGCTCATTAGTGTGATGTTCGCCCCCGAACAGGATAAATGTTTTCCATCCCTCAGTTGTCAGTTCTGCGCACAACGGTTTTGAGTTTATGTACTCTGAGACCCAGAACTACCAGCTTCCTGGGGGTTTTTCAGGCGTTGCGAGAAACATGATTATTGACTGCTTCGAGATGTATTTGATTACTTATAGTAATTCTGGGGGCAGATACGCCGACAGATATAAATGACTTGACTAGTTTAGGAAGTCCCACAACGGCTTTGAAAGGGCTTCAGACGGGCGCGGACAATATTGTCAAAGTATCATAAATATGAAGATTTACGGAAAGTTATCTTTTTGTCTTTTAACTAAAGAGTGGTGCGGGATACGTGTCAAAGTTAATTTACATCTTTGAATATAGTGTGGAATAATCTCATCGTATTTATTTTCTTATTATTATCGATCTTTATCCCCATGTCGAAAAGTGCTGAGGTGCTGGCCACCAGACTAAGGAACGGGAGGGCGGCCGAAGGGGAAGCTCCCTCCAGCACAAGAGAAACTCAGAATTTTTTGCCTGACCTCCCTAATGATCAGACGGCAGCCGTCCCGCGGTTCCACTTTCACTCCCCTTGGCGGAGGTATTAGACAGTAGAGTTTCAACTAGAAAGGAGAGCCCCCGCGCTGGAAGGAGGGAAAAACCAATGCCCATCTTCAACGTCGACACGGAGGAGATAACAGCATTCGACTTCGGGAACACATACCTGTTCACAGCGTACTTCGACGAAGAACAGCTCTTCAACCAGCTCAAAAAGTACTACAATAGGGATAAATACCGTTTCAAAGTCCCAGAAGAAGACCTGAAAGATGTACAACAAACCCTGGACAACTACTTCTACAAACTGGTGCTAGAAGACTCCCCTGAGGAGTACTGTGTCGTCGCAGACAAAGAAACAGATTCAAACGCGATACTAAGCAACTCAGTAATGAGAAAGCAACGTCAGAACCACGATATCTACCTAATGAAAGACAAACTATCACTCGAGCAAGCCGTTGAACAGGGCGCTATTCGGGTAGAAAAATCGGAGGTCAACGCAGGGAACCTAGAATGGAAAACCAACGGATCATAGCGGGGCCATTCGTCAACCCACCGGTAGGTACGGGTAGATACAAGTATCTCCCGGACAGCAATCTTACCAAGAGGATATCATCATGAGTACAGATAATTTAGAGGTTGCGAAGACTGGCCAGGAAAAAGGCGAGTCTGTTTTCGACAACCGCTCTCTCGAAGACATCTACGGAGAGATACAGGAAACCTATCTGGCGGACGACCGCCCCTGGGTCATCGGCTACAGTGGCGGCAAGGACTCCACCACCGCCCTCCAGCTAATTTGGTACGCAATTGAAGACCTTCCAGAAGAGAAGAGGCAGAAACCGATCCATGTCATCTCAAGTGACACATTAGTAGAGACGCCGAAAATCGTCAACCACATCATCTCTACTCTGGAAAATATCAACGAGTACGCAGAAAAGAAAAATCTGCCCTTCACCGCCCACAAGGTCACACCCAAGGTTGACGACTCCTTCTGGGTCAACCTTATCGGACGGGGCTACCCAGCACCCAACCAGAACTTCCGCTGGTGTACCGAACGCCTGAAAATCGATCCTGCAGATCGGTTCATCGAGAACCAGGTATCCGAACACGGCGAAGTTGTCGTAATCCTCGGAGCACGGAAAGCAGAATCCGCCACCCGAGAACAGGTAATGGAGATGCACAGCATCGACGGAACCGTCCTCTCACGTCACAACAAGTTCGCTAACGCCTTCGTCTACACACCTATCGAGGACTGGATCGTCGACGACGTCTGGACCTACCTCATCCAAGCCGTCGACAACCCCTGGGGTAAGAACAACCGGGACCTCGCCGCACTCTACCAGGAAGCGGACGACGAGTGCCCGATGGTGATCGACACGAAGACACCCTCCTGTGGTAACAGCCGATTCGGTTGCTGGACCTGCACCGTCGTCTCCGAAGACAAGGCGATGGAGAACATGATCGACGAGGGCGACGAATGGATGGAACCCCTCCTCGAGTTCCGTGACTTCCTCAAAGAAACGCAGGATCCTGAGAAGAAGCCGAACTACCGGATGGTCAAAGGCCGTCAACACGGCTACGTCAAAGAGAAGACCAACGGCAGTGACGGCATCATCCCTCGCGCCCACAAGTTCGAGTTCTGCAAAGACCTGCTCCGGAAGCTCCTGGAGACCCAGAAAGAGGTTAACGAGAAGATTCCCGAAGACGAGGAAATGGATCTCATCCGGGAGGAAGAACTCAGAGAGATCCGGCGTCTCTGGCGCGAAGAACGTGCTGACTGGGAAGACTCCGTACCCCAGATCTACAACGACGTTATGGACGACGACCTGGATTGGGTCCACGACGACCTCGGCTCCTTCGGCGAGATGGAGGCAGAAGTCCTCAACGAGGTCTGTGAAGAACACGACGTCCCTGCCGAACTCGTCAAACGCCTGCTCGACACCGAGTTCCAGCACTACGGTATGAAACGCCGGGCATCCATCTACAGCGAGCTGGACAAAGTCATGCGGGAGGACTGGCGGGACATGGAAGAGATCGTCGCAGAACTCGAAGGTGAAGACCGTATAGAAGCGTGGGAATACGACGGAGTAGACGTCTAACGGACAAGGCTACATGAGAATCAACAAGCTAATCATCACAGACTTCGGCCCCTACCGAGGACGGAACGAAATCGAGCTTAGCTCAACTGAAGACGCCCCCATCGTACTGTTCGGCGGGAAAAACGGGGCAGGGAAAACCACGCTATTCGAAGCAATCGGGTTCTGCCTCCACGGCAAATCCTCGCTCGGCCGGCGCACCGCCAGGAAAGACTACGAACAAGCAATCCGCAGCAAGCTCCACGAATACCCTGACGGCAAAGCGGATACAGCAGCCGTCCGACTCGAGTTCGAGTACTCCCACATGGGCGAAGTGGACCACTACTCCGTGGAGCGTTCCTGGCGCGACCGTGGCAAAAGCATCGTCGAGGACCTGAAAGTCCGGAGGAACGGTGAGATCCCCTCCGAACTCAACGAGGACCAGTGGCAGGACTTCCTGAAAGAACTGGTTCCACCAGGAGTCTCCCAACTGTTCTTCTTCGACGGGGAGAAAATCCAGGAGCTTGCGTCAGCAGTCGAATCTGACGCCGACTTCGAGGACTCGATGTACTCACTCCTCGGCCTCGACCTGATTGAACGCCTGGACACCGACCTATCCATCTACATCTCCCAGAAGCTCGAAGAAAGCGGTGTAGAAGGGATCAACGACGAAATCCAGGAACTTCAGAACCAGCGAGACGAAATCGAACAGGAGTTCGAGGACCTGAAACAGGAGAGAGAACAGAAGGAGCAGAGACTGGCAGAGCTGGAAGACGAGATCGACAGCAAGGAATCGAAGATCGCCCAAGAGGGCGGCTCCTACGCCGACAAGCGGGAGGAACTCAAGGAACGCCGAGCTGAACTGAACGCCAGTATCGAGCAACTCGAAGACCAGATCCGGGATCTTGTAGAAGGCGCGTACCCGTTCACCCTGGCACCGGATCTCTGTGAATCCGTAGTTGACCGGTTGAAGACTGAGACCGAACGCCAGAACCGGGCGACCGCCAGGAACGAGCTGACCGACGAACTCGACGACGTACTCGGTGACGAGGATGTCTGGGAAGAGATGGATATGCCGGAGGATCAGGTCGGACAGCTCTCTGACCGCATCCAAGATAAACTCAAAAGCCGGCTGGAAATCGAAGACGAGGAGCCGGAACTCGCCCACCAGTTCTCGGAGGCACAGCGACAGGAGATCTACTCGCTTACCGACCAAGCCCTAAACGACGTCCCGGACCAGCTTGCCGACCTCACAGAGAGCCTGGAAGACAAAACCCGGGAACTCCAAGAGGTCGAATCCGGTCTCAACAAGGCTCCTGACCAGGAAGTCATCTCACCGCTGATCGATGACCTGAACGAGCTTACCGAGGAGAAGGGAGCCATCAAATCGCGGCTGGAAGAACTGGAGGAAGAAATCAGTACAGCGCAGACCCGGTTAGAGCGGAAAGAGAACGAGGTCGAAAACAAGCTGGAGCAGAAGTCCCGTGTCGAAGATGTCTCCGAACGGGCAGACCTCGCCTCTGACGTCCGGAACGCTGTGAAGGACTTCCGCGAAGAACTCGCCAAGAAGAAGCTGCGGAAACTGGAGTCGAAACTCAGCGAACGCTACATCACTCTCTCCAACAAGGGCGACTTCTACGAGAAAATCGAGATCGACGAAGAAAATCTCGACATCACGATCAAGACCATCCACGGCAACAGCAAGCCGCATACAGAGCTCTCAGCCGGGGAACGGCAGATCTTCGCAACATCCCTTCTCTGGGCACTGGCAGAGATCTCCGACCGGCCACTACCCTTCATCGTCGACACACCGCTTGGCCGCCTCGACAACGATCACCGGGACAACCTGATCACCCACTTCTTCCCTGAAGCAGCACACCAGGTAATCATCTTCTCCACCGACACGGAGATCGATGACCACCAGTACAAGAAACTGGAAGGCTACATCTCCCAGGCATACCGTCTGGAGTACGACGAAGAGGAAGGGAAAACCGTTCCCTCGGAAGGCTACTTCTGGACCGAAGACGACGAAGATCAGCGATCACTCGGTGAGATTACATCATGAGCCAGAAATTCAACCGGATCACTATCGACAGCGACGCCACCAACCAGTTGAAAATGCTGAAAGCCAACACTGGGATGACACCCAACTACCTCGGCAGGATTGGCTTCTGCTACTCCCTCAACGAGCCACGGCCTCCAAACCCGCAGCAGTACGACACTGACGGGCAAACCTTCAACCGGTACACCCTGCTCGGGGAGCACGACACCCTCTACATGGCTCTCCTGAAAGAACGACTGATCCAGGAAGGGAAAGACCCTGAAGAGGACCTGTACGAAGAGTTCGTCGCACACCTCAACCGAGGCGTCGAACGAGTGGCAGGTAACGTAAGCGACCTAAGCGACTTCTACGACCTCGTTCCCGGGGAGATAAAAGGACTGGAAGCCAAACAGGAAGGATAACGAATGACTTCTGACGTGGACACACCCATCTACCTCGACCACCACGCCACCACACCTGTCGACGAAAAGGTCGTCGAGGAGATGACCCCCTACTTCACTGAAAGCTACGGCAACCCTGCCAGCGAAGACCACATATTCGGGGCAAAAGCGAAGCAAGCCGTAAACCAGGCCCGAGAACGAGTCTCTGAAGCTGTGAACTGCCGTGAAGAAGAAATCATCTTCACCAGCGGAGCAACCGAGTCCGACAACCTGGCTATCAGAGGAGCAGCAGACTACGCAGCTGACCACGACAAAGGCAGCCACATCATAACCGCCGTCACCGAACACGAAGCAGTACTCGAGGTCTGTGAAGACCTGGAAACCGACGGCTTCGACGTTACCTACCTGCCCGTTGATAAAAACGGAAAAGTGGATCCTGCGGACATCGAGGCCGCAATCCGAGACGAAACCATCCTGATCTCCATCATGGCCGCCAACAACGAAATTGGCACCATCGCACCCATAAAGGAAATCGGAGAAATCGCCAAAGAGAACGAGGTCTTCTTCCACACCGACGCCGTCCAAGCACTCGGATACCTCCCCATCGACGTCGAGGAAATGGGTATCGACCTGATGTCCATCTCCGCACACAAGATCTACGGGCCGAAAGGCGTCGGAGCACTCTACGTCAGAAGACGGAACCCGAAAGTCAAACTCAACCCGTTACTCCATGGCGGAGGCCACGAACGAGGCTGGCGCAGCGGGACACTCAACGTCCCTGCAATCGTCGGGTTCGGAAAAGCCGTACAAATGGCGGATCGAAACCTGGAGGAACGGACTGAACACGTCGACGAACTCACCTCGTATATGTGGGACCGGCTCGACGACGAACTGGACGATGTCGTACTCAACGGTCACCCTGAAGACCGGATCCCTAACAACCTCAACATCAGCTTCACCGGAGTAGAGAACAAAGCCCTGGTGAAAAACCTGCAGCCAGATATCGCCGTCTCCGCAGGATCCGCCTGTACGACTGGGACCGTCGAAGCCTCTCACGTTCTCCAAGCAATCACCGACGACGAGGAAATCTGGCACCACGCAATCCGGTTCGGACTTGGAAAAGACAACACCCGAGAGGAAATCGAGTACGCCACTGACGAAGTGATCAATATCGTGAACCGCCTCCGCAACCTCACCTTCTGAACGAGGCACCGACCAACCCCGCTTGTAACCTAGTCAACTGGTTGATTCAGCTAATCACTACACTATCTTTTCTGGTGTATCAGTAACCGTCTGCGAAACCGGTGGGCGGCAAAGGATTCAAATGGTCAGTGAGTGACCTACATCATAGATGTCAAACCCTCCCAAAGGGTTGAGGGACCTAGATCTCCCGCTGCTAATAGAAACATCCGACGTGGACTTCGCGGAGGATTTCTACAACCCCGCTCTGAGCGTAGCAGAAGAGTACAAACGAGGCGTCGGATACTTCACCAGCTCTTGGTTCCAGTTCGCAGCAAGAGGCCTGAAAGGACTCGCAGAAAACGGTGGAACAGCCAAATGGATCATCAGTCCCATCCTGGAAGAAGGCGACTGGGAAGCACTTCAAAAAGGGGAAGAAGCGAAACGAGACCAAGAGCTGTACGACCGGCTGAACCACATGGTCTCCGACATCGAGGAAGGCCTCGAGCAGGAAACCCAGAACACAATCGCCTGGATGATCGCCGACGGACTTCTCGACATCCGGATCGCAATAACCGGAGAAAACCTATCCGGCGACTTCCACGACAAATGGGGGATCGTCAGAGACGCCAAAGACGACAAAATCGCCTTCCACGGCTCACAGAACGACAGTAGACAAGGATTCTCCAACTACGAATCCTACTCCGTCTTCGCCTCTTGGATGTCCGACAGAGAAGAACAAAGAATCGACCAACACGAAAAACGGTTCGACGAAATCTGGGATAACGCCAAACAAGGCGTACACAGCATCTCTCTCCCTGACAGCATCTCCCTCGACATCGCGGAGCTTCGTGACGATGACCGCCCATACCAGAACCCATCGGAATCCAAGAAAATGACCAGCGCCTACCGATGGCGACATCAAGAGGAAGCAGTCAACGAGTTCCTCGAAGAAGGCCACGGAATCCTGAAAATGGCGACAGGGACCGGGAAAACACGCACCTCACTCAAAATCCTGAACCGGCTCCTACGTGAGGACAAAGTCGACAATGTCGTGGTCGCCACCTACGGGAACGACCTGCTGGACCAATGGTACAACACACTACTGGAAAACTTCAGCGCCGACGAAATGTGGATCTACAAGGAGTACGGTGGAAACCACGACCTCGGATCCTTCCTAACCAAGAACCGGGACAAACTGGAGGGCCTGATAATCTCCTACGACAACCTCCACGAATGCATAGACGCCGATATCAACAACAAACTGCAGAGAACACTGCTGATCTGCGACGAAGTACACAACATGGGCTCCAAGACGCGGAAACAAGCCCTGAAAGGCGAACTTGACGTATTCCGTCACCGCCTCGGCCTCAGCGCAACCCCCTTCGACCCATACGATCCGGACCGGAACGACTTCCTCCGAGATGAAGTCGGCCCCGTAGTCTACGAGTTCGGATTAGCCGACGCCATCCGCAGGGGAATCCTCTGCGAACTCGACTACACACCCCTGTTCTACGAACTCTCACCCAAGGACAAAGAGAAGCAACAAGACGCCTTCGGCCGGTTCCAAGGGATGAAAGCCGAAAATCCCACCCTCCCAAAAAGCCGTCTCTACATGATGCTGGCCCGGGTCAGGAAAGAGTCAGAAGAAAAACTGCCAGTATTCGAGCGATACCTGGAGAAGAACACCGATGTCCTCGAAGACTGCCTCATATTCGTTGAAACCAAGGAATACGGGAAAAAGGTCCAAGAGATAATCCACGAACACACTAAACGATACAGGACCTACTACGGTGAAGACGACGAGCAAAACCTGGTAGACTTCTCAAATGGAGAGATCTCCACACTCGTCACAAGTAAAGCGATTTCCGAAGGAATAGACATTAAATCAGTGAAGAACATCGTCTTATTCACCTCAAACCGGTCCAAGGGAACTACCATCCAGAGAATCGGTCGGGCGATGAGAACCAATCCCGATAACCCAGGCAAAACAGCTAACATAGTTGACTTTGTTGTCAGAAGCGACATCGAAGAAGACTCCGAGGAAGACGAAGGCGAGGATGAAGTCGAAACACCACCGGACAAAGAGCGATACGAATGGCTACTGGACCTCAGTGAAGTAACCAAGCAAGAATACTAACCTAATGACAGATCAACGCGATATCGAAGAAATAGCGGACGACGTACTCGACGAGTACGACCAGTCAGAGGATTTTAAAGACCGGTTCATGAACTTCTACGAGAACACGGTTGAGAACAATTTGGGAGGCACCTCGCTGGAACGACTCATCGACAACGTGGAGCTATCCGAGGAGGAGGAACTCGATGGATCTTAAAATCACAGGCATACGGTACGAGAACATTCGGGAGTTCGAAAATGTAGAACTCGACTTCGCTAATGGGTCAAACGACAACCCGCATCATATCTCTCTCGTCCAGATGCCGAACGGTACAGGGAAAACAACCACCATGAACCTGATCCGGACAACCCTCCTCGGCAAAGAGATGGATCAGGACGAGGTCAGATCCTACCAGCCAAGCGACTTCGACGCCATCGAAGGAGCATTCGAAATAGATCTCGTATCCTCCGGTGAACCATTCACACTCCGTCTCGAACTTGACTACGAGGTCGGAGATCACTCTTACCGGCACATCAAACCAAAGGAAGTCGGCGGAGGAGACATGGCCGGCCACTTCCTCCCCAATGAACTCAACAACGTAATCACTGAGTCCTTCGTCGACCTCTTCGTCTTCAACGGAGAACTCACTGAGGAGTTCATCGAAACCGGAAGCGATGAAGCCGAAAACGCACTCAAAATCGTCAACTTCCTCAACCGGTTGGAAAACCAGAAAAACCAGATACAACAGACTGTCCAAAATCGGCAGGAGGACGCCAGCGTAACCACCCAGCAAGGCTACCGCAACATCCAGACAAGGCTGGAAACAACAGAGGAAAAACTCGAAGAACTCCAAGAAAAAAGAGATGAACTGGAAGACGCCGTCGAAGACCACGAGGAGACGATCGAAGAGCTGGAGGACCGACGTCAAGACATCCTCGCTGAAAACGAAGAGCAACTGGAGAAAGACAAACGCCTAGAGCGCAAAATCCAGAACCTGGAGAACGAACTGGAAACCGCTACCAAAGACCTGTTGAGCACAATGAGGAAGCCCAGCAGGCTTGACGAAGATCTCAACGACGACATGGAGAAGTTGCTGGAGAACATGAAGATTATGCAGCTCCCCAAATCCACGTCGCAGGAGTTCTTCACCGAGCTTTCTGAAGGAAAGAACTGCATTTGCGGTAGGGAAATCCACGAAGAACACGAGCAAGAGATCCTGGATAATGCCGAGAAGTTCCTCAGCGAGCAGGATATCGGGGTGCTCAACTCGCTAAAGGACAATCTCAGGGACACACCGGACTACGAAAGCTTCGACGACACCTTCGAAGAACTCCAGGAGAAACGAGACGACCTCAAACAAGCCGAAGAAGAGAGAGCCCGACTCGACCTTGATGACCCCAACCTCAACGAGAAACTCGACAAGATCATCGAGGAAATCGAGGAAGAGGAACACGCAAAAGAGGAGAAAGAGGACAAGCTCCGGCGTCTCAAAACCAACGACAAGAACGAACAAGCCGAGTTCGGCCTCGACTGGAAGAACAACATCCCGCTGTGCAAAAGGAAGCGTGAGCAGCGGAAAGAGGAGCTACGGAAGGCCAGTGGCACGGTCAACTTCGGGAAGAAAGCCGATATCCTGGAGGACATCTTCGAGGAATTCATCGAGGAATGTCTGAAGTCGATGAAGGAGAGTCAGATCGAGGAGACCAACAAAAAGCTCGAACGCATCCTCGGCCTCTCCAAAGTCCAAGTCGAAGACATCGACAACTCCATCAAAATCGAAGGCAGGGACGACATCTCTGAAGGCCAAAGCCTGTCCATCGCCTACGCCTACCTCTCCACCCTGTTCGAAGACTCCGCACTCGACGTCCCCTTCGTCATCGACAGCCCAGCAGTCAGTATCGACTACGAAAAACGCGCAGAAGTCGCACCAATAATCTCCGACCTCTTCGACCAGCTGATCATCTTCGTCATCTCCCCAGAAAGAGAAAGCTTCGTCAACGAACTGCAATCCAACGACATCCAGTACACCACAATCCACAAAACCGACACACCCGGGAAAATAGAGAAACACCTCGACAAGGACTTCTTCATGGACTTCCAGTCCGAGGAAGAACGACAGGAGGCTGCATAATATGTCCTTCAGACTCAGCACCGAGGCACGGAGCTACTACCGGCAGATCAACGAGAAAAGTACTACAGGAGAATTTGACAGCCTCTGGGACCAGTACTACCTCTCCGCCATGGCAGGGATCAAAGACCGGAGCCGCGTCCCAGAGGACGACGAACCCGGTGAAGAGTTTGTCACCGACGTCATCCAAGCCTACGATGACCAGAAATACGAGATCTACTCCACCCTCATAGTTGCGGAAATAGAGCGAGAAGGAATACCGTGGGATGAAAAACAGGAGATACAGGATATGATGCTGAAAATCCTCGACTCATCCTCCCACACCCGGCTATCAGACTACGGTACAACCGTCCTCAACTGTTACGCTGAGAAGGGATTCCGGCTGATTAGAAGTGATATTACGGCTCCACCGGAACTAGACGAGTTTCTGGAACAGTATCAGAGCTTCCTTGAGGGTCTCGACTGAGTTCCTTCGAAGCCCTGTTCTTCGAGAAATTCTGGAATTTAGCCTTGGAGTCCAGCGCGACGACGATATCGAGGTCCGTGGAGAAGCGAGCATTGAACGCTGAGACAGCGTAACCGCCGACAAGGACGTACTCGTGGCCCTGTTGGGTGAGCTCCTCGAGCAGTTCGATGAGCGCGTCACTTCGGTTGTTGAAGCTCATGGCTGTGCCCGTTCGGTCTCTCGATACGTGACGCCGAGGTCGAGGTCCTCGTACATCCGGTCGAGCATCGCCAGACCCGACTGGAACTGGGCGTAGTTCTCGCGCATATACTCGATTGTCTCTGCTCTCGGGATCACCGGGTACCCTTCGACGTGCTCGATATCGAGAGACGCGCGTGGCTCGAGGACGATCTGCAGCGGTCCGTCCAGTTCGTCTCGGGGCTGTCGTTCGAATCCGGTCGGGAGGTCGAACGATTCGAAAAACGTCTCCCAGGCGTCGACGTCCTGCTCACGAACAGCGAGGAATAGTGGATAGTCGTCGGGCTCGCGACCGACCTGGTAGCCGCCCTGAGTCCACACGTAGACGGCGTCGATCCGCGTGAACGCGAACGGCCAGTCACCGAACTGCGGGATGACGTAGGCCTCCTCGATGGATGGTGGACTGACGCCGGCGCTGGCAGCAACGAGCTCGAGTGCTGCGTCGCGTACGCGCTCGTCGACGACAGTGAGGCCGTCGTCATAGGAAACGTAGCCTGCGTCTTCGAGTCGGTTGACGGCCTGTCTCACCGTCTCGTACGGCGTGTGGAGGTGTTGGGCGACATGGCGGATGGAGTCACCACTCTCGATAGCGAGGATAACCTGCGCCGCGGTATCGTCGAGCACCTCGTACATCTGGTGGTTACCAATAATCCGGTAAAAGTTAAAAGTCTTACTAGAAGACGGGGTAGAACGGCTCTGCCTGAGTTCTATCACTCAGGACTCTCCCATAATGACTGAAGAATGTAGGTCTCATAGCCAATTTACATAATGTGGATAATGTAGATAATGCAAATTGGGCTTCTTCAATTGGTTCGTGTGGGTGGCAAAGATTGCGATGAATACGTATGAAATGCTGATAATCTAAATTATGTGGATTGCGCAGGGTCGACGGTGATTATGACAATTGAGGTTGTGTCAACAATCTACGTAATGTGCAAAATGTAGATTGTGTAGATGGCGTACGCAATCTGTCTGACACAGAATTAAGATGGACGAGCTTTATTGACCGCGTATGACCAGTGCAAAACGTACATTATCGATAAAACTCGCGCAACCTTCAACATCTACCCAATGTACATTACCTACAAAATGTACAAAATCCGCTTCTTACGGGGTGCTGAGCTATGAGTGCTGACGAGTTTGAAGGGCTCCCCGGAGCAGCTGTCTCGTTACTCAAGGGAGGGGTAGGGAAATCCACGATCGCGCTCAACATCGCTGATCGACTCGCTGCTCGTGGCCATGAGACGGTACTACTGGATCTGGATAAGGACGGGCACATGACGACCCAGTTGGGATACGACGATGCGTACGACCGAGATGCGAACCTCGGTGACGCCCTTATCGATGGTGAGGACCCCGAAGACCTGCTTATCGAGACGGACTTCGGCGTTCACCTCCTCCCGTCGAGTAACGAGCTCGAGAATGTTGAGACGAGGCTGAAGGACGAACGGTTCGCAGACGTGAAGCTTCGGCGGAACGTTGTCGATCCGCTCATTCAAAACGGATACGACTACGTGATAATTGATGCCGCAGGCGGCCGTGGGAAACTCTCCGACAACGCCCTCATCGCCGTCCAGCGCGTCATAATCCCGCTCATCCCGCGTGCTGGCTCGATCAACGGCCTCAATAAGATGATTGAACGCCAGATCTCCCCAATCCGGCAGAATATCGGGTTGGATATCCTCGCAGTCACTCCGAATATGATTCGCGAAACAATGGGACAACGCAACGAGCATCGGACTCTCGTTGAAAATCTCAACCGGGAGTTCGGTTCATTCGTCCCCGAGTACGCTCGTGTGGACCCGGAGGTCTTCGATGCCCTCGATGATTCGGGACGCACCATCGATAGTATTCCGAAGCCAGGGATTCGCGAACGGACCGCAATTTCCCGCGCCTTCAAGCAAGGAATGCCGGTCTCGGAGTTCGACGAAGATTGCGACCAGATCCCGAATTTCGACCACTTAGCGGACCTCGTGGAGGAACACAGCTATGCCTAATGAGGACGACCGTTTCGGGGACGTCGCTGAACAGCTCAAACAAACGGAGGAAGGAGCCGAATCGGATGACGACGAACGTACTGACACCCAGGATGAACCGCAACCGGATGAAGAGATAACTACTGAGGACACAGAGTCGGAGACTGAGTCCATTCCTGAGCAGGATGAGGAGGATGTGGACGAATCCACCGGTGGACCGGCCTTCTCCTTTGATGAGACCGATATGCACGGCTTCTATGTCCGGGAGGACACGTGGGATGGCGTCACCCGGATGCGATCATCGGTAACTGCTGCGTGCTCTATGTTTGATGTTCCCGAATTTGAGGGAAGAGAGTTTCAAGATGCCTGTCTCCGGGTAATTGCGGACCACGGTGATGAGGTCGCCCTCCAGATTCTCCGGGAGCGTGGTATCGAAGCCGATGAGGAACGTGTTCAGGAAGTTGTGGAGATGCTGAGCGAGCAAGCTACGAACGATTAACATTGGATTTGGGTGATTTTCTCTATTATTTAGATTTCGTGCGTATTGTACATTATGTAGATTGTGTAGGAAGCCATCTGCTTGCAGTCCCGCGATTATTCTCGGAACCGGGTCCGAACGCACAACCTCGGAGGATGATTTTGATGCGTGGCTTTTTTATGGTATGCTTGGGACTGAATCATCTGCTCAGTAGCGCGTGCGTGTTGAACAAAACTCGATTAATGAGTGGTCAGCTTCGTCTCCAGTCTTCCGGTAGACGCCGCCAGAGTGGAAGAAATAGTCCAGAACAACACGAGGTGACGACAATTGCAATTACAAGTAGGTCATTGCCTCCTATGTACTCATCTTTACACGTTGAAGTAGGAGCGTGACGTGGGCGGAGGCAAGGACAGATGATACCGATTACGGATTTTTTCTCGTGTACGCGTGCATTCGACGAGTTCGAGTCGCTGTCTCCAGCCCAACGTTACCGCGCCAAAACCTACGCCCCCGGTCTTGCTGCGGCCAGCAACAAGACCGTAGCGGGCACCGCACGTGAAGTCCTTCTAGCCAACAGCAAACGCGCCCTCAACAAGTTCCTCACCAAGTACGACTGGAACAAACAGGAGTTCAACCACGAGCACCTTGAGGAACTTCAGAACACGGTGAAACGCGCTGGTCGAAAGGTGGCTACATCATCCTCGACGACACGATTACCGAGAAAGCCGGGAACGAAGTCTCCGGTGTCGGCCACTTCTACGATCACGCTGAAGGTGGCACTGTCTGGAGCCAAGACCTCTTCTACGCCTTCTACGCTGATGACAAAACCGCCTACCCGCTCACCTTCCGCCTCTACGAACAACAGGGCAACGACGACAATATCACGACACAGGTACTATCTCGCCCGCGAGATCGTCACGGTACTTGAAAAAGAAGTAAGTGTCCGCAGGAACACCTATCTCTTCGACTCGTGGTTCGCCCACGATTCTGGCCTTCCTAAACACATCGAATCCTACGGCAAGGACTGGATTGGCCCGCTCCGGAGCAACCGACAAGCGACCTACGCCGGCGAAGAACTCCGCATCGATGCGCTGGAAAAGCGCATCGACACGACTGAACGCGACATTGAGGACGACACCTACTACATCTGGACGAAGAAGCTTCCCGTCTCCTAGCTGGGAGACGTGAAGGTGGTCATCGCCGAGAAAGAAACCGAGGAAGACGAGGACAACCCGATCAAACACCTCGCTACGAGCAAGATCGACAGACCGACCGAACACGTGATTCGCTCCTACGAAATGCGGTGGCGCATCGAGACGTTCTTCAAGGACTCGAAGCAGGATCTCTTGGGAGACTGCGAGATACAGACAGACGAAGGTGTCAGTCGCCACTGGCACCTTTTTATGGCCGCCTACAGTCTCGTTCGTCTTGATCCTGATTCGAGTGCCTTGGGGACGGTTTGCTCGAAAGCGTCATCGCTTCGGGCGAACCTTGAACATTCCCTGAAAGAAGCCGTGTACAACCTTCTTTCGTGGGTTCGGGACAATGATGACCGAGGCATTGGTGACCTTATGGAAGAGATCGACTACCTCTTCGTTCACTCAACAGCTGACGCTAACGTGCAAAGCTGAGAAGGAATGAAATATTTGGGAAATTATCATATGGTGGGACCCTCCTCAATTCTATTTTGAAATATCAGCCGATGAAATGATATGTTAATCAGTTCATATTTGATCTGTTGGTGTTCCTAATGAGAAAAACCCAACATTCCGACGGTGGTACGAGAAGAACCGATGAGATGAATAAAAGGAATACATACCAAAATAAGCCGGCTAGTGATTCTAGACTCAAGAATATTTCTCGCCGTTCTGTGTTAGCAGGAATCGCTGGTTCCAGTCTAAGTATTGGTGCTATCGGTTCTGCTAACGCAAAAGAGAAGGGAGATTTTGACGAGCATATGCGAAGGGCGCGAAACCTTAGAAAAGCTGTTTCTCAATATCAGGATATCAAGGGAAAAACGGAAAGAAAAGAATTCAAGCACCAAGTAAAGAATGAATTCAAATCGTATCTGTCGAAATCTCCTGAAAAAGCATACCGTCAGTACATCGCAGATGGTGGATTTGGATCGTCATACCGATCTGGTAATCATAAGTTTACTCCCAACCAAGAACAGAATAACGAGGTCGGTACTGAGGCATACCAATCATCGATGTTCAACTGGACTTTGACACTCTCATATGATTGCGATGATTACACTCGAACTTGGGCAGATCTTTATTTCTACTTTGATGACCTCTGTGAAACATATGAGCCAGCAGCAGATCCAAATGACGTTGTTGGTCTCTACTTCCCCTCTACAGACTATTCACGGGTCGATGGATCTGAGTACTCTACTGATCATTGCTATGTGGGGGGAACAGATGGTGATCTAGATCCTAATGGCATTGCCTGGGAATATGATGACTGGGCTGCTCTTCAAGATGAATCAGGAACTTGCCCGTCCCCTGATGCATCTGTTGGGATGAAATTGATCCAGAATGATCCGGACGAGTCTGCAACGACCCGGCTCGTTGCAATGGATTATAAGCACACTGCAGGTAATTGTGGCATCTCTTCCATTTCGGTTGGGACTGGTGGGGTCTCAATTGGCTTTTCGTGCGGTGATCCTCTTGAATGGTCAATTACAGATGATCAAGGTGAGGATGGAGTAATTGGCTGTACTGGATAGGATTCAAACAGTCATATACCTGCTCCCACACATATTTTAGTTATATATCGAGATGCATCCGTGTTCGGTTAAGGAGCGAAACCGACAGACGGTGCTGTCTTGATGAGATTATCTTCAGAAACCGCGTAGAGAGAGGTTGTGTTACCCGAACTCTCTCCAACACTCATAAGACGTCGGTTGAC
>NZ_QXIJ01000020.1:0-37681 GCF_003665925.1 Halobellus sp. Atlit-38R
ACTCCTCTCCTCTCCCGTGTCCCAGCGACGGCGCAGACCGATACACTTTCACCACGCGCTATGTTATTCAATCGCGTGATTCTACAGGTCGCTGCCGCAGCCGTCGCCGGCCCCCTTTTCCAGTCGGTGGCACCGCTGCAGGCGTTCGATCCATCGGTCGTGTTCGACGCACCAGCGCCGACTCGGGCTGCGGGCGCGTTTCTGGCTAGTGTCGTCTTCGGAGGGCTCGTGATCTATCGGTACGGCGACCGCCTGACGGCCGCCGTCGAGGCGTCGACGGAGAGCCCGATTTTATCAGTGCTCTACGGTTTCATCGCCTACGGACTGGTCTCGTTCCTCGTCGTTTACGCGTACAGTCAACTCGTGGGCTTCGGAGTCGGAGTCTCTCTCATCACCGTCGCCGGCGCCGTCGTGCTCGGCGGCGCGCTACTCTCGCTCGGCGGGCTCGGCTTCGTCATTGTCGGCTCGTGGCTCGCGAACGCCGCGGGTGTACAGGATCCGTGGATCGGACTGCTCGGCGTCGCGCTCGGTGCGTCGATCGCTGTTCTCGTCCTGCCGGTCGTCTTCGGTGCGCTCGTGTGGTTCGGCGTCGCCGCTGTCGGCATCGGCGGGCCGGTCAGGCGATGGATCCACGCCGACAAGGCGGAACGTCGCGCCGAAGAACACTGATACGATTGCGGCACATAGTTCCTCTATGAGCGTCTCACAGCTCATCACTGCGTCCGGTGACGTGCTCCTCCAGCTACCGTTCGAGTCGCTTCAGGGGGCCGTGAACCTCGCGGGGACGGTAATCCTCCTCGTAATGCTCGTGGCTCTCGGCGGCTTCATTTATCGGGGCCTCCAGGACGACGGAATCAGCTGGCCCGACGAGACCGATTCGGAGACGGAGGGCGTCCAACGCCGCCCTCCCTCTGAGGAGGACGACGACGAGTGGAAGTACTACTGACGCACCCACCCGGACGAGACCGTCGACTGGACGCCCACGAATAGCGTCGCGTGCCCCTCTTCACGCATTCGATCGCACGACAGCGTCCGGTCGGCTGTGTATCCACTCGGAAACGCTACGAGACGATTCACTGCGGTAGTCCGAAACGTCGACTCGGACTGATGGCTCTCGATGTCGCGTGAGTGTCCCGAAGAATCGAGTCGACGACGGTCGCCGATCACCGTCGCGGTACGATCGCCGGCAGCGTTTGCGGCGACGATTGCTCGTGTCTTATCGAATGTCAGATCTCGATCGAACTCCCGGTTCGGCCAGGGCGGGGTGCCGGTGGCCGAACACTTAGTCGCTGCCCTCCGTGTCGGCGCCGCTTCTGATCTCTGTCACCGTTTCGTTGCCCGAGGTGACGACGTCGATCTCGGATTCGTCGCTGAGATCCTGGATGCGCTCTGCGAACTTCTCCGAGGAGAGGATCTCGTGTTCGTTACTGAGGCCCTGATAGACCGTGTAACACATCAAGACCAGGATGACCGCGAACGGGAAACCGGTCGCGATCGCAGCCGTCTGCAGCGCGTTGAGGCCGCCGCCGATGAGCAGCACGGCCGCGACTGCACCCTCGGTGACTGCCCAGAAGATGCGCTGGACCTTCGGGACGTCGTGTTTACCGCCCGACGTCAGGTGGTCGATGACCAGCGAACCCGAGTCAGAGGAGGTCACGAAGAACGTGATCACGAGCAGGGTCGCCAGAAGCCCCGAAATGGCTCCGAGCGGGAACTGCTCTAACATCGCGAACATCGCGACGGTCTGACCGAACTCGTTGTAGGTCGCGAGCACCTGGCCGTTACCGACGATCGTGTTCTGCAGCGCGCTGCCGCCGAACGCGGCGAGCCAGAGCGTCGAGAACAGCGATGGGAGGAACAGCACGCCCATCACGAACTCGCGGACGGTCCGGCCCTTCGAGATCCGCGCGATGAACATCCCGACGAAGGGTGACCACGCGATCCACCAGGCCCAGTAGAACACCGTCCACGCTCCGACGGTACCGCCACCCTCGCCCATCGTTCCGGTGAAGAACGACAGCGAGAGGAGGCTGCCGAAGTACGCGCCGAGCCCTTCGACCCAGGCACCGAAGATGTAGAGCGTCGGGCCCACGATGAGGAGGAACCCGAGCAGCGTCAACATCAGGTAGAGGTTGATCGTACTCAGCCGTTTGACGCCGCCTTCGAGACCGGCGGCGACAGAGAGCGTCGCAATGGCAGTGATCCCGGCGATCAGGAGCACCTGCGGAATCGTTCCGGTCGGGATGCTCACGAGCCCCAGCATATCGCCGAGGACGTAGGACAGACCGGTATTCACCTGCGCGACGCCGAGTCCGAGCGAGGTCGCGAGCCCGAACAGGGTCGCGAACACCGTCACGAGGTCGATGACGTGACCGGGCCACCCGTAGATCCGTTCCCCGAGTAGCGGCCAGAAGATCGACCGGAACGTCAGCGGTAGTCCGCGGTTGAACGAGAAGAAGGCGAGCCCGAGTCCGACCAGACCGTAGATCGCCCACGGGTGGAAGCCCCAGTGGAAGAAGGTCTGTGTCATCGCGGCCACGCCCGCTGCGCCGGTTCCTGCCTCAGCGTTGTAGAACCCTGGTACGTTCGAGACGTAGTACAGCGGTTCGGAGACGCTGAAGAACATCAGGCCGATACCCATCCCGGCGCTGAACAGCATCGCCATCCACGCGAAGTCGCTGAACTCCTTTTCTGCTTCGACGCCGCCGATCCGGATCGTTCCGAATTTGCCCAGCGCGAAGTACAGTATTGTGACGATGAAGATGTTCACCGCCAGGAGGTAGAACCAGCCGAAGTTCCCCTCGAAGAAGCTACGCACTGCCGAGTACGCCTGTGCGGCCTGATCGCCGAGAAGCAGCGTCACTGCGATGAAGACGCCGATCAAAAGCAGTGCGACCGGGAACACGATCGGATGGATGTCGAATCCGAGTCGCTGGATGTTCGTGTCACCCGGCTTCCGGTCGGACTCGGGGTGGAACAGCTCCACCTGGAGTCCTTCGCTCATTCCTCCGTCGTCGCTATCTGACATACGCTACCTCCGCTGCGCCGAATTTACGTGGTTCGTTTGGTATCATTGTGGTGCCACCGATTCGGGTATTGCGGCTCGTCTGTCTCCCCCAGGTCCGCTCTCCCGCTCAGCTCGGTTTCCGCCCTGTACTGCCGACGCCGGGAGTGTACCCACCGTCGCACGTCGTTGGTTGAGTCACTCCTGAGTGGAATGTTACACAACCTCACTCACTATCAATCGTTGAGATATAATAAAGCTTGGGCAATATTCGCCAGTGAGAGACTAAAACCGGCGATTACACTCTGTAGACGTATTTTTGCAGCGTGGCCACTCACGGATTTATGCCCTCGTGTGGTTCCTGTGTCGAGGTACGCTGTTTCGAGTAAACTGTTACGTGCGGTACGCACGGACGAAGGTACATATATCCATTCCTCTCTCTTGATTGCTGGTTGGCAAAATGTGACAGACCAGCGTGCGTGAAATTAACGTACACACGATCCCTAATCCACATAGTGATTGAATCCTTACTTGTTGTGGTTCGGTGGCTCCGGCGCTTGGGGGTCCGGATCGTTGCGCCGCTTCGCGCCGATCCGGAGAAGTCCGGCTTCCGCTTGTCGAGTCCGGAGACGAGTACGACGACGCTCGACGGCGACGTGGGCTGGGGGTCGCGGCCGCCTGCGCTTTTGCGGTGTGATCGCTGTGGTAGCGACATCTACCAGCGCCACCCGCACGACGATATCGACTGTCCTCGATGCGTCGCGGAGTACGATTACGACGAGTTCCCGGATCTCGAACTTCAGCACTTTCTCTGTTCGGTCTGTGGCTCGGAGATGGAACACGGCCATCGGCACCCGAACGCGATCGAGGTCCCCGAGTGGGCGACGTGCCACGAATGTCGGTATCACTGGGAGTTCAGACACGACTACTGATAGAGATTCAAGGAGAATACTGGTGGCTTAGCGACCAGATGAATCCGACAATTTAATTTTTTCACCACGTATCGGTAGTCGTGTGTGGAGAATTGGCAGTTGATTCGGTGTTTGCCACGGTTCGTAGCCGAAATCAAAAGGTAAGCCGACCACGCCGACAGTCACTAAACCAACAGGTAACTCGAAGCCTCTCACGAGGTACGAGTAACGGCTTCGTGGCAGAGCCACTGGCTGACTGTCCAGCAAACCTTAAACTCCCAATCTTCAGGATTGACCTGCCCGGCCAACACCGGGTGGGAGGCCCGCGCCTTTGGGCGCGGGAGGATGTCACGTCCGACAGTACTGGGCCGCTGTCTTGGATGGACGACAGTATTATACGTGTTCACACCGCGCACACGACGTATGCCAAACTATCTCGCGACGGCTGCCGCTCTCTTCGTGGTCGTCCTCTTCGCGGTCGCCGTCCTCGCGATGACTGTGGGCAACTACGCTGCTGCCGGCGTGCTGTTTTTCAGTGCCAGCATCGTCATCTACTTTCGAGAAAAACGGTTGGTCGGGGAGTAGTCCCCGCGTTCACCTGCTCGATTCGTTTTCCGCTGTCGCGGTCGGCCTGCACGTCTACAGCTCTTCCATCGCCATCCGCTGGGTGATCACCGGCACCGTCGCGGTCCGCACCACCCTGTCGGTCGTGCCGCCGAGCAGCGACCCGATCGTGCCGCGGTACGCCGAGCCCATCACGATCGCGCCCATCCCCTCGTCTTCGGCGTAGTCGACGATCTCCTCGCTTGGCGACCCGGTTCGCATCGCCGTCGTGCACTCGACGCCGTGCTCGGCGGCGATGTCTTCGATCTCGCCGAGAACCTCCTCGCCGTACTTCTGGTAATCTTCCCGCATCTGCTCTTCGTCGTCCCGAAGCGCCAGCGCTCGCGGTGCGCCGGGCAGGTCGATGACGTAGAGAGTAGTGACCTCCGCACCGAGTGCGGCCGCCAGTTCGATCCCGTGAATTGCGCCTTTCTTCGCCTCGTCGCTCCCGTCGTACGGTATCAGTATGTGCTCGTACATTGCGCCGAACCACTCTGACCGACACGACCCGTTTACAAATAACTTTCCGCGCTATCGACGGCCTCACGGGCTCGAAACGCCCACGATCTGCGGAACTATATACCTATGCGGACCGACGTGAAGGCGCTCTCTCTCGTTCGGTGATACAAACTGTTCGTGAGGCGTCGCGAGGGGTGCGGTGAAGACCGACTCTCAGTCGGCCTGTCCGGCCGCCCCCGACGCGGCGGTCGTCTCGACGCCCGGTCCGTTCTCGATGGCTTCGACCAGTAGCTCTGCGACGTCGACGATCTCGATGTCGTCCTCGTAGCCGCCGGTCTTGCGCCCGTCTTCGTACATCGTCATACACATCGGACACGCGACGACGAACTTCTCGACGTCGCTGCCGGCGTCGGTGTCTTCGAGGGCTTCGCGCATCCGCTCTTCGCTCGGTTTGGACTCTTCGTCGATGTCCATCCAGAGGCCGCCGCCACCGCCCCCACAGCAGAAGGAGTTGCTGCGGTTGCGGGGCATCTCCGCGAGGGTTGCGCCCGTCGCCCGAATCAGTTCACGCGGCGCCTCGTACTCGTCGTTGTAGCGGCCGAGGTGGCACGGATCGTGGTAGGTGACCGTGTAATCGAGTTCGTTGCCACGGAGACCGAGTTCGCCCGCTTCGACCAACTCTTCGACGGCTTGCGTCCAGTGCAACACGTCGACGTCGCCGTCCGCGTTCCACTCACCGTCGAACTCGAAGCTCATTATGGGGTCGTCGGCGAAGTTCTCGTACTCCACCTCCGGGTACTCGTTCTTGAACGTGTTGTAGGAGTGCGGGTCCGTACAGATGATCTTCTCGGGGTCGACTTCGTCGAACGTCTCGACGTGGTGGCCCGCAAGATCGACGTAGAGGAACTCCTCGCCGAGTCGGCGGATGTCGTTGCCGTCGTACTTCTCGTCCTCGAAGAGGATCCCGTACTCGACGTCGGCGTGTTCGAGGATCTTCGCAAGCGAGCGGGCGACTTTCTTGTTCCGCTCGTCGTAACTCGGGTAGTCGCCGACGTACCAGAGGTACTCGACGTCCTCTTCGCGGGCGTCCGTGAGGTCGAACTCCAGGTCGTCGGCCCACGCGGCGCGCTCGTCCGGCGGGTCGCCGAAGGTGTTGCCCATCCCCATGATGTTGTCGAAGGTGTCCTGGACGTTCGAGTCGACGTCGCCCTGGTCGGTGAGCTGTCGGTTCATCCGTGTGAACGACTTGAGGTGCTCGATGTCGACCGGGCAGGCGTCCATACAAGCCATACAGGACATACACGATTCCATCGTCTCGGAGGCGACGACGCTCTCGCCGCCGTCGGCGATGATGTCGACGGGCTCTGTCTCCCCAGCGTCGAGATCCTCCCGATAACTCTTGAGGTCCAGGATGACGTCCCGCGGATCGAGCGGGCGCCCGGACGCCTTGGCCGGACAGACGGACGAACAGCGGCCACACTTCGTACAGGCGTCTTGGTCGAGCAGTTCCTTCCAGGAGAAGTCGTTGATCTCCTCGGCACCGGTGTCGGCGTCGAGATCGGCCGGGACACCGGGCAGACGCTTGCCGGCCTTCTCGTCGCGCGCGACGATGTTTGCGTACGACGAGAGCATATGGAACGGCTTGCCGTACGGAATGGCGGCGACGAACGCGAGCGCGAGCAGGGCGTGCGACCACCAGATCGCCGGGTAGATGGCCTGCGCCATCGACTCGCTAACGCCCGCGATCACCAGTACGTCCGCGACGAACCACCCGACGAAGCTCACGGTCTCGAAGGCGGGAAAGCCCGTCCCGAGGATCCGCACGCCCTCGGCGACGTAGCCACCGACGCCGAGCAGGAACAGCGCCCAGATGAAGAAGTCGTCTTCCAGACTGGTGTGTTTCCCCCAGAGACGCGCCTTCCGAACGGCGTAGCGCCGGTACAGTGCGACGCCGACGCCGACGACGAACAGCAGCCCCATCGCGTCCATCACCAGCGAGTACGCGAGATAGAAGTCGCCGACGAAGAAGGACTGCTCGGTGCCGAGCATCCCCGTGACGTTCCGGTAGATGTCCATATCGATGGCGAGGATCGTGGTCCCGATGAGGAGCGTGAGAAAGCCCCACATAATGAACGCGTGCATCAGGCCGCCCCTCGTGTCCCGGTCGAAGAGCTTCCGGTTCGAGAGGACGATCCGCGCAGCGGTAACTATGCGACTCGGCAGCGCGTCGAGTCTGTCGAACCAGTCCTCTTGTCCGGACGTGTAGCGCACGAAGTTCTGGTAGACACCGTACGCGAACACTATAATCGTCACCGCGGCGAGCAGGTAGAACACTATCTCGCCGAGGTGACTGATACCCCAGAGCGTGGGCCTGGTTACAGTTCCTTCGGCAACCATCACGGTTGTTGATTCTCGAATCCGCTCATAAAACTTGGTGCGCGGCAGCTTTTCGGCCCATCTCGGTCCCGCAACGGCGCAGGTCGTGGTAAATCGTATTAGACAGCTGATCTGTTGTGGTTGAGAAGCGGTATGAGAGAAATCGGTGACGGCTGCGCGCGATCAGGATCGTGGACGATCGCGCGACACTGCATCCGACGCTGTGGGCACCAAGTATTATACCCCCGTCCTTCCACTCGGTGCATACGATGAACGTGCCTGCTCGCTTCGATCACCCGGCGTGGACCGCCGGCGTCGCGACCGTCGTCAGCTATGGCCTCGGCCTGTTCGGCTTGTTCGTGTTGCTGTTCGTCCTCCCTTACCTGCTTTTCCTGCTCGTGTGAGCGCGACGAACGGCGACCGGCCGCCGCGCTGAAATCGTCCCAACGCTCGTTCTACCTGTGCTCCCTCTGCGACCTATATAAAAGGGGGTTCAATAATCAAGATGTAGTTAATTATCGTTGGATATGGAAACGTGTAGGTGTATGGGGCAGTGTACCACTGGAGGGCGTACGCGCGAGACACGTTACCACAGTGGGCGAAGTAACCGACCCAGAAATCGAATACGATGAGCACGAACGACTTCCCATCGAACGCAGGTACAGTAATTATCGGAGCTGGCATCGTCGGCAGCTCTCTTGCAGGAGAACTCGCGGAACGCGGCCGTGACGACATCCTCTTGATCGACAAAGGACCGCTCTCGGATCCTGGCGGATCGACCGGCCACGCCTCGAACTTCATCTTCCCGGTCGAACACAGCAAGGATATGACGCAGTTGACCTCCGACAGCCGAGATATCTACCGAGAGTTCGACACCTTCACGAACTCCGGCGGGATCGAGGTCGCCCGGACCGAAGAGCGAATGGCGGAACTCAAGCGCCGCGTCGTCTCCGCGAAATCCTTCGGCGAGGAAGCCGAACTCCTCACTCCCGAGGAGGTCGAAGAACTCGTTCCCTACGTCAACACGGACATCATCAAAGGCGGCTTCTACAGCAAGGGCGCAGGCACGTGTGACCCGCTCCGCGCCGGCGAACTCTATCGCCAGCAAGCGAAGGACAAAGACGCACTCAGCACCGCCGCGAACACCGAAGTCACCGACCTCCACGTCGAAAACGGCGAGATCCAGGCCGTCGAGACTGACAAAGGCACCGTGCAGGCCGACGAGGTCATCATCGCCGCGGGCCTCTGGAGCCCGAAGATTGCCGATATGGCCGGCGTCGACATCCCGCTGTCACCGGCCGTCCACCAGATGGTCTCCGTCGGGCCGATCGATCGCTTCGAGGACGGCGAGGGTGAGATCAACTACCCCGTCATCCGGGATATGGACACCCAGATGTACGAGCGCCAGCACGGCAACGATATGGAGGTCGGTTCCTACGAGCACCGACCCATCCTCTGGGACGTCGACGACGTCCCCTCGATCGAGGAATCGCCGCTGTCGCCGACGCAGCCGCCGCTCACCGAGGACGCCTTCGAGGACTCGATGCAGCACGCGCTGGAAATCATCCCCGACGTCCTCGACGACCCCGACGCCGGGATCCGTCACTCTATCGACGGTCTGCTGTCGGTCACGCCCGACGGCCACCCGCTTCTCGGCCCGATCCCCGAGGTCGACGGCCTCTGGTCCTGTGCCGCGATCTGGATCAAGGAAGCGCCGGCAATCGCTCGCGAGGTTTCGAAGTGGATGACCAAGGGTCACCCCGACATCGACATCGTCGCCCACGACCACGTCGCCCGCTTCGACGAGTACGGCGAGACCGAGGAGTTCGTCAAGAGCCGCGGCTACGAGGGCTACCAGAAGATCTACGGCATCGTCCACCCGCGCGAGCAGTGGCAGTCGGTCCGGCCGCTCCGGACGAGTGCGTTCTACCACCGTCAGCAGGAACTCGACGCCGAGTTCTTCGAGGCCGGTGGCTGGGAACGTCCGCGGTGGTTCGAATCGAACGCCGACCTCGTCGAGAAGTACGAAGACGAGATCGAGGGGCTTCGCCGCCCCAACGAGTGGGACAACCGCTGGTGGTCCGAGATTATGCTCGGCGAGCACCTCCATCTGCGCGACAACGTGGGGATGATCGGTGACACCGGCTTCGGTATCTTCGACATCATCGGCAGCGACGCCGAGGAGAACATGGAGCGGATCTGCGTCGCGCCGATGGATCTCGACGTCGACAGCTCTGTGTACACCGCGGTCCTCGCGCCGAACGGCGGCTTCGTCTCGGACCTGACGGTCGCTCGCCTCGGCGAGAACCACTACCGCGTCATCACCGGCGGTGCTCACGCCGGCCAGGACAAGACGTGGTTCAGTGACCACCTCGAAGGCGACAGCGAACTCATCGGTCGCTCCTCGGAGCTCTGCACGCTGGGCGTGTGGGGTCCGGACGCCGAGGAACTGATGAACTCGATCGCCGAAGAAGAGATGACCGCCGACAGCTTCGACTTCGCCGAGATGAAAGACGTCACCATCGGCGCGGTCGACGCCAAGGCGTTCCGCATCTCCTACGTCGGCGAGTTCGGGTGGGAGATCTACGCCCCGATGGACCAGGGCCAGCGGCTCTGGGACACCATCTACGAGGCCGGCCAGGAGTACGACATCCGCCCCGTCGGGACGGGTGTCTACGGCGAGACCGGCCGGATGGAGAAGAGCTACCGCCTGATGGGCGCCGAACTCGAAATCGACTACAACCCCGCGGAAGCGGGCCTGACGCTCCACGGCGTCAAGGACGCCGACTTCATCGGCAAAGAGGCCTACGCCGAGGGCATCGAAGAGGAGAACAGCGCGACGCTGTGTACCCTCTCGGTCACGGATCACGCTCCCGACGGCGGCGAGCGGCGGTTTATGACGGGCGGTGAGCCGGTTCTCGACCAAGACGGAAACGTCCTCATCGACGACGAGGGCCGCCGCTCGTACGTCACCTCGGCCGGTACCGGCCCCTCGGTCGGCAAGCACCTCCTGATGGCCTACCTGCCGCAGGAGTACGCCACCGAGGGCGAGGAACTGCAGGTCGAGTACTTCGGCCAGCAGTACCCGGTCGAAGTCGAGGTCGCCGGCAACGGCGGCGTCTTCGACCCGAACAACGATCGGCTGTTCCGCAACGAATACTGATTATGGAAGTACTCACCGCAATCAAGCGCGTTCCGGAAACGGGCGCGAAGATCGTACTGACGGAGGACAAACTGGACATCGACACCAGTTCGCTGGGCTTCACCTTCAGCCCGCACGAGGAGTGTGCGGTCGAGGAGGGCGTCCAGTTGGTCGAAGAGCACGGCGGCAACGTGACCGTGCTCACGCTCGGTGAGGAAGACGCGACCGAGCAACTCCGCTCGGCCATCGCGATGGGTGCCGACGACGGCATCCTGCTGGAAAGCGACGAGGATCGCGGTCCCGCTGGGACGGCGAAGGCGATCGCCGATGCGGCCAGCGACGCCGACTTCGATCTCCTGCTGTTCGGTAACGAATCCGCCGACACGGCGAACCACCAGGTCGGCGTCCGCGTCGCCGAGCAACTGGGTCTGCCCTGCGTCACCGGTATCAAAGATCTCGACGTTACGGACGGCACGGTGACTGCGCGACGCGAGATTCCCGGCGGGTCCGAGGTCTACGAGGTCGACCTCCCCGCCGTCGTCACGGTCAAGGAAGGCCTGAACGAACCGCGCTACCCGTCGATGCGCGCGAAGATGCAGGCCCGGAAAGCGTCCGTCGAACACGACGAACCCGCAGCGTACGACGAGGGCCTCGAACTCCTCGAACTCGAAGTGCCCGAGTCCGACGACAGTCCCGCCGAGGTCCTCGGCGAGAGCCCCGACGCGGCCGACGACGCCGTCGACGTGCTCGAAGACCTGGAGGTGCTCTGACGATGGTACTCGCACTCGTCGAACACGACAACGGCGAAGTCGACGACACCTCTCTGGAGACGCTGACGCTCGCCCGCGACGTCGCAGAACAGGCCGGCGAATCGCTCGAAGCCATCGCGTTCGGTCCCGAAGCCGACGGCATCGCCGAGACGGTCGGCGCGTACGGCGTCGCGGTGCTCAACACCGTCGACCACGCGGATCTCGACGACTACGCGCCGGAGGCATACGGCCGTGCGGTCGTCCAGTGTGCCGAGGAGACGGGCACCGAAGCGATCATCGCGCCCGGGACGGACCGCGGCGCGGAGACGCTCTCGCACGCCGCCTCGAAACTCGACGTGACGATGGCTGCCGAAGTCACGGACGTCGAGGTCGGCGACGACTACGAGCTCACCCGGCAGCGCTGGGGGGGCACGCTCATCGAGCACGCCCGACTCTCCGCCGATACGAACCTGCTCACGGTCGCGCCCAACGAGATCTCCGCCAGCGAGAGCGGCGGCGACCCGGCGGACGTGAGCGCGTTCACGCCGGAACTCGACGACGGGGACCTCCGCGTCCAACTCACGCGCGTCGAAGAATCGGACATCGAGGGGGTCCCGCTCGCGGAGGCCCGCGTGGTCGTCGGCGGCGGTCGCGGAACCGACGGTGACTTCTCGGAACTGGAAGACCTGGTCGAGAAGATTCCAAACGCCGCGCTCGGATCTTCCCGCGCGGCCGTCAACGAGGGCTGGCGTCCCCACGACGACCAGATCGGCCAGACGGGGAACAAGATCGCGCCCGAGATCTACATCGCGGCCGGCATCAGTGGCGCCGTCCAGCATATGGTCGGCTGTAAGGGCGCTGAGAACATCCTCGCGATCAACACCGACCCCGAGGCGGCCATCATCCAGAAGGCCGACTGGGCCGTCGTCGCCGACCTCCACGAGGTCGCCCCGGCGATGAGCGAGGAACTGGAGAGCCGCGGGCACGCCGACTGACGCCGCGCTCTCTTCCTGTTCCCTCGGCCTCTGACTCTTGAGATATAATCTCTTTGGCCGACTCGACGGTTAGATACAGCATATACGGACAACCCCACAATAATTTGGCCATAAACTGTTTGTATGCCAATTATTTATTTACGCTCTCCCCTCCTGGTGGACTTCGTATGTCACCGACAGCCATCGACAGCTTACGGATCGGAGTGCTTCAAGCGACACAGGCGGACGCGTTCTCCCAGATCCAGAGTGACGTCCTGTTGAGTTCGTCGCTGTGGTTGAACGTCGCGCTGGCCGGACTCTCCATCCTGTTGTTCGTGTATATGGGACGGAACGTCTCGGACGGTCGGGCGCGGCTCATCTGGGGGGCCACCCTGATGATCCCGCTCGTGTCGCTGTCGAGTTACCTCGGGCTCCTCTCTGGGCTCACCGTCGGCTTCATCGAGATGCCGGCCGGGCACGCGCTGGCCGGCGAGGAGGTAATGAGTCAGTGGGGCCGCTACCTCACGTGGGCGCTCTCGACGCCGATGATCCTCCTCGCGCTCGGACTGCTCGCCGACGTCGACAGGGGGAGCCTGTTCACGGTCATCGCCGCCGACATTGCGATGTGCGTGACGGGGCTGGCCGCGGCGCTCGTCACCTCCTCGTACCTGTTCCGGTGGCTGTTCTACCTCGTCAGTTGCGCGTTCTTCGTAGTGGTCCTCTACGCGCTGTTAGTCGAGTGGCCCGCCGACGCCGCAGCGGCGGGGACGGACGAGATTTTCGGCACGCTCCGGGTGCTGACAGTCGTGCTGTGGCTCGGCTACCCGATCATCTGGGCCGTCGGCGTCGAAGGGTTCGCGCTCGTCCAGTCGGTCGGCCTGACCTCCTGGGGCTACTCGGCGCTCGACATCCTCGCGAAGTACGTCTTCGCGTTTCTGCTCCTGCGCTGGGTCGCCGCGAACGAGGGGACGGTGGGCGCCTCCGCAGGCGCAACGAGCGGCGCGGCGCTCGGTGACGACTGATTGGGATTATCGGCCGTCCGCATCATTTCTCGCCATCTCGTTCGGCGAGAACCGTGGAACTGGTACGATGACCGTCAGAGACCCGCCTCAGTCCCTTATGCGGTCGCGCGGGTCACGTCATCGACGCTGTACTCCTCGGCTTCGATCGCGTCGACGATCGATGCGGCGTGCTCCGCACCGCTCGTTTCCACGGTGAACACGAGGTACGCCTCGCCCACTTCCAGGTCCTCGACGGAACGGTCGTGTCGCACGTCGTGGATGTTCGCGCCCTGGTCGGCGATGATCCCGGAGAGGTCCTCCATCTTTCCGGGGCGGTCGTCGATCCTGACCCGGAGGCGGATGCGCTGCTTCCGCTGGGTCAGCGCGTGGACGAGGACGGTCTGGAGTTGCGTCATGTCGAGATTGCCACCGCAGAGCAGCGGCATCACCGTCTCGTCGGTGACGTCGAGGTCGTCACTCAGCAGCGCGGCGACGGAGGCCGCGCCCGCGCCCTCGACGACCTGCTTCGCCCGCTCCATCAGGAACAAGATCGCCTGTGCGATCTCGGTGTCGGTGACGGTCACGACCTCGTCGACGTTCTCCTGGATGATCCGCAGCGTCGTCTCGGAGATGCCGCCGGTCGCGATGCCGTCCGCGATGGTGTCGACCTCGTCTAGCGTGACCGGGATGCCCTTGTCGAGGCTCTCGTGGACTGTCTCCGCGCCGGTCGCTTGCACGCCGACGACACGCGTCTCCGGCGAGAGATGCTTCATCGCAGTCGAGACGCCGCTGATCAGTCCGCCGCCGCCGATCGGAACGATGACCGTGTCGACGTCCGGGCAGTCGTGATACATCTCGGTTCCGAGCGTGCCTTGCCCGGCGATGATGTCGGTGTCGTCGTAGGCGTGGACGAACTCCGCGTCGCTGTCCTCGACGGCGGCCTGGGCGTGCGCCATCGTCTCTTGGAAGTCCTTGCCCACCAACTCGACGGTCGCGCCGTAGCTCCGCGTCGCGTCGACCTTCGCCTGCGGCGCGTCGACCGGCATATAGATCGTCGAATCCGCGCCGCACTTCGTCGCCGCGAGCGCGACGCCCTGGGCGTGGTTGCCGGCGCTGGCGGCGATGAACTCCGTGACGCCGTTTGCGACGTCCTGGCTGATCTTGTTGTACGCGCCGCGGGTCTTGAACGATCCCGTCCACTGGAGGTGCTCCATCTTCAGGTGCACCTCCGCGTCGACGAGGTTGCCGAGCGACGTGCTCACCTCGACTGGCGTCTGTTTGACGACGGTGTCGTCGTCGAGGCGCTCGCGCGCACGTTCAATGTCCACATATTGCACGGGCAGTTCGTCGGGTTCGGACTCGGAGTTCGTCTCTGTCTCAGTCATCGTCTGTTTTGGATCGGTGGTTCGCTCCCGCGCGGCCATCCTGGCCGCTTCGGGAGGTGTGTTCGCTCGTTTCTCGCTTCTTATCTGATGATCTTGTCGCGACCGGCGTCGAACAGCGGTTCGTCCCGGACGGTCGCGTCGTACACCTCGCCTTCGCACTCCACTTGGACGGCGGTGCCGGCGTCGGTGTACTCCGTCGGGAGGTACGTGTACGCGATCGACTCGCCGATGGTGTAGCCGAAGTCGGCCGCCTGCACGTATCCGACGGCCTCGCCGTCGACGAGGACCGGTCGACCGCTCAGCAGGACGTCCGTCGAGTCGTCGAGCGTGATCGGCGTGATCTCGTTGTCGATGCCCTCGGCCTTCGCGGCTTCGAGCGCTTCCTTCCCGACGAAGTCGGTGTCGAGGTCGACGGCGAACGAGAGGCCGGCCTCGTAGGGGTTCGCATCGGTGTCGATGTCGGTTCCCCAGAGTCGATAGCCCTTCTCCAAGCGCATCGATTCGAGCGCGCCGCCGCCCATCGGCCGCACGTCGAGGTCCTGGCCGGCCTCCCAGAGGGTCTGCCAGAGGCGCTGGCCGTACTCGGTGGGCGCCCACAGCTCCCAGCCGAGTTCGCCCACGTAGGAGACGCGCAGCGCGACCACGGGCACCTCACCGACGTAGATCTGCTTCGCGCTGAAGTACGGGAAGCCGCCGTTGGAGACGTCGGCGTCGGTGACGCGCTGGAGCAGGAGTCGGGACTTCGGTCCCCACAGCCCGATCGTGCTTTTCGCACCTTCCTCGATGTTCACCGAGACCGTCTCGGGGGCGCGTTCCTTCAGCCAGCCGCCGTGGATGCCCGGGGAGTTGCCGCCGCCGGTGGTGACCATATACCGATCGTCGTCGAGGCCGACGACCGTCACGTCCGCGAGGATGCCGCCGCCCTCGTTCAACAGCAGCGAATACCGTACGTCGCCGACGTCGACGTCGACGTCGTTGCTACACATCCGCTGGAGGAAGTCGCCCGCGTCCGCGCCCTCGACGACGATGCTGCTGAAGGAAGTCATATCGAACATCGACACCGCGTCGCGGGTGTGGAGGTGCTCGGCCCCTTCGATCTTCGAGCGGTTGACGCCCTGCCAGCCGTCTTGGTCGGGGAGCCGCTCTTCGTACTCCTCGACGAGGTCGGCGTTGTGCTCGTACCACTGCGCGGACTCCCAGCCGCCGGACTGGTAGAACTCCGCGCCCAGTTCCGTCTGCTGGTGATAGAACGGACTCGTCCGCAGCGGGCGGTGGTCGTCGGGCTGCCAGCGCGGCTCGACGATGCTGTAGACCTGCTCGTAGCGCTTTGCTCCCTTATCGACGAAGTAGTCTTTCTCGCCGGCGTGCGGCTCGAAGCGCCGGACGTGGACGCCGCCGGTGTCGACCGGCCCGGAGGGGAGGCGGGGGACGCCGTTCTCCATCCACTCGGCGACGATCCGCCCGTAGCCGCCGGAGTGCGTCCACCAGATCGCGAGCGCGCTCCAGAGGCCGTCGACGCTCGCCGTCGGCCCGACCGCGGGCATCCCGTCGGGTGTGAACACGAAGATGCCGTTCTCGGTCATCTCGTACTCCTTATCGGCCGTCGCCGGCAGTAGTTCGTCGAAGGCCTGCTTCGGAGACTTCTCGCGGTCGGGATGCGTCGGCTGCTCCCAGTGCTCCATCGTGAAGCCGCGGACCGACGACTGCTGGTCCTCGGTGTTCTTCCCCATCGCGTCGGGGTCGACCGAGAGCGCCTCGTGGTTGTACGACCCCATCCCGATCGAGCTTCCGTGCGTCCGGAAGTACAGCGAGTTGTCCTGGTCGCGACCCACGGGTCGGTGCGGGGCCTCGCTCATGTACTCCTGAATGTCGCGGTTCCCGGGCACGTCGAGCCCCTCGGTGTTCTTGCCGACGCCCGAGTCGACACCGCCGAGTTCTTCCATCTCCTCGGTGACGACGTACTGGTGTTCGACCGGCGCGATCGGGATGTCGAGGTCGGCCATCTGCGCCGTCTGATAGCCCCAGTTGTTCGTCGCCATCACGCAGCGCTCGCATTCGATCGTGCCGCGATCGGTCTCGACCGCACTGACCTCGCCGCCCGCGACGTCGAGATCCGTCACTTCGGTGTTTCCGTAGAAGTCCGCGTCGGAGTGCTCCATATACCACTGTAGCGCCGAGATCCCGTCGACGCGGCCGTCAGTCGGAGAGTAGTAGCCGCCGAGAATCTCGTCTTCGTCTACGAGCGGGAAGTGCTCTGTGACCTCCTCGGGCGTGAGCAGTTCCGGCTCGGGGAGACCGTAGGAGGTCGCCCACTCGACGCGGCGCTGCAGGAAGTCCATCCGCTCTTCGCTGCGGGCGAGTTCGATCCCGCCGACCTCGTTGTAGACGCCGGCGTCAGAGAGGAGCCGGCTCGTGTAGTACGCCGCCTTCGTCTGGATCTTCGAGGGCGACGTCTGGAACATAATCCCGGGCGCGTGCACCGACGAGCCGCCGGTGACGGGCAGCGGTCCCTGGTCGACGACGACGACGTCTTCGGCACCCAACTCGCTCAAATGATAGGCGACACTGCAGCCGACCGCCCCAGCCCCGATCACGACGGTCTCTGCGTTCGATGGAAACTCTGTGCTCATAGTTCTCGTCCGAGGGTGACTCTGTCACGATTATAAAGACAACGGTGGCTCAGATTCCGAACTTGCCGAAAGGCGGCGGAGAACGGCTTAAAACACCGATTTCGGAGGCATTGGATTCGATACTCGACCAGAAACTAGCGCGTGGGCGCGAACCACAGCGTGACAGCCCACCGATACGACGGGGAGCGGCAGCTCTAGTCGATGAGCGATAAAATGCGTCAGCGTATGCGTGGAAGCGAGCGGGAAGGCGGGGAAGCGAGCGCGCTTACAGCAGCGGCTCCTCGCGGACCGTCGCCTCGTAGCGGTCGCCCTCGTAGAGAATCTCGACGTCTGTTCCGGGCTCGGCGTACTCCGGCGGGAGGTACGTATAGGCGACGCACGCGCCGACGGCGTAGCCGTACTCGGCGCTGTGGACGTACCCGAGCGTCTCGTCCTCACCGGGCGCGAACACCGGGCGATGCGGCAGGATCGTCTCGTCCTCGTCGTCGAGCGTCAGGCAGGCCACCTCGTGGTCGATGTTCTCGCCTTCGGCGGCCGCAGCGACGGCCTCCTTCCCGATGAAGTCGGTGTCGAGGTCGACGGCCCAACCGAGACCGGCCTCGTAGGGGTTGTGTTCGGTGTGCAGGTCGTGACCCCACAGGCGGAAGCCCTTCTCGATGCGGAGCGCGTCGAGCGCACCGTTTCCGTACGGTCGGATCCCGTACTCTTCGCCCGCATCGAGCAGGATCTCCCAGAGCCGTTCGCCGTACTCCGAGGGCGTGTAGAACTCCCAGCCGAGCTCGCCGGCGTAGGAGACGCGCAGCGCCGTCACGGGCACGTTCTTCACGAAGAACTCCTGGCTCGTGAAGAACGGGAAGGCGTCGTCGGAGAGGTCGACGTCTGTGACCTTCGAGAGCACCTTCCGCGCGTTCGGCCCGGTACAGACCATCGCCGCGTAACTGGAGGTGACGTCGTTGACGACGACGCTCTCGGGCGACTGCTCGCGGACCCACGCGACGTGGTTGTTCCCGACCTCGCGGCCGGTCGTCAAGAGGAGATAACGGTCCTCGTCGGTCCGGGTGACCGTGATGTCGGCGCGGACGCCGCCCGCCTCGTTGCACATCAGCGTGTACTTCACGTCGCCGACGTCGATGTCCATATCGTTCGTACAGAGGTACTGGACGAACTCGCCGGCGTCCTCGCCGACGACCTCCATCTTGTTGAAGGAGGTCATATCGTGGAGGCCGACGTTCTCGCGGACGTTCAGCGCTTCCGCACCCTCGATCGGCGACCAGTACTTACCGGTCCACTCGTCGCGCTCGGGGATCTGCTCGCCGTACTCCGCCAGCAGATCGGCGTTCGAGTCGAACCACTGTGGCTCCTCCCAGCCGGCTTCGGCCCACAGTTCGGCGTCGCGCTCCTTGTGGGAGTGATACATCGGCGTCCGCCGGATGTCCCGCTGGTGCTCGGTCCACACCCATTTGGGGTGCATTATGTTGTAGACGATGCGGTACTCTTCGCCGCCGATGTCCCGGGTGAAGTCCCAACTGCCCTCGTGCTCGTCGAAACGGTTGACGTCGCAGTGTGCCAGATCCATCGGCTCGCCGTCGAGTCGGGGCACGCCGTTCTCCATCCACTCTGCGAGTGCCTTGGCCGCGCCGCCGGCGTGCGTGACCCAGATTGCCGTCGCGCTCCAGAGGCCGTCGTACTTCTCGACGGGGCCGAGAATCGGAAGCCCGTTCGGCGACTCCGAGAACATCCCGTTGTATTTGAACTCCAGTTCTTTGCCCTCGGTGGCGGGGAGGAGTTCGTCGCTGGCCTGCCGCGGCGCTTTGTCCGGGCGGTCCGGGTGCGTCGCGTTGTTCATATGGTAGTCGGTGAACTCGTGGACCGAGCCCTGCTCGCCGTCGGGATCGTTGCCGCCGAGTTCCTGCGGATCCGGCACGATCGACTCGTGGTTGTACGAGCCGATCCCGTAGGCGTCGCCGTGGTTCCGGAAGTACATCGCGTTGTCCTGATCGCGCAGGATCGGCCGGTCCGGCCCCACGAGGAGCCGCTTCGCCTTCTCGCCGGAGACGTTCTCGTAGTTCTCGAACAGCGGATGATCGGTGATGTCGACTGCGCTATCTGCGAGTTCCTCCAGCGACTCGGTCACCGTGTACTGGTGTTCGACCGGCGCGACCGGGAGGTGGACGCCGAGCTTCTCACCGAGCTGTCGTGCCCAGATGTTGGTCGCGATGACGACTTCCTCGCACTCGATTGTGCCGTTCTCGGTGACGACGGCCCGCACCTCGCCGTCTGCTGTGTCGATATCCTCGGTCCGCGTGTGGGGGACGAACTGCGCGCCGCGATCCATCGCCTCCCGGGCGAGCGCGTCGCAGGCGACGACGCCGGACACCTGCCCGTCTGTCGGGGAGTAGTAGCCGCCGAGGATCTCGTCGTCGTTCACGAGCGGAAGGTGCGCTGTGACCTCCTCGGGCGAGAGCAACTGGGGTTCGTCGATCCCCCACGCCTTCGCGTGCTCGACGCGGCGCTGGAGGAACTGCATCCGCTCTTCGGTGCGGGCGACCTCGATGCCGCCGACTTCGTTGTACGCCTGCTGGCCGTCCGCGCCTTCGAGATCGGAGTAGACCCGGCGGCTGTAGTCGGCGAACTGCGAGAGCTCCTTCGGTTCGGCCGTCTGGAACATAATCCCGGGCGCGTGCGTCGAGGACCCGCCGGTGGTCGGCATCGGTCCCTGATCGACGACGACGACGTCGTCCCGGCCGAGCGCCGTCAGCTGGTACGCGAGGTTGCAGCCGACGATTCCGGCTCCGACGATGACTGTCCCGGCCTGATTCGGCACGCTGTCTGTCGAATCCATTCTCGTCCGGAGGTGACTGTGTGCCGCACATATAGGTGTCGCCCGCGTCGATTTCCGCTCACGACACGTCGTTCGTCCGAACGGTCCTGCCTCAACATAACTCGGATGTTACACGTTATGCTCTACCCGTCGGTCCGGGGTCGCGGGTCGCGTTCGCGGACGGCGTCGAGGAGTTCACAGAGCGCTGTCGCCGACAGGTCCAGCAGTTCCTCACCGAGGTCCGCGCTCGACTCGCGGGGGTCGCCGACGACGCCGTTCTCGGTGAACTCGTGGGAGTCGACCGCGAGGTTGACGCGACCCTGCCAGTCGCCCCAGCGGTCGCTGCCGCCGTCTGCGGCCGCTTCGAGGCGGTCCTCGTGGACGGTCTCGGGGTTCGCGTGTCGGAGCAGCGAGGTTTCGAGCGGCCCGGCGTGGCCCATCTCGGAGGTGTGCTCGTCGACTTCGTCGAACCACGTGAACGGGACGGCGTACGCGTCGTCGTGACGGACGATCCGGGCCGTGACCTCTCGGAGGGCTGCGATATTCCCACCGTGGCCGTTGACGACGACGACGCGGTCCCAGCCGTGGGACGCGAGGCTCCCGACGACGTCGCGGACGTACGATCGGAACGTCGACTCCGTCGTCCAGAGCGTCCCGGAAAACTCGCGGTGTTCCTCGGCGATTCCGACCGGGATCGCGGGCGCGACGACGACCGGATCGTCGTACTGCTCGGCGGCCGCGTCGGCGACGGCCTCGGCGTCGAGGGTGTCGGTACCGAGCGGCGCGTGTGGCCCGTGTTGTTCGGTGCTGCCGACGGGGAGCAGCGCGAGATCCGTCTCGGCGTCCGCTACGTCGGTCCACGTCTCGGTCTCCAGATGCATATCCGAACGGTCGCCCAGGGGTGGGATAAACGTACGGCTCGTTCGTGTCGACCGTGAGCCAGCTCGTCGATTTCTCGCCCCCGATCTGCTGATTTCTCGTCCGCGACCCAACGCACTGTTTCCCCCGCCGCCGACCTGCGCCGAACCCGGGATTTTTGTCCCGGCGACGTGGCCACCGCGTATGGACTACGAGCCCGTGACACACACGACGACCGACCGGCGGCTCGGTCACTTCCCCTCCGGCCGCGACATCTCCGTGACCGTTCACCGCTACAGCGGCGGCGACGGCCCGACGGTCTTCGTCCAGGCGGCCCAGCACGGCATCGAACTCAACGGCCCCGCAGCGCTCCGTCGCCTGCATAGCCGCCTCGCGGACGCCGATCTCGCGGGGTCGGTCGTCGCCGTCCCGGTCGTCAACCCGATCGCGTTCGACCATCGCTCGTATCTGACGCCCGAGGCGTACGACGCGCTGAACTCGAACTTCAACCGCATCTGGCCCGGCGACGCCGACGGCAGCTTTCAAGAACGGCTGGTCGCGGGCGTCTGGCCGCTCGTCGAGGCCGCCGACGTCGCGATCGACCTCCACACCGGGACGCCCGAGATGCTCGAACACGTCCGCTTCCGGCAGTCGGACCCGACGGCCGAGACACTCGCGGAAGCGTTCGGCACCGAGTTCCTCCTCGCCGACGACGATCCGATCGACGAAGCCGACGACTTCACCGGGAAGTTCCGCCTCGCCGCGGCACGAGCCGGCGTGCCAGCGATCACGGCGGAGCTATCGAACAGCCGGACGGTCCGGCGGTCAGCCGTCGAGGCGGGCGTCGACGGCGTCTGGAACGTCCTCTGCGAACTCGACGTCGTGGACGACGCCGCCGAACCGGCCGCCGAACAGCGCCGCCTCCGCGACGACGCCCCGCGAGTCGTCGCCGACGACTCTGGCCTCTTCGAACTCCGGGCGGACCTCGGGGTCGGCGACGTGGTCGAGGCCGGCGACGAACTCGGTGCCGTCTTCGATCCCTCGTCGTTCGAACGGCTTGCTACGGTCACTGCGAGTGCCTCCGGCGTCATCTACTCTGTGGCGCGCGGCGGGGTCGTCGTCGCGGGCGAGCGCATCGCGAGCATCGCGACGCTGTCCTGATATTTGAATGCCCTCAGCATTCCGCACACACCGTTAACCAATCACAATGTGTTAGATACTATCAGTGATATGGCGATGCAGCCCCACTTCTCGTTTGACGCCCTCTCGTGTGTGATCGAACAGCTCGGCTCGGAGGGCCGATCCGTTCGCCGGGCCGAAGCGGCCGCGGGGGGAGACGAGGACGAGACACTGCGCGCCACAGTCGACGTTTCGGTACCGCTCTGTGGCGCGTCGGGAAGCTCGTCACTCGAACCCATCTCGGCCTCGACGGACGGCGACGGTCTCTGCGTTTCCTTCGATCTGACGACGCTCTCGGACTCCTCTGGCGACCAGTTGACGGACGGCTGCGCCGACGAGTTGACCGTCTCTACCTGTCCGACCGATGCTCGTCTCGACGACGGCGCGGTACTGGTCACGCTCGACGTCGTCATTGGATCGGACGTGACCGACGCCGCCTCCGAGCACACAGCCGCGACGGACGAGCGGTCTACCACTGCCCACGCATCGACCACAAATACGGCCGAGACTGCCGATTCATCGCGTACAGCGGATGCGTCGGGGGCGGCCGGGAGGTCGCTGTCGGAGGGACGCTCGGACCGAACGACGACCGACCGTGACACGACGGCAGACCGCGCGACGACGGTCTTCGGCGGTGTGCCCGCAGCAGCCGCGAGCGGGCCGAACTCCGACACGCTTCTCGCGGCGGGATCCGACCGTTCGTCGGGCGAAACCGAACCGACGACCGCGACCGCGACCGATTCTGCGCCGGTCGATTCCGCTCTCCCGACGAACGGGGAACAGACCGCCACCGTGGGCGAAGAAGAACGCGACGCTGCCACGAGTGATGACGGACCTGACGCCGCAGACGACGCTGCGTCGGCGCTGACGGCCGCCCGCGACGACTCGGTCCCGCCGTACGAGGATGTCGAGTACCTGCGTTGTCTCTACGACGTCTGCGAGACGTTCGCGGAGATGAGCGAGCGCATCGAGATGGACGTCTCCGCCGAGACCGTCCGCCGGTATATGATCGAAGCCGAGGTCCACTCGCCGACGTCCTACGAGACGACGGGGTCGAACCGTCACTCGTCGACGGCGTCGCACTCCGGCGCGACGCTGGACGACGAATCGTCCGGCGACTCGACACCCGACGACGACACTGCCGACGCGTCCGCATCGACTGCGGAGGCCTCGCCTTCCGGCGTGGGATCTGACGACGGTGCGGGCGCTCCGCCCGACGCCGGGCCGTCCGTGAGCGACAGGTCCCAGAGCGACGCCGAGGCGGAATCGCTCCCGGACGACCAGCTCGTCGCCGATGGTATCGGCCTCCCCGAGGAACTCACCCTGCACGACGTCGTCGACGCCGTCGTCGACGCTCGGACAGTTCACGAAGTCCAGCGCGAACTCGGCCTCGAACACGGCCGCACGCGCCAACTGCTCCGCCAGCTCAACGTTCTCGACCTGGTGCTCCGGCGCGTCTCGGACGCCCCCGAGCGACGCGTCTCCTTCGACGACGTGGCCGCGCGGATCCGACAGTGCACGCCTGACGCCGCGTGACTGTCCTCGCGGTTGCGACTGATTGCACAGCCCACCGCACGCTGTCGTGCGATCGACTGCGTGAAGACGTGCAACCTACCGTAACCGGCTGCTTATAAATGGGCTATGAGTGTCACCCACAGACAAAAGTACGTTCCTCCCTATCAAACAGTAAGTATGTCCCTGGGAGCGCAGCGCGGCACCGAGGACGGAGTGCAGTACCTGTTGAGCGAGGCTCGATTCGAGCTGATGCCGTTCGACAGCTTCGACGACGAGATCGAAGAACTACCCAACGGCGCGAGCGTGGCGATCACGACGTCGCCGCAGTTGGGCATCGAGCGCACGGTCGAGCGTTCCGAGGAGGCCGCCGCGGCGGGCTACGAGGTCGTGCCGCACGTGGCCGCCCGCTACGTCGAGGACCGCGAGCAACTCGAAGAGATCGCGCGCCGGCTCACCGAGGCGGGGATCACGGACATCTTCGTCCCAGGTGGTGACAAAGAAGAGCCCGGGGAATTCGAGTCCGCCTACGAACTGCTGGTCGCGCTCGATGAACTCCCCTACGACTTCGAGGAGATCGGCATCACGGGCTATCCGGAGGGTCACGACTTCCTCTCCGAAGAGACTCTCGCAGAGGCGATGGAGAAGAAAGCGCCGTACGCGACGTACATCGTGACACAGCTGTGTTACGATCCCGAGGCAATCTTGGAGTGGACCGAGGGCATCCGGGCCCGCGGCATTGACCTCCCCATCGAAGTGGGGATCCCGGGTGTGATGAACTATCAGCGACTCCTGCAGATTTCGCGGAAGGTCGGCGTCGGCGACTCGGTGAAGTTCCTCCGGAAGACGACCGGCATCGTGGGATTCGTCAAACAGCTCGTCGGCTCCCGCGGGGTCTACAAGCCCGACGAACTGATCGACGGCCTCGCGCCGTACGTCGGTGACGAGGAGTACAAGTTCCGCGGCGTCCACATCTACACGTTCAATCAGACGCCCGACCTCGAGAAGTGGCGTCGCGGTCGACTCCAGTAGCGCTCTCGTTCCAGCGTCCTCGGTACGAGGCGCCCCGGGACAGCCCACGATGTCCGGTGCTCTCCGATATCTCCTAACTGCAACGTAGGGGCGTTGAAACCGCTGCTTACTTCGGAAACGGTGGGGTCCAGATAGGAGTCACCCGCGGGGTCGCCGGAGCGCTGACGACTACTCCGTGTGGGATCTGACTGGACTCGTCTGCGACCGTGACGTGCACGAACGCTCCCACTGCGTCCGGTAGCGCTTACCGCGCCGACACAGCCTATCGCTTTCCTATCATATTGTGTCAGAAGACAGAGTTATCCGCGGGTAGGACGCAGACGATACCGTATGACGTACGAGACTGTCGCGGCGGCCGATCCGGCCGTCGCCGAGGCGCTCGAAGGCGAGCGCACGAGACAGAACGAGACGTTAGCGATGATCGCGAGCGAGAACCACGCCTCCGAAGCCGTAATGGAGGCCCAAAGCTCCGAGTTGACGAACAACTACGCCGAGGGGTACCCGGGCGGGCGATACTACGCGGGCTGTGAGTACGCCGACGAGGTCGAGAACCTGGCGATCGAGCGAGCGAAGGAACTGTGGGGCGCAGAACACGTCAACGTCCAACCGCATTCGGGGTCGCAGGCGAATATGGGCGTGTACCTCGCGATGCTGGAGCCGGGCGACAAGATCCTCTCGCTTGACCTCACACACGGCGGGCACCTCTCGCACGGTCACCCGGCGAACTTCGCGGGGCAGACCTACGAGGTCGAACAGTACGAGGTCGACGCCGAGACGGGTTACGTCGACTACGAGGGCCTCGCCGAGATCGCCGAGGAGTTCGACCCCGACATCATCGTCTCCGGGTACTCCGCGTACCCCCGCGAGGTCGACTTCGAGCGCGTGCAGGAAGTCGCAGACGACACCGACGCGTACCACCTCGCGGACATCGCACACATCACAGGCCTCGTGGCAGCGGGCGTCCACGAGTCGCCAGTCGGCGTCGCGGACTTCGTGACGGGGTCGACGCACAAGACGATCCGCGCGGGTCGCGGCGGGATCATTATGTGCGGCGAGGAACACGCCGACGCGATCGACAACGCGGTCTTCCCCGGCGCTCAGGGCGGCCCCCTGATGCACAACATCGCGGGCAAGGCCGTCGGCTTCGGCGAGGCGCTCTCCGAGGAGTTCGACGCCTACGCCGAACAGACGGTCACGAACGCCAAAGCGCTCGCCGACCAGTTGCAGGCGAACGGACTCAGCCTCGTCTCGGGCGGCACTGACAACCACCTCGTGTTGGTCGACCTGCGGCCATCCCACCCCGACACGCCCGGCAAGGACGTCGAGTCGGCGCTCGAAGAGGCCGGGATCGTGATGAACGCGAACACGGTCCCCGGCGAGACGCGCTCGGCGTTCAACCCGAGCGGGATCCGTATTGGGACGCCAGGCGTCACGACGCGCGGCTTTACCGAATCGACGTGCCGGGAGGTCGCAGACCTCATCACGCGCGTCATCGACGACCCGAACGACGAGCAGACGGTCGCCGAGGTCGCTGCGCGCGTCGACGAACTGACCGACGAGTACCCGCTGTACGACTAAATCGCCCGCTCTGGTCAATACCTCCCGTCTTCGCGGACACCCCCGTTCTTATCAACTGAGAATAACGACCAACTTATACGGGAATATACATTAATTATAATGTGGTATGTATCAGGTTCTCATTCCCGTCGACGACGACGAGAGTCGGGCGCTCAATCAGGCGGAATACGCCGCGAGCCTCCCTGATTCGGGAGCGGACGTCGAAGCGACAGTCCTGTACGTGGTCCCCCCGCGCCGTCTCGATACGGCTGAGGAGGTAGACTTCGAGGAGGTAGACTCGGCGGTCGCCGCCGCCGAGTACCTCGAAGACAGTGGTGTCTCGGTCGATCGTCGCATCGGTGACGGCGGCGTCTCCGAGGAGGTCATCCGGGTGGCAGACGAGCTGGACTGCGACGAACTCGTGATGGGCGGGCGGAAGCGCTCCGGCGTCGCACAGGTACTCCTCGGGAGTACCGTCCGCGACGTCTTCGTCTCCACGGAGCGACCCGTCACGATCACCGGCTCTGGAATGGTGTTCGAGGGCGGGTCACGCGAGGTGCTGCTCCCCGTCGATCGGAATCTGGAACGGGCGCGTCGTCAGGTCGAGTACGCCACTGCGCTGCCGAACGCCGCGGAGAACGTCACGGCGACGGTGCTGTACGTCTTCCCCCACCAGGACTACCGGGGCGCGCCGCCGCACGAGTTCGACGACGTCGAGGCGGCGGTCGAAACAGCTGATTCGCTCGAAGCGGAGGGTCTGTCCGTCGAGCGAGTCTCGATCGGTGGCGAAGTGGCGAGAAAGGTCCTCGAAACGGCCGAGGAACGCGAAGCCGACAGCATCGTGATGGGCGGACGGAAGCGCTCGGGCGTCCAGAAGACGCTCTTGGGCAGCATCGCACAGGATGTGATGCTCTCTGCGGACCGTCCGGTCACGCTCACTGGGTGATCGATCCAGTTTCTGCCGCTCCGGCTTCACGGGCATCGGCCACAAAAAAACTGCTTCGTCCGCTGTGACCGGCGTGCGAGTGCCGCCGGCGGGAGACGCTCAGACAGTGGGGGCTGACTGCTTCAGTTGTCCTGCGCTTCGGCTTCCTGCTTTGCACCCAGCTTCGCCTGCTCGCGGGCGCTCGGGTTGACCGATTCCTTGAACGGCACTTCTGCGACCGTCGCGTACACCGGCTCGCCGTCCTCTTCGGCGTACTCGTCGGGCAGGTGCACCTGGAACTCGAGGTCGAGATCGTTCTCGTAGATCTCGTCGTCGAGCGTCGCCTGCGCGGCGTCTTCGAGCTTGTCGGCGGGCACGAATCCGAGACCGATGTTCGTCTCGAGGTCCGGGTTCCACCACGGCGAGGTCATGTAGCCGCATTCCTCGTCCGTCTCCGGATCGGAGATGATCCAGAAGTCCGGCGCGTAATCGCGGATCGGCTCGCCGGCCATCTTCAGACCGACCAGCTTGAGGTTGAACGGGTACTCGCCGCCCTCGATGAGCTCCTTCTGGCGTTCGAGTTCTTCCTTGCCGACGTAGTCGGCTTCCTTGTCGTCCGGCACTTGATAGCCCAGGTTGACCTGGAACGGCGAGGTCTCGTGGTCCATGTCCTGACCCCACGAGAGGATCCCGGCCGCGATGCGGCGGTGGTGTCCGGGGGCGATCTGCATCCCGCCGTGGTCTTTGACCGATTCGAGGACCGGGTCCCACACGCGCTCTGCGTTCTCCATCGCATCGCGCACGTAGATCTCGAAGCCCTTCTCGCCGGAGAAGCCGGTCTGGCTGACGAGCACCGAGGCACCGTTGATTTCGGCCTCCATCAGGCCGTAGTACGGAATCTCAGAGACTTCCTCGCCGACGACTTCGACCATCACGTCTTCGGAGAGCGGGCCCTGGATCTGCATCGGGGCGACGTCGATCTCGTCGACTTCGACGTCGAAGTTCTTCCCGACGTTGACGCCCTGGATCCACTGCATCAGCGTCGAGTCCGAGATAGAGAACCAGAACTCGTCTTCTTCGACGCGGAGCAGAATCGGGTCGTTGAGGATGCCGCCGTCCTCGTTGCAGAGGATGACGTACTTGCCGTTCATCGGCTCGATTTCGGTGGCGTCACGCGTGATGAGGTAGTTCGTGAGTTCCTCGGCGTCCGGGCCTTTCACGCGGATCTGCCGCTCGACGGCGACGTCCCACAGCGTTACCTTCTCGGTCAGCGCTTCGTACTCGGCCATCGCACCGCCGTCTTCTGGCTCGACGAGGCCGCGCGGGTGATAGATTCGGTTGTACACCGAACACCGCCACGCTCCTTCCTCGTTGAACGACTTATCGAAGAAGGGGGACTTTCGAACGCGGGTCGAGACCAGCATCTGGATCCCCGGATCTCCGGTCTGTCGGAGGTTCCGCGGGAGCGTTCTGTCGGATTGATCGATACTCGGATGATTTGGGTGTTCGTAGTCCCCTGACATCCAATAAACGATGTTATCAAACCCCAATAAAAGATCACCCTGATAGTACCGTGCTTTTATCTGCCACTGCTTAGCACGGGACATATCGGGCGCTATGATCGGCCCGTTCCGGGCGCGCTTGCACGACCCAGAACACACTATATTTCGACCGGTAGACGGCCGCTGTAACTCGAATATCGGCGGCAGAAGAAGAAACGTGTTCCCCCCGATCGCTCGTTCGAGGCATTCGATCACTGCTCGCGCGCGCTCACTCGTTCGGACTTCTATCCGACAGTATCAGGACTGGCGCGCAGCGTAGAGTGCAACTCCGATCAGCGCGGCGAGTGCGACGGTCACACCGAACCCGGGGCTGCTCGTACTGGACGTCGATTCGTCAGTCTGTGCTGCCGTTTGCTCGTCGGTGGTCTCGCTCGCTGTGGTCGTGCTGTCCGTCTCGGTCGTCGTCGCGGCCGTTCCGCTGCTCGTCGTGTCGCTTTCGGTCATCGTGATCTGCCGCTCGGAGAAGTGATTCACGGCGACGAGGACGCTCGCGCTGGCGTCCGCGCTCGCCTGCTGGCGAACGAGGAACTTCGAGGTGTCGCCGCCGTCGATCGCGCTCTGGAGCGCGCTGTAAGAGGATGCCCGTGCGGCGGCCTCGCCATCGACAGTCACCTGCACGTCGTTCGTCGCGTCGACGACCTCCTCGGAGACCGACGTGATAACGACCTTGCCTTGGTGCTCGGAGCGTTCGGCGGTCATTCGCACCGTCCCCTCACTCTGCTGGGTCACTTCGACGGTCGTGTTGTCGCCGTACTGCACGACGTCGGCGACGGCTTCACTTCCCGACTCGCTCTGCTGCATCACGTACACCTCGGCGGCCGCCTGGCCGCTGGTGATCAGTTGTTCCTGCTGTTCGTCGTCCTCGGTGCGGCCCTCCGGATACGAGCGGAACGCGAGTTTGCTGTCTCCTTCGAGGCTCGCGGAGACGTTCCCCTGCTCGTTCACCGTGAGTTCGCCGTCACCGACGACGAGGAAGACGCCTTCCGTGCCGTCTTCGGTCGTCACGACGACCCTCTCACTGCTCTGACTCGCGGCCTCGGCGGAACTGGACAGATTGACCGCTACGTACTGGCTGTCGTCGCCGGCACGCACCGTCAACACCCCACGCTCGTTGTCGTGTGCGCGGAGCGTCGCCCCGCTGTCGGTACTCATCGAAGCGCTCGTCTCGCTCTTCGCGTCGAGAGAGACGGCAGCGCCGGCGATGTCGGAGGCGGCACTCAACTCGACATCGGCCGAGAGGCTGCCACTACTTTCTGTCTCACTCTGCGACTGGACTTTCACTGACTGCATCACGGTTTCGCCGTCGACGGCGTAGTCGACGACCGCGTTGCTCGTCGTGTCGAAAGAGACGTTGGTCCCGGCGTACGCCTTCTGGCTTGACGTGGCTGCACCGACAGTCCCGACTGCCGCGGCAGATCCGAGCGCGGACGCCACGAGCAGTACGGCCATCACCGATGCGGTAACTCGATCTGTGAACATCGCGTCCGATCCTAACCGCCCGCTGGAGTATATAAACAGACGATACCGACCCCGATTTTTACTCGTTTAATCCGGATTCAATCCGTCACAGTCCGTTGATTTTCTTGTTCGAGACGCTGTCGCCGATTCCTATCGGAACAATAGTTATATATGGCCAATTTCGTACAATCATAGCAGGTTCGAGACTGAGTATATCTCCGGTCGCACGCCGTCGTGCGACCGTGCACGAAGATGTGAAAACACTACCATACTCGCCCCTCCGACCGAGGGAGTCGGGAGTTACCAACAGCCTATGGCATTCCAGTCCATACCGCGCATCGCTTATTTTCCTCGGCCTCGAAGCGGGCCTATGAATCCGTCTCGTCCCGCGCCCGGACCGGACGCCGCTCGCGCGTTTCGGCTCGGGATCGCGGCTGGCGCACTCGTCGGCCTCGCGTTTGCGGGGTTGGTATACTGGACAGGCTCGGTGGACATTTTCGCGTTCGGGTACGTCTTCGCGCTGCTCTTTCCGGTGTATCTCGTTCTGGTCGCGATCGCGCTCAGCGTGTGGCTCGGCTACGACAAAGACGAGACGGCACTGCGTCCGGTCTATCGGACCGAGCGGTAGCCCTCCCTGCCGACTTGACTCGCAACCGGCCGCCTATAGTAGCAGTTGCAAGTCTTCACGCAGCCGATCAGACGCTGTCGTACGATCGGATGCGCAATCAGTTGCAACTGCTACTATAGGACCGCACACGCAACCGCGCCGAACCGAATACGGTAATGGCGCTGCCGACGCACGTTTCTGCAATGGCACAACTCGAACGGCTCCGGGTGTATCCGGTGAAGAGCCTCGACGGAATCGACGTCGACGCTGCGACGGTTCTCGATGGGGGCACACTCGAACACGACCGCGAGTTCGCACTCTTCGATTCGGTGGGCGACGTCGTCAACGCGAAACGCACCGACCGAGTGCACGCGCTCGCGACGGACTTCGACCCGGAGTCGGGGGCGCTCGCCGTCGAGACGCCCGAGGGTGAGACGGAGCGCTTCGTTCTCGCACAGGAACGCGAGCGCGCCGCGGCGTGGTTCGGGGAGTTCCTGGACCTCGATGTCTCGCTCCGGCAAGACGTCTCTCTCGGTTTCGTCGACCGCCGCGAGATGGGGCCGTCAGTCGTCAGCACCGCGACGCTGCGGGAGTTCGCGTCGTGGTTCGACGACATCTCCGTCGAGAGCGCGCGTCGCCGTCTCCGGGCGAACGTCGAAGTCTCGGGCGTTCCGGCGTTCTGGGAGGATCGATTCGTCGGTGACGACGCGCCTGCCTTCGAGGTCGGCGACGTCAGGTTCGAGGGCGTCAAGCCCTGCGGGCGATGTGTGGTTCCCGGTCGCGACCCCGACACCGGCGCGTCGACGCCGAACTTCCGCGAGCAATTCATCGAGAAGCGGCGCGAGACGTTCCCCGAGTGGGCCGATCCGGACGCGTTCGAACACTTCTTCACGTCGATGCTCATCGCCCGCGTCCCCGACTCCCATCGGGGGCGCCGACTCAACGTCGGTGATCCGGTGTCCGTTCTCGAGGACTGATCCGCCGCGATTCTCGCCGTCGTCAGTGTCGCTCCGCTCGGTCAGTCGCGATCCCGCTCGGCGATCGTCGCGGCGATGAGGTTTCGCATCCCGCGGCGGAGTCGCCCGCTCATCGCCGTCGAGGAGAGGTCCATCTCCTCCGCAACTTCGCTGAGCGAGATGTCCCGCGGTTCGTTGAAGTAGCCCTTCGCGAACGCGAGTTGGAGCGCCGCGCGCTGCTCGTCGGTGAGTCCGTACGAGGACTCGCCGCCGGCGTCCTCGTTGCTGTAGATCTCGATGATGTCGAGCGCGATGTCGTTCGCGATCGCGTACTCCCAGATCGTGTTGAGCGCGGCGCGATCGGGCAAGAGCAGGTGGACCAACCATCCGCCGTCTTTCGTCTCTGTGTGCACTAGAAAGCCGTTCTCCTCGGTCACGATGCTGCTGATGAGGCGCGTCTGTGGCGTGTGTTTGATGTAGTAGATCGCCGTGTCGTTGGTCCGATCGATCAGCTCGAATTCTTCGACCGTGACGTCGGCTTCGAGTGCCGCTTCGAGTTCTTCGGGGTCTTCGTATTCGATGAGAAACGGAAAGTACGTCGACCCTGGATCGGTCGTCCCCTGCGTAATCACACGGATCTTGACGCCGTCGAGTCGCTCCAGCGTCGGAACGAGCGCGAGGTGTTCGTGTTCGATGTGTACCTTTGCTGTTATCGACATTGTTAGTGAGTTCTCCGTTCGCAGCCGTCCCCCGGTTTCGTCGGTGTTACTTCCCGGTCGCTCCGACCGCTACACCGTGGTTTCCAGCCTGCCAATAGTGTCTATCGGTTCACTCCGAACCGAGTGTATCTTATATTGTCGGTCGTGTGCAAGCGACAATATCGCCCCGCCGACGGTTACGCCGACATCGCTTCTTTCGGCTCCCGGGCCGACGTCGACTCGCGCCGGTTCTTCGCCGCGAGGACGACGAAGATGACGAAGCCGACGGCCCGCATCGACAGGTCGAGCACGAGCGTGTCGACCGACACTGTCACGCCGGCGAACCCGAGCAGGTCGAACACCGCCGCCGACAGCAGTCGCGGTGCCATAAGCAGGAGCGCACTGACCGCAAAGCCGGTCCGCTCGCCGCGGTTGACGTCACCGTAGAGCGTGCCGATGACAGTCGCACCGAGGGCGACGACGCCGAGGAAGACGCCGACCACGGGGATCAGGATCTCCGGAACGGAGTACGACAGCTGTGCGAGGTCGCTGAAGCCGACGACGCGGTACTGTTCACGGATCGGCAACTCCGCGGCGTTCGCCTTCTCTCGTAGCAGCACGACCCCGGGTGCGAGCACGAACGCGAAGGGAACGATCGCCTTGTTCAGCGACAGCGAGAACGCCTTCACGCCGGTCTCGAAGGGATCGGACTTGGCGACCCCACTCGCGGCGTAGGCCGCAACGGCGACGGGCGGCGTGATGTCCGCGATGACGCCGAAGTAGAGGATGAACAGGTGTGCGGCGAGCAGCGGGATACCGAACTCGACCAGCGGCGTCGCGAGCATCGAGATCAGGATAATGTACGTGACGGTCGTCGGCATCCCCATCCCGAGAATGATGCTCGCGACGGCGGTCACGAGCAGCATAATCACGATCGATCCGCCGGACAGCGCGAGGAGCAGCGAGGTGAGGTTCGGACCCAGCCCCGAGACGCTGATGACGCCGGGGATGATACCGGCCGCGGCGACTGCGATGACCACCGGTACGGCCGTCCGCGCGCCCTCGTCCATCGATTTCACGACGAACGTCCCGACGCGGAACAGTTGATTCTCGCCGAGGTCGCGGCCGGTCTTCTCGCCGGCTACCTCCGCACTCTCTTGGATCGTGGGATTGAGATCGAGGAACTTCGACTCGACGTCGGTGTGATACAGCATCGTCAGCACGCCCGCGAGCATCGCGTACCAGCCGATTCGGGGGCCGACGATGGCGAGCGCCGCACCCGGTGAGAGGGGCGTTCCGCTCGCTCCGGTCAGGAGTCCGGTGACGGCGACGCCGGTCACGATGTGGCTCACGAGTTCGATTCCGAAGATCACCGCGAGCGACCCGAACAGCGAGACCCGCGTCTTCTCACTGTAGGCCGCGATGAACGTCACGAGCGCGACCAGCGCGACCAGCGTGAACCACGCCGAGCGCGAGACCGACAGGCGCTCGATGATGAGGTAGTACAGGAGGAGGAAGATCGGAACGAGGTAGAACCACCCGAACTTCAGGTGAGAGACCAGCGACACGGTTTCTTCGAGGCCACCGATCCCTTCCTGGACGGCCTTCAGATGTACCATCACCCAGACGCCGAAGAAGAAGACGATCGCCGGGATCGTCGCGAGGATGATGATCTCCGCGAACGGCGTCGCGGTGTACTGGACCATCAGGAACGCGGCGGCCCCCATCACGGGTGGGAGGATCTGTCCGCCGGACGACGCCGAGGACTCGACCGCTCCGGAGAATTCAGGTGAGTACCCCGAGCGCTTCATCAGCGGGATCGTGAACGCGCCGGTCGTGACCGTGTTCGCGATCGAGGAGCCCGAAATCGTCCCCATAAATCCGCTCGCGAGGATGCTCGCCTTCGCCGGGCCGCCTTTCCGCTTGCCCGTGGCGGCGTACGCGAGGTCGATGAACCACTGACCCGCGCCGCTCATTTCGAGGAACGATCCGAACAGGATGAAGATGTAGATGAAGCTCACCGAGACGGTGACCGGAATCCCGAAGACACCGTTTTCGGTGTTGTACCAGAGGTTCTGGACGATGTCCGGCCACGTGAGCTCCGGGATCGCGAGCAGCCCGATGAACGGCGTGCCGCTGCTGATCAGATAGCCCCACCGCGCGTAGACGATGAACGAGGCGACGATGAGCATCAGCGGGAGCCCGAGCGTTCGGCGGGTGGCTTCGAGCACCAACAGGACGCCGACGACGCCGAGAATCATCGCATAGGAGTACTCGCTGACGAAGGGGACGGCACCGAGAATCGGGTCGAGGAACGTGTAAATCTCAGTGACGGGGCGCCCCGATTCGAGGCCGAAGACGCGCATGTCCTGAATCTCGGAGAACTCCGTCAGGAAGTAAAACGCCGAGAGGAACGCCGCGATCATACTAACGACGTCGAACGGCGTCACGCGACTCCGGTTCGGATCGAGGAACGCCCAGCGGAAGACGCCCCGTACGCCCTCGAAGGCACGTGAGACCGGGTTGCCCTCGCTGAACGATTCGGTGACGCCGTCGACGACGCGCCCGAGGTTCCGAGAGACGAACCCATCGCCCATACTCGCCGGGAACATCAGGAACGTCAGGACGAGCGCGAACGCGACGTGGATCGCGTTCGCCTGTAGGAGCTGGAGTGACACCTGATAGCTGGTGATGGCCGGCATCCCGTTTTCCAGTGCCAGGATCGGGATCTCGAAGGTGAAGCTCTTGGCCGCCAAGATGAGCTGGAACAGCGAAAAGAGGATCCCGATGGCGGCGACGGCGAGGGCGGCAAGTCCTTTCAAGGACCGTCGGCGCTCGATCTCCTCGATGAGCTCCTCGGCTTCTTCTCTGGAAATCTCCCCCTCTTCGCCACCGTCGACGTTGTTCGTACTCATAGCAATATGTCGGTCATTGTTCGTCGCTCGATGTGGATCCGAACGTCGTTTGCGTTCGTTTCCGCAACCAAGTCATACTGTTGGTCCTCGACGATCAGTGTATGGTTTGCGATCCGTCCGGGCGAGACCGAGAGCGTTTCGAGTTCGGTGATCGGCTCTGGTGGGTCGTACACGAGCGTTCCGTTCACGTTCGTGACGTTGACCCGTGCCGGAAGCCCCCATCCGTACGACTCGAACTCCATCCGCGTGTTCACCAGCGTCTGTCCCTCTACACGGTACTCGTCGTACACGCGTGACTTCTCGACGCTGTGCATATATTCGAGACCGACCGTGCTCCCGTTCTCGACGGGCTGTTCGATATAGTGCTCGCCCGTGTCGAGGTCCTCGACGACGAGTACTGTCCCGGTCGGCACGGCCGCAGCGACGCCCGCGAGGATCACCGCAAGCGCGATAGCGACGGCTATCAGTGCCGGAACGGTCCGTTCGCTTGCGAGTGTGCGTACGTTCACCGCTGGAAACGAATGTGCTAGACGCCTTTACGGCTACGAAAGACGTTTCGACGCCCCGAAAGTCGGCGGCGCGAGACTGATACAGACCCGACGGTCAGTCGTCGATTACTCGCCGAAGTACGCCGCTGCGCCTTCGTGGAGTTCGATCGACATTCCGTCCTGAGCGCTGTCGACGGTGATGAAGTCCGTCTTGATCGTCAGCTCGTCGAGGTTGTCGAAGATGGCTGCCGTGACGTTCTCGACGGCCTCGGCGGAGACGCCGGAGTTCGTCGCGATCATCGCCTGCACGGCAACGGTCTCGACGGGCTCGGAAACGCCGCTGTAGGTTCCGCCCGGGATCGTGTCGTCGGCGAACCACGAGGCAGCGTCCTTGACGGCTGCACGGTTGTCGCCCTCGATCGGGACGATGTTGACGTCGTTGGTCGTCGCGAGGTCCTCGATGGCGCCGACCGGCCAGCCGCCGACGACGAAGGCGGCGTCGATGTCGCCGTTCGCGAGCTGTTCGGACGCCTGCGAGAAGCCGGCGTTCTGCTCGTTGTAGTCGGTGATACCGACCGCTTCGAGGATCTGGTTCGCGTTGACCTGCGTGCCGGAGCCGAGGTCACCGGTGTTGATCGTCGCGCCGCTGAGGTCGCTGATCGTTTCGATGCCGGTCGACTCCAGCGTGACGACGGTGATCGTCTCGGGGTACAGCGTCGCGACGCCCTGGAGGTTCTCGATTGCGTTGCCCTGGAACGTCTCGATGCCCGTTCCGTTCTTCGCGAAGTACGCGATGTCGTTCTGGATCAGCGCGAAGTCGGCGGAGCCGTCTGCGAGGCTGCCGACGTTCTCGACGCTTGCACCCGTCGACTGGACGTTCAGCGTGTAGTCCGTGTTCGCTTCGACGATCGTCTTGAACTCGTTCGAGAGCGGGTAGTACGTGCCGCCGGTCCCGCCCGCGTGCCAGCTCAGACGCGTGCCCGTGTCGCCGCCGCTGTCTCCACCGTCTTCGGTTGCGGTGCCGCCGTCGCCCTCGGTCTCGGTGTCGCCGCCGTCGCCGCCACCGTTACCGCTGCAGCCAGCGAGGGCTGCGACGCCTGCGATACCGGCCGCTTCGAGGAATCTCCGTCGAGTCTCTTTGGATGACATACCGTCTCACAATAGCACTCTATGGTTTATATCTCTAATCATTTCACATCGAAAAGTGAAACATACCCAATTTACACCCCTCTGGCCGCTTCGTCTAATGGTTTCAGACTCGATACGGCTGTCACGCACCAGATCCGTTACACAAATTGGCCGGTCGTATCTCCAGGCCGATATCCCGGCGGCAGTAAAAGAACCCTGAAAATGCCGCTTGAGTATATAAAAGACCGACGCTGATCGTCCCGACACCACTGTGTCCGCTGTTATGCGCCTGGAGAATACATCAGATATGAGTGAATTGTTCTTCGTCGTATCTTCTCGGATCCGAGCAGCGGCCGAATCGACGTCCCGTCCCGCTTCTGTCACTGACCGTGGGACAAAAAATGAGATCGCCGCACCCCAGATCCTCGGGATCACCCGACGACCGGACGTGGGTCGTCGCCGCTCCCGAGGATGTCTTCGACGATGTCGTCGATGTCTGGGGCGCGGCGCTCACGTCGTGGCTCGTCGGACGGGTAGTGCGGTACCAGGGGCATCGTTTCACCCCACTTACGATACGTCTCGTATCGGGTAAAAACATCGGGCTCGTAAATTGCCTCGGGGTCATAGTACCTAGCGTAACTTCTGGAGGTATCCGCCGAGATACTTGTCGATCCACGAGGCTGCGAAACTCAGCTGAGTTGTAAGTTGCTCAAAGAGCTCAGTGAGGAGAGCGCGGTATTCTGCCGCGCTC
>NZ_QXIJ01000021.1:0-35884 GCF_003665925.1 Halobellus sp. Atlit-38R
GCACTGGGAGTTTGTGGCGACGCCCCGCCGTGGCGGGCGTCGCCTCTGGAAGTGGCCGTTCACGGAGTTCATCAGGATGATGTGCCGGGCAGCGTGGACGGCCCTCGCGACGCGTCGGGCCGTCCCCTCAAACCGGCCACCTGACGACCGGTTCCACCGGTAGTCACCGACCGAGCACGCCTCCACGTGAGTGGCAACGCTGTCGCGTCGGCGGCTGACCGCCGCCGACAGCGACCGCTTCCTCTTTTCCCAGCGTCACTTGCTCGCTACCAACGGCTCATCAAGACAGACTGGTGAGCTCAGATCGGGTTAGCTGGCGACGCCTTGTGAGGTACTGAATCTCTAACTCAATAAAGTCAACTTGTGTGCCGGTCCGATCTGGTGGTCCTTGAGGCGGAATGCGCCCTGAATATTCCACGAGAAGACATCCGAACTTGTCATATAAACGATAGTGTGTTTGGTCCACACAAATTTCAGCCGGCTAAAGAGAGGTACCGACGAGGTCATAATAGGGTTCTCTCGGAGGACACCCCCACCCCTCGTTCAGAGTGAAAACGATTGGTACCCTACCAGGGGCGTCAATGGAGCCACTATCCGATGCCCGAAAGAGGACCGATCGAGTAAGTATGTGATTCTGAACGTTTATAGAACGTTGTCTTAGCGTTTCTATAGCTAGATTATCACTCTGAACGAGGGGTGTGAGAAAACTCTCTAGTACTCTTTTGAGAGTGATTTTCACTCTGAACGAGGGGTGGGAGAGTGAGTGCTAGATTCGAGAGAGACACAAAAAGCGTCCCGCTTGACATCCTCCTCCGCGTTTAGTACCTAAGCAAAGTTCTGGAGATTAAGAATTCTAGAGAGCCGTTGATGACTTCGTGAGACAGGGCATAGCTGCTATTCCACAAGCAGCAACCTCCAAAACTTCTCTTGATTACTATACGCGGAGGAATCCCGAGCGGTGGGAGTTTCAGGTTTGGCGTCCAATAACCAGTTAGTGTATCTCTGAGGCTAGCTAGTTGTTGAGAGAACGCGTCTTGCAGTAGACAGAACCGTGCTACAGAGTTTAGGCGCGCTGGAGTTTTACCTTGGCAACGGATCCAGTCGGCTCGTTGTCTTTAATCCAGACCTCACCACCGAATTCGTCTACCAAGTTATTGACAACATATAAGCCGATGCCGGTTCCTGAGCTTTCGAACCCTTTCTTTCCCTTACCGAAGACAGCCTCTTTTTGCTTGTCCGGAATCCCGGGACCATTATCCGCGATGCTCACCGTCACGGACTCCTCAGTCTGTTTTACCTCAATATCGATACTGGGTGTCTCTGAATTATTATGCTTAATGGCATTGTTCAAGAGGTTTCGGAAGGTGGATGAAAGCATCTCATTCGCTTGTACCTCGACATCGGGCACGTCTCCACTTATATTGAATGCAGCATTCGGATATTGCTCACGCCGCGTAGCGATTTCTTCCCGAAGAACGCAATTGAGGGAGATAGGATACAAATCCAGTGTCGTCTCTTCGGTCACGACTTCGACATAATCACGAGCTTCCTCGGTAAGGTTGATCACGCGTTGACTTGCGTGCCGCACTCGCTCTAAGACGTCAGTCCCCTCGTCATCGACATACTTCGCCAGTATATCAATCCATCCTGTTACCACGGACATCTCGTTGCGAATATCGTGCCGAACCACCTGATTGAGGATTTCGAGTTGCTCGCTTCGATTCTGGAGTTGCTTTTCTTTATTCCGCTGGTTCGAGACGTCTCTGAAGACGCCGAGAAGCAAGGATTGGTCTCGATAATCGAACTTTGCGGCGTTGATCTCCACCGGAATGCGGTTTCCGCCTGCTGTGTTGACGAAGGCATCCGATCCGTCGGGGAGTTTTGAAAGCGCTTCCTCGGTATCGGTATGGGTGGCGAACAGATCACGGTACTGTCCCCGATTCTCCTCCGGATGCAGTTCTGATTGATGCATCCCGATTAGCTCGTCTCGCTGTCGCCCCAGCAATTCCTCGGCAGTTCGGTTCACATCGACGATTTCACCGGTGTCGGTGGAAGCGACGAACACGGCGTCGGGCGAGGCATCAAGCAACATCTGATAGCGCCGCCGAGCCTGTTCGGTGGCGTGTTTTTCCTGACGTTGGCGTCCGTCATAGACTCCAATTAGTGCACCCGCGATACCGCCGGCTGTGAACAGATTCAAGACGACAAATTGCCCGTGACTCATCACGTTTCCTTCCACGTACTGGTAGAGGTAGATCACAGCGCTGACGAATACCATTCCGACCATTCCGGTGATCGTCCACCCGGTGACGCGAGGTAGCTGGTCAGTATTGAGGGCGCTCTGGTACACCTGATATCCCAGCACAATAAGTCCAAATGACAGGCTCATCGGGACGAACACGCCCAAAACGTACGCTAACAGCTCGTCTTCCGCAAGAAGGTGCGGGATGTGGGCGAGAAAAGAAACAGTTCCCAGGCCACTGATCGCCCCTGCCCACAGATGTCGTGCTGTGATTCGACGACGGCTCACTTTTCGATGCGAGATAACTCGTATTCGTACGTATACAATTTTTCATTCAGATAGCAGAAGTGGGTTTTCGGCAGCTACTTCAACTGAAGCGGTAGCGCGGAGTCCCCTTCCTCAAGGAGCGACCCGAGGGAGCGAGTAGGGAGGGGAGGAGCGCGTTCGTATAAGTCACAACCACCTAATTATAAGTGTCCATCAGACTACATTGAAATTGTGGCAGACGACTACGTGCGTCGGACGGCAATCACTCGTCTCGAAGTTACGGACGAGCAACGCGCCCTCCTCGAAGAAATCATCTCCGAGTGGAAGCGTGGTTGCCAACTCGCCACAGATATGGCGTGGAACGTCTGCAACGCCAAAAGCGACGTCCAGCCCCTCGCCTACGACGACGTACGCGAACACACCGACCTCGGCAGTCAGCACGCGATTCTTGCCACTCACCAAGCCGCCCAAGCCATCACCAGCTGTCTCGAACGCCGCTCGGAAGGCAAGCCGGTCAGCAAGCCGACCTTCACCGCACCCACGGTGAAGTACGACACCCGGACTATGACGCTGTTCGACGACGATACGGTGTCTCTCTCCACCACGGAGAGTCGCGTCCGGTGTGACCTTGCGCTGCCCGATGCCGACGACGGCTACCAACGGCAGTACCTTGACTCCGACGAGTGGAGTGTCACGGAAAGCACGCTCACCGCCCGTGACGGCGAGTACTTCTTGCATATCGGCTTTCGTCGACCCAAGACCGACACCGAGCGGAACACCGCCGAGGACGGAACGGTTCTCGGGGTCGACCTCGGTATTGAAAACCTCGCCGTCACCAGTACGGCGTACTTCTTCAGCGGGCGAGAGCTAGCTCACGACCTCCGTGAATTCGAGAAGGTGCGTGCCGGACTCCAACAGACCGGGACGCGAAGCGCCCACCGGACACTCGAACAGTCGAGTGGCCGTGAACTTCGATACGTCCGGGATGTGCTTCACCGGGCGTCGAACGCTATCGTAGACGAAGCACTCCGCTATGAGTGCGACGTGATAGCGTTCGAGGACTTAACCCATATCCGCGACCGAACGGGTGCGTCGTGGGGGCACAAGTGGGCGTTCAGAACGCTCTACGAGCAAGTAGCGTACAAAGCCGAGGCAGAGGGTATCTCGGTGACACAAGTCGGTTCGGCGTACACGTCTCAGCGGTGCGCCGAGTGTGGGTTCACGGCGGATGAGAACCGCTCGACTCGCAACGAATTCTGCTGTCAAAAGTGCGAGTCGGAAGCGAACGCGGACTACAACGCGGCGAAGAATATCGGACTGCGGTACGTCCGTCGGGGCCAACAGTCGTCTCGGCGGACGGGCAACAGTCAACTTGCCCTGAAGTCTGGAACAGTGACGCCGAGCGACGGATTCACCGCCCACCCGGAAGGGTTCGAGGCCGAGTTCACGGACAAGCCCCGTCCTCAACGAGCGCGTCAGCGCGAGTAGGGCGGGGTAGTTGACTACGCACGCCATAGTGATGATCTACCTTCATTTGTCTGAATATACCGTTGATACGGATCGATGACATCTCCCAGATCCACAAGTAAAATATACTAATAGTAGATATTAGCTACAGAAGAATGCCTATTCGACTCATCCAACCGACTGATTTCCTGATTCTAGACACGTTATCAGACGGGAAGCGAGATACAGCAATGAATATTGCAAAGCGAATCGACAAAAGTCGAAACTACATCAACACCCGACTGCCTGTGCTTGCTGATTACGGTCTCATCGACAAAATCGGCCCGCACGAAAGTTCGGGACTGTATCAAATAACGCCTTTAGGCGTGGCTGCAGTCCAAAAACAGGCGCTTTACGATCAGGATCAAGGCCAATTTGATGCGGCCATCCGTGAGTTAGCAGCCGATATCGAAATTGACGGCCCAACGATTATTCAGGAGAACTGATATCCCACAGTAGTTGGGACCAACCGTTCCAATGTATGCGGTTCCGAACCGTTTCGCGGTTAACAGCCATCTCCCTTCGAGATTTTCATAGCTTTCACGCCGAACTCTCTTTACAGCGGATGACGTACCCTCATTCAACAATGTCCATCGACCGAGATACCTTCGAGAACACGAGCGAGGACGAACTTGAGGAACTCTCCGTCCCCGATCAGGTCCTCGGATTTCTCGCCGCCAACGAGGATCGGGCGTTTAAGGCGCGCGAAATCGCCCCCAGATCGGCGTCGACGAAGGGGCGGTCAGTACCGCGCTCTCACGGTTGAAGGATCGTGAGCTGGGCGAACACAAGGCCACGTACTGGGCAGTGACTGATGACGCTGAGCGACTCGAGGGATACAGCGGGTACGAACGAGCAACGGCGCTGTTCAACGACCAACTGGGTGCGGAGGACAAGGATTCCTGGCGCGATCACGCACCGCAGGAACCACACCCGAGCGTCGAGGACGAACAGTGACCGACGCAGAGACACCGATCCTCGAGCGGGGCGACGTCGTCTACGGTGATGATCCGTTCAAGGCTGAGGAAGCCGCTCGGCCCTGGCTTATCCTCTCAAACCACGAAGGCCGTCCGTTCCACGGCAATCAGCATTACCCCCTCTCGTGAACCGGTCCATCGAGGACGTTGCTTTGACTTTAGCGGGGATGCGAAGCGCATAAGTCATTATCGCAGTAATCATTATGTAAAGTATGACCTTCTACGATCGCCAGGATGAACTCGATGCACTAGACACGGCGTATTCATCATCTGGTCACGCTTTCTACGTCGTGTATGGGCGTCGTCGAGTGGGGAAAACAGCACTGCTCAAAGAGTTCTGCGCTGATCGGCCGCATCTGTACTATCTTGCAGCGCAAGAAGCCGAAGAGCGCCAGCGTGAGAAGTTCGTTGAACAGATTGCCGACGGATTCGATGACCGTGTCCCACGTATCGACCACTGGGATGAGGCATTCGAGTATCTTGGTGAGAAGCTCAAAACGGACGACCGTGTTGTCGTTATCGACGAGTTTCCGTATCTGGTAGCAGAGAACGACTCGCTCCCGTCATACCTCCAGGCCTTCGTCGACGAGCACCTGCAGCACACTGACTCGATGCTCGTTCTCTGTGGATCGAGCGTGAGTACAATGGAGTCTGAGGTGCTCGGCCACGAAAGTCCGCTGTATAGCCGCCGAACTGGACAAATTGATCTCCATCCGTTTTCGTTCCAGCAAGCCCGGGACGTCATTGCGTACGATATTGCAGACGCAATTCGATCGTACGCGGTCACCGGTGGGACACCGATGTACCTCACCCGTTTCGACTACGAACAGTCGTTAGCCGAGAACATTCAGACACAGATTCTCTCACCGACCGCACTTCTCTACAATGAGCCAGAGTTCCTGCTTCAGACGGAACTGCGCAACCCGGCTCGCTATCTGAGTATTCTTGAGGCCGTCGCGGTCGGACACACGACGCCCAACGAGATCTCTGGTGCGACTGGAATTGATTCAGGGCCGCTCTCGAAATACCTTCAGACACTGCGCCAACTTCGGCTGCTCAACCGTGAGGTACCGATTACGGTTTCCGGGCAGAAGTCCAAACGATCTCACTACCGCGTCGACGACGAGTTCCTTCGGTTCTGTTTTCGCTATGTCGAACCGAACCGGTCTAGCATCGAAGAAGCGCCTGCGATGGTCTTCGAGGGCACTATCGAACCCGACCTACCAACACACGTCTCGACAACATTCGAAGATGTCTGTACGGAGGCGGTCTGGGAACTGATCAGGCGCGGCGAATTCGACTCGTATTCAACTGTCGGGCGATGGTGGTATGGTGAAGAGGAAATCGATATTGTGGGACTTGCACCTGCCGATGACCGACTCTTGCTTGCTGAATGCAAATGGACCAACGAGCCGGTTAGCCACGGGCTTGTCGATGAGCTTCAATCGAAAGCCGATAGCGTTCGATGGGGACCAAGTGATCGGTCTGAACGGTTCGCGCTCTTTTCCAGAAGCGGATTCGTTGATGGCTTTGCTGAGGATCTTGACGACAACTGGTCACTGTTTGACCTTACGGATATCGAATATATCTTCAACGACGTCTGAAAAATTGGCCCAGTCGTTCGGCCATCCACCGCCGAATCTGTCGGAACTGATGTTTCGTGACGCCCGCCAACCAGAGAAATCGCGGCTCTTACTCAGCGAACGAGTAGCTGAGGCCTTTATGAGGTGATCCAGTGCTCACAACTTCGGGGGATGGGTATTGATGCGTGCCTTTCTTACACGGGGGTCGGAGGTGAATCACCCGCTCACTGTATGTGCGTGTTGACAAAAAAGACAGTTAGTAAACTTGGTTTACCGAGTTACCAAATTATTATATGTACTCGAAATATACTGGGTGGTATGGGATCGAAGGCACTGAAAGTTAGTGAGGTAGTGTACGACACGTTAGAGGGGCGAAAACGAAAAAACGAGACGTTTGACGATGTTCTTCGGAGAGAATTAGGCCTTGCCCCTGGACTCGAAGATGCAGCCGCGTACCTTCCTGATGAAACAAGAAAAGTGGTACTTGAATTGATCGAGGAGATAGACGAATTAGCGGACTTCGACCACACGGTCGAAACGAAGGGTGCGTCTGCATACTACGAGTTTGTCAGCCCTGATTCGGGACTTACGATCGCTGTTGCTGAATTCTCCTCGGATAAGGGGAGTAGTGTGGTGTTCCGATATCGGCAGATGGACGGGGATATGATCTATCTAACTTCTATCCACAGCGATCGAGATACTGATTCAGAGTTCGACCTCAATACTGATTCAGAGTTCGATGAGTTGGTCGAAAATATATCTGAGCCTATTGAGGGAGCGGTTCGGAAATGGCACTGAGTACAGGGAAAAAAGAGCGGGTACGGGAACGAGATTCTAATATGTGTGCGAGGTGTAGTGTGGGTTGGTTTTCGAAATCTCCGCGTCTCTGTGTTCATCATATTATTCCTAAAGAACACGGAGGGACAGACGACGAAGAAAATCTCATAACACTATGCGGAGATTGTCACAGATGGGCACATAAAGTAAAACAGACGGGGCAATGGAGGGGCGCTTATCGAGATGTACGGGACTACGGAATCTATCCAGATCCTGCAAAGAGAGATGAGTATAAACGGCAGTACGCGGAAAACTATTGAATCTACCTTATAAAAGAGAAGATTAGTCTGTAATAATTTAGATTAGACCGTGGATATAAATCAATACATCGGGTGAAGCGAGTCAGCAGAACCATAATTCGATTGCCCTAATGACCTATCAAAATAATCCAGAATATATTGAAGTAGCTAAAGTCACCAAGACGAACGATACAGATTATCGTTATTTTTCGTTTGTTAGCTATCTAGAATCTAATAATGATCGTGGGATGTTTGAGAAAACACTGCTCTTTGACAATTGTACAAATGAAATCATCTACGCAATTCGAGCACGTGAGGAACGGTCTTATAGAGTAATAGAGAGGCGATCGGCTGCTGGCAATAATAAGCTGTACTGACTGAGATTCCATTTGCTGAGCGAATCAGGCGGTCAAAGGACGACTATGTGAGCAGTTCTACTGATCGAATCTGGAGAGCGAAGAACAGCTATGTGAACCGTTGTATGACACCCTCAAGTACTGGGCTTGGTAATCGGGAAAGGTTCTTATGCGGGAACCGTCTCAATTAGAACAGACTCAACTGGAGGCACCCACGATGACCTTCCAAGAACAACTCCGCTCGATAGAAGAGCGGTACGGCGTAAGTGAGAGCGAACATGCCCGGGAACTTGGGCGCACTGTCGCGGACCTTCAGGACTAACGCGGTTATTCTGCCTCTTCGAGGAACGAGACGAACTCCATTTTTCCGATACCGTCGGTACTGACGAGTTCGTCGTGTCCAGCACGTGTGACAGATTCGGTGAGGAAGCCCCTACAGAGTTCGGTGTGCGCATCCCCGTGACATCCTCCTTGCCGTAAACGGCGAGGCTTCCCACGCGTGACATCCTCCCCGTCGTAAACGACGGGGCTTCCCACACGGTGGGAATGCCAGTTAGTCGTTGCCGGCAGTGGGTTTCGACTCTTGAAACGGTGTGAGTGTCATCTGCGAGGGTGTCTCGCTCTGCTCACACTGAGTCGTGGCCGCGTCACAACGGCTCCCGTCCCGAGGCGAGTCATCGCCTGCCTGTTTCCACGGCAGGCTCTCTCCCCACGGGTCTACGCGACGTGCGATATTGGCACTCGCGTTAATATCCGCTTGAAACGTCGATACGTGGCACTCGGGGTTCTTGCACGTGAACTCGGCTTGCCGAGGCCGATACCCGATGTGCTTGCACGAGTGGCACGTCTTCGAGGTGTACTGCGGGTGGACGTACTGGACTGGAATACCCGCGTCTTTCGCCTTGTCTTCGATACGTCCCTGCAACCGAGCAAAGGCCCACGAGTGCAAGCGTCGATTCATGTACTTCCCGTAGTCCAGTGACTCACGAATGTACGCCAAGTCTTCCATCACGATGACGGGGTTCTCGAACTGTCGGGCGTACTCCACGGACTCACGAGATGCCTTCTCGATAATGTCCGTGAGTCGGTTCTGGTAGTACGAGAAGCGTTCTTCGACGCGCCACTCAGAAGCGTCTCGTTCTTGGAGTCGCTTGAGCGTCGTGAACATCTCCTTACGGATTCGTTTGGCTTCCTTCCCGTTGATGAGAAGTGGTTTCGTGGGAGTGTCGTGTTGGAGGGCACAGCCCGCGACCAACATCGACTCGCCAATATCGAATCCAACCCGAGTTGGGTTTTCAGGGATTTCTGAGGTGTCCTCGATTTCGTATTCGACGGTGACGTGGAGCGTCCACGTCTTCCGGTGTTTCTGCAAGCGAAGTTCGCCCACCTTCGTACTCGATTCGTCATCGAGCATTTCGTTCCACAATTCTTGGTGGTCTGGATTCAGTCGGAGGGGTATCCAGAAGTTGGTTCCGCGACCAGGTTGCGGAACGTTCCAGCAGATTTCGTACTCACGCGAGGAGTCTCGGTCGAACTCCCCGGCTCGGTTCACGAATCGGAGTGGGTGTTCGTCGTCCAACTCTTTGGCGTTGTACGTCTTGTGGAGTTTCGGGACGTAGGATTTGAGGGCGTCTTTCGCTTGATACGGCAGGTTGTACGGTGTCACCACGTCGTTCGTGGCGCTCATCGTCGTACAGTCTTGCTCGAAGGCGTCTTCGAGTGCATCTCGGTATTCAGACAGCGTTTGCTGGAGGCGTTGCTCTTTGCACCGTGTGGGTGGGGCGAGCGTGGCTTCCAGTGTTTTATTCGCCGTCTGAGTCGTTGACATCGTAGCCTTCGGATTCGAGTGCTTTGCGGAGGAGGTCGGGGTACGCTCGTGAGTGGCGTATCCCGTGGTCGCGGGCGTAGTCCTTCACGGCTTCGTGAAGTGGCCCGCCTCGCTCCATATCGAAGTCGGCTCTCATCCACCAGAACGTAAGAAATAGCGTAAGTTAAAGATAACGGTCGGCATTCAGCCTGGGCGTCAGAATGTGGTTAGTTCAGCAGTTGTCGGATTCCCTCCTTGCAGGAAGATGGTGAATACCAGTCAGTCGTCGCTGGCAGAGGGTTCCGACTCTTCGTAGGCCGTGGGCGTCATCTGCGCTGGTACGCTCTTCTCACGGTGAGTCGTGGCGGTGTCACAACCGCTCCCATCTCGTGGCGAGTCATCGCGTTCCGGCTTGTCAAGCGGGACGCTCTCTCCCCACGGGTCAACCCGTCGTGCGACGTTCGCGGAAGCGTTGATGTCGGCCTGAAACGTCGAAACGTGGCAGTCGTCGTTCGGACACCGGAACTCGGCTTGTGAATCCCGCCGACCGATACGGTGGCACGAGTGGCACGTTTGAGAGGTGTACGCCGGATTCACGTACTCGACCGGGATGCCTTCTTCCGTCGCCTTGTCCTCGATGCGCCCTTGGAGTCGGGCGAACGCCCACGAGTGAAGGCGACGGTTCATGTACTTCCTGTAGTCGAGACGTTCGCGGATGTACGTCAAGTCCTCCATCACCAACACCGGATTCTCGTACTGCTTGGCGTACTCGACGGCTTGCCGAGACGCCTTCTCCACGATGTCAGTGAGCGCGTTCTGGTAGTGGCTGAATCGGTCGTCAATCCGCCACTCGGATGCGTCACGCTCTTGTAGTCGTTTCAGGGTCGTGTGCATCTCTTTGCGGAGATGCTTTGCTCTACTTCCGCTACACACGAACGGGTCAGTCGGAGAACCGTCCTTGAGGGCACAGCCCGTTATCAGGGCGGTTTCTCCGATGTCTAAGCCGATGTGCGTGGCGTCACCGTCCGTCGCTGGTTCTTCGACCGGGTACTCGACGGTGACGTGTAGTACCCAGTTCTTCCGGTGTTTCTGAAGCCGTATCTCTCCCACCTTCGCTTCCTCCGATACGAGGTCGTGCCAGAGGTCTTCCTGTTCGGGGTTGATACGGAGCGGTATCCAGAAGTTCGTTCCCCGACCGGGGCGCGGAACCCACCACGTAAACTCGTGGTCGCGTTCGTCGGAGTGGTCGAACTTGGCGGCTTGGTTGGTGAGTCGTATCGGGTGTTCGTCGTTCAACTCCTTGGCGTTGTACGTCTTACGGAGTTTCGGAACGTAGTTGCAGAGCGCGGCTTTGGCCTGATACGGCAGGTCGTAGGGCGTCACGATGTCACTCACTGCCGACATAGTACTCGCCCCGGCGTCGAACGCCTCTTGCAGACCGTCACGGTACGTGTGGAGCAGGTCGTTGAGTTTTGACTGCTTGTGCGCAGTCGGTGGCGCGAACGTCGCCTGCAACGTTTTCGTGACGGTCTGAGACACGCTACTGCTCCTCCACGTAGTTCATGAGTACGTCGATGCTCACTTGGCCGGTGGTGGCGAGGAAGTACCCCGGTTGCCAGAACGCCTTGTCGAGCGCCTGCCGAACCTCGGGGTTTTCGTCACGGATTTTGCGGGACGTGACGCCCTTGAGTGAGTTGATGAACTTGGTGAGGTCGGTCGTTGGCTTCGCCGTGAACAGAATGTGAACGTGGTCGGAACCGCCGTTGACGTTCTGGATGTCCACGCCGAAGTCCTCGGAGATGTCGCTGGCGATCTCCCCGACGCGCTCTGCGATTTCGTCGGTGAGGAGATCTGCGCGGTACTTCGTAACGGTTACGAAGTGATATTGGAGCGCGTAGACCGTGTGCGACCCGGTCTCGAGGTTGTACTTCATTTGGCCGTACTGATTTCTATACACCCAATTCTAATATAGGTTTGCAGTCGTGGGGTATTCAGCCTGCAACCGACGGTGGAACGTGTAGGAGTTGTCGGCTTCACGCCCGCCCTATAGTAATCAAGAGAAGTTTTGGAGGTTGCTGCTTGTAGAATAGCCGCTATGCCCTGTCTCACGAAGCCATCAACGGCTCTATAGAATTCTCAATCTCCAGAACTTTGCTTAGGTACTAAAGGGCGGGATTCTCGCCTTGAAAAAGATAGCACAGAAGGGAACCTACCAAAACGGAAAGGGGTTTGGGTAGCGGGGTCGACTGTTGGAAGGGGGGACGCCGACAACCCGCAATTGTTGTGCAGGCGTCATTATGTGTATATGTAGCGACGCTTCCCAGAGGTCACAAAGGGGCGCAACTTGGTACTCCCGTCACTGCTACCATCCCCGCAATCGTGATCGTCCCGTTTTCGAGAGTGTTTCCAGTCTGGTGGGTGATGTTGACTGTCCCTACGTCGAGTTGTACTCGAAGTCGAAACTCGCCGCCGGTGCTGACTGTTGGACACCCTGACCGATGTTCAGGACGAACGCCTCGAGAACTAGTCATATTTCGCACCCACACACCCCGCAACGAGTGACTTATTCGTTTTCTGTCTTGAGCGGATCTTGGTGAGAGGGCCCTTTTATGACGCCCTGGACACCGACTGTTCTCGTTCTTAACGGACGGTGTAGCGGAACCGCGCCCCGAACCCCGACAAGCAGTCTTTTTCCCCAGGCGTGGTGTGGTGGTGGGTATGTCGATGGCCATCACGCATTTTGCTGTTGGGGGCGCGCTCACGGCCGTCGTTGCCCTCTATTTGCTGCCGCCCTCACGATATGCACGGACGTCAGTCCTCTTTGGCGGGCTCTGGGCGATGGTACCCGATGTGCATTGGGTGACACCGGTGTTTGCGACAGAGCTGTATGGATTTCATTCTTCAGTGTTTGCGAACGTCTTCTGGTTCCACGAGACGCTTGATGTGCTCGATCCAACGGACTCACGCGAAGTGGCCGCGCTCGCACTCGGTCTCTTCGTGTTCGCTGTTGTTGTGGGTGATCACTGGTCGTATACGACGCGGGAGTTGGCTGGTGAGCGTCCGGCGACCGTCGAGGCCGTCGAACCGCTGCGATCACTGGCTGTCCTCTCCCGTGTTGCTGGCGTTCTCGCGCTTGTCGTCGGTAGCGGGTATCTCGCTGTTGGGACGTTTGTCTTGGACAGTGGGGCCTTCCAAGGACTGTACCTCGGCATTGGGATGGCCCTGCTTGGGAGTGGCGTGCTGGGAATTGGTGGGCGCATCTCGATCGAGAGTTGGGTAACCACGCTGGTTCCCCGGGTGGTTCGTCAATTGCTTTCGTCTGCGCTGAGTATTGGCCTGGCGCTTATTGGTGGTGTGCTACTAGTCTTGCCGCTTCGGAGTGGAATTACCGCCCAGACTGGTGGGTTCGCTGGCGTGGGGTGTCTTCTGCTTGTGTTGTCTCTTCTTCTTGCGCAACTTCGTCTGCGTGACTAAGTTAATGGGGAGTTGAGCGCACTTTGACTGCGACTGGGGCAGTATGATGGGGCAATTCGTTGATGAGATTGGTTGCTGTGCTATCTAGATGAGCTAATTAGCTTAGCTCAGTAGTTTAGCTTGAAAGAAGAGTATCATAAATCCTGTGCTAGTGACATTCTCGACCCGGTCATCGGAACGTCTGCTCTGTCTTTGGGTATTTTTCCTGCAGAAGCACCTCTCTGAAGTGGCGTGGAAGTGGTATTTCCGCGCCACCGGTATAGCTTACTGTACGACAACCCGGTGGTAATGTCAGAACCTACGATAGGCTGTCTCCGTGCTGCCGTACAGTGATCTGGTTGTCACATATGTTATTAACATTTTTCTATTCGGATAGTTTTGTAGCGCTCTTCGGGACGCGTTCGTCCGCAGGCTTTTGAGTTGGGGTGGGGTAACCCACAATATGACGTTCAGCGCGAGTTGGCACAATCTCCTCGAACACGCGGAGGAGCTGCCGTCGGACGCGACACTCCGCACGCCGCTGTCTCGAAAGCCGTTCCGGATCACGGACGTCCAGGAACACCGCATCCTCATCACGTATCGCGATGACAACGACACGATCCCACTCCAACGCGAGCAGTTCGAGACGCTATACGGCCACGTCACCGATGGCTGGGGCGGCTTCAGTCTCGATAACCTGCCCTCGGACGCCGAACCCTACGCGACAGTCTTGAGTCTGCACCCGCGGTTCGAGATCGACGACCGAGAGGGAATGCTCGCGGAAACCGACACGCCGACGAGTTCTCCGTTAGTCGATGCCCACGAGGTCGAAACCGACGCGGACGACCGAGCCGAACCAGATATCTCCGTCTACGCCGATGCGCTGCTCCTCATCGACGCGCTCGAACGTCACGACCCGACAGACCTCGAAGGGATGGAGACGCCCGCGTTGGTGAATCTGTACACGCTCCTTTCGGACGTCCAACGAAACGCCAACGACCTCCGGCAGGACGTACGGAGCGTGCTGCTCGCCCGTCTCCATCACGACCAGCCCGTCTCCGGGCAGTACGGGTCGGTCCAGCGGACGTCCCGGCGCAACCGGACGCTGAACGATGACGACGAAGTGCTGGAGACACTGACAGCGGCCGGGATCGACCGTGAGCGCGTGACCAGTGTGGACGCCAGCAAGGTCGACGACGCGCTCGAAGTGACGGAGCTCTCGGAGTCGGACGTCTACGAGATCGAAGAAAGCGAGTACGTACGGAAGGCGGACGTCGACGAAGAACGCAAAGCAACGCGGCTGCAAGGGCTGAAAGATCAACTGGCCGCTACCGACGAGGACACGGCAGACCTCCAGGCAGAAATCGAGGAGTTAGAACAGCGGATCGACGAGCTCACAAGCTTCGACGCCGCGGCCTCGTTCCATCCGGCAGCAGGCGAGGAATCGTAGCTGGGACTTGGTCAAGACTGAGTGCATATGTGTCGAGCGGATTCTCGACTGCGAATCCTACCCACCACCACAGGCGTCCGATCACGGTGTGTCGCTGGTACGGACTTTTGCGATGGGATCAGCTCGAAACACGTCGTCCGGATAGACGCCATCCAGATTCGTCGGACTCTCTTCGGCGGTGAACTTCCACGGAGGGCGGCTGTTGACGCTACGGCGTCGTGGCCAGTGCTTCTAGCGTTCACAGGCGGTGATTTCCGCTGGCTGGTGTCGCCGGGGACGGTTGACACTTATCGGGGGTCAGGGAGGCATCCGCTTTGCGTCTCTCGTCAGGAGTAGTTCGATCGTCACCGGTGGGATCTGGTTCCTCGACACGGTATGTGCCTCCGCAAACTCCTCCTCTCGCTCTCGCTGGCGCCGTTCCGCGTTATCCGCTTGGTTTTCTCGTCCCTCTGTGGTCTCTGTCTTCCTTGTTCTTGTGCCAGTGGTCGGGAGACTGCTCTGGACAGTCATCTGCATAGTGCCGCATCGGTGCTCGGTACCTTGTCTGCCTACCGGAGTGGCTCTTTCTTGAGAAGTGATACTGACACGGGGAGTTTATATTCGATACGGGTAAAATATGATATAATGGATGCGGATCACCGAGGGGTCTCGTCGGTGGTCGGGATTCTCTTGATGGTTGCCATTGTTGTCATTTTGGCTGCGATAATCTCAGTGGTTGCCTTTGGTGTTGAAGACCGCCTTCACGAACCTGTACCGAACGTTGCACAGACAAGTGGAGAGTTCACTCCGGGGGCGGACGAACAAGAGGTTCGAGTGACACATCTTGCGGGAGATAGCGTGACAGTTGCAAACATCGAAGTCATCGTTCGAGCGTCCGGTCCTAGCTTGGATACTGAGACACGGTTGGTGAATTTGCCGGCCGAAGGCAGTGATCTTGATGCCGAAAATATCCAGGGTGATTCGGATCTCATCAGTGAGGGATTTGGAGAGGCAGGTCCTGCAGACCCGAATCAAGTCATTATTGAGGAGTATCCGGCTGACGACAATATCTGGAGTGCCGGAGATACCATTCAATTTGAGATCAATGTTGGTGGGGCTGACTTCCGTGACCCACCAGTCTCGGGCCCCAAGGCTGCGGAACTTGAGGTCATTATCGTCCACACGCCATCGAACGCTGTCATTTTCGAAGACACGTTCGCACGATAAGTGTCTGTGCTCTGGATACCGCATACCTTTGCGGACTTCTGATTGCGGCATATATCCTTCATATTTGATTTTTCGTCGAGACTTTGCTCTGACCCTGCTTGTACTGCGTAGTCCCGTTCACCAATCGGTACGTATTTGCCGCGTTGCTGACGTGTCTCCAGTATGGAAGACAAGCGCGTTCTTGTCACTGGTGGGGCTGGCTTTATCGGATCGAATCTCGCGAATCACCTGGCTGCGGACAATGATGTCATTGCCGTCGACGATCTGTATCTTGGTACGCCCGAAAATCTGGATGCACAGGTCGAATTTCACGACCTGAGCGTTCTTGCTGATGATCTCCCAACTACAGACGTTGATGTGGTGTTTCATCTTGCGGCGCTATCCTCGTACAAGATGCACGAGGAGAACCCAACCAAAGGCGCTCGTGTGAACATTGAAGGGTTCGTCAACACGGTCGAGCAGGCGCGTGCAGACGGCTGTGACACAGTGGTGTATGCAACGACCTCCTCGATCTATGGCTCTCGTACAGAGCCTTCTCCTGAATCGCTCCCTGTTGAGGCGCGAACGGGCTATGAGGCATCAAAGTTGGCCCGCGAGCGGTACGCCGAGTACTTCCACCATCACTACGATATGCAACTCGCGGGACTGCGATTCTTCTCCGTGTATCAGGGCTTTGGCGGCGCTGAAGAGCACAAAGGCGAGTTCGCTAATACAGTGGCGCAGTTTGCCCATCAGATCGCGAATGGAGAGTCACCCGAACTATTCGGTGATGGCTCTCAAACTCGGGACTTCACCCACGTCGACGATATTGTTCGAGGGATCGAGTTGGCGGCTGAGGAGCGACTGCAGGGTGTCTACAACCTGGGCACGGGCGAGAGTTATGACTTCAACACGATGGTCGAGATGATCAACGACGTGCTGGGGACCGATGTGGAACCCGAATATGTCGAGAATCCCTTCGAGGTGTACGTCCACGACACCAAGGCCGACTACTCGAAGATACACGAGGCCACGGGGTGGGAGCCCGAGATTAGTTTCGAGGAGGGTGTCGAACGGGTTTGTGAGCCGTATCTATAGTGTCGTGTATCCAGGGACAGGGTACGGTTTCGAGTGGGGTTTGTTTTGATAACGAGTGGTATTTGGCTGAGACACACCACCGTTTCGAGTGAATTCTAACGTAGCTTGGTGGTCCACGGTGTGTGTGTGCAGATACTCATTCGAACAGTAAGTATCGCAGTACGTGGATGAGTTGCCTCCCGTGTTGCCAAGCAATCCCTCGCGGTTTCTGAATGGTGCGTGTTTTGATTGGCACTTCTCCAATTGTCGCCCCCTTGGCGGCGGCCTCCAACACAAACGTGCCACAGGTACAGGCCGTATCAAGTTCGAGCTCAAGAGCGAGGCTCCGACGAAGGGCACGAAATCCAGTGCCCGAGTCCTGCACATCAATCTTCAACCGGGTCAGTTCGTTGAGCAGTCTTTCGGAGGGTCGCGGGATTGTCTCTCGGGCTCCGAGAACAAGATCTAGTCTGTCTTCCTTAATTGGCCGCACGAGCTTTTCTATATCTCTCGGACGGTGTTCCCCGTCTGCATCGAACGTAACGATGATCTCGGAGGTAACTTCTCGGAACCCACGCTTCAGCGCTGCGATGTAGCCCCTATTCTGGGGTTGTTCGATTACTGTTGCGCCTGCACTTCGGGCGTTCGATGCGGTCTTGTCACTAGACCCATCATCGACGACAAGAACCGCATACTTTTGAGCGAGATCACGAACGATCGGCCCGATTCGATCGGCCTCATTGTACGCTGGAACAACAACAGTGACCTCATCCATAGTCGATACTGTTGTTCCGTCTGATTATAAAGAGCACAGAGAATACCTGCGCCTTGAGTAGTCTGCGTAAAGACAGTATACAGCGCTGAAACGAGTGAGAGATCCAGTGACGAAGGGACGCTTTTCACTCGGTGCTGAGAGTCTGCACCACACTTCGCAGAAATATTCAACCTGTCCGTGGCGGGATGCTTGTACCGCCCTGACGGCGCTGCTGCCAGCATATAGAAGGATCCCTTACGCACCTGTCCAATCTACTATCAGCCACAGATCCGCATACCGTAACGTGTGATGCTTTTACTCTCGTCTGGCAAGCACGGTGAAGACACGGTCTCCACGCCGACGGGCGGCGACCACCTCCTCGTCTCGTGCTCGATCGTGAAGTAGCACCGTTAACACCCGCCCATCGATATAGCCGATCGCATCGAAGTAGCGTTCCTCGTCTGATTCGGCACGGGTGATGTCTTCTGTAGGGATGTATTTGTCCGGGGGCGGAGTTGATGAAGCAGGTGTTGGCGGGGTCATCACAGATCGGTAGTAGCAATTAGATTCGCTTAGGCAGAAATAATTTTGAGTGGCACAACCCGCGTTTCGAGACCAAAGTCCTCCTCTGAGTCCGGTTGTACCAATCCAGACGCCTCACTGGCCATCAGTGATCGGGGATACCTCTGGAGGTCATAGAAGGCTATTCGTACCTGAGCAAGATCCGGTCAGTACAGATTAAAATTTCATCACTCTGGAACTGCGAACTCGTTGTATTCTCCGAGGTGGTAGACTAGTTCTCCATCTTCTTCCATCTCGTGCATAAGTTCGAAGATTGTGTTGTAACCAAGGGCTATGTCGTGTTCTACTCTAAGTTCTTGGCAGACAATACCAGGTGTTACTGCTGCTACATCAGCTTCCTCAACGATCTCAACACAGAGTTGTCTCAGCTTGTCTTCACTAGGATTCATTTGATCACTTGGTAAGCAGGCTCTCACGGCTGGTTTGGCTTTCCGACCGTGAAATTAAACACCGTGACCAGAATTGGATACCGTCACTCGACGGTGACGCTTTTTGCGAGATTCCGTGGCTTATCGATTGGTCGGTCTTTCTCGTCGGCGACGTAGTACGCGAACAACTGCAGGGCCACATTTGCCACGACGGGCTCGAGTACTCCACACTCCGGGATGTCGAACGTAGTGTCGACGTGACCCGTCATCTCTGGGTCACTCGTAACACCAATGACGGGCGCCCCGCGGGATTTGACTTCCTTGACGTTATTCAGGGTTTTCTCAGCAGCCGTTGCTTTCGTGAGGACTGCAATGACTGGTGTTTCTGGGGTGACCAACGCGAGCGGACCGTGTTTTAGCTCGCCTGCCGCGAAGCCCTCGGCGTGGTCATACGAGATCTCTTTGAGTTTGAGTGCACTTTCGAGCGACACCGGGTAGCCTGCTTGGCGGCCAATATAGAAGAACGAGTCACTATCGGCGTACGTTTCAGCCGCGTGCTTGATCGTCGGCTCCTGATCGAGAACCTGTTGTACCGCGCCCGGAAGATCGCGGAGGCTTTCGAGTAACTGACTCGCAGTCTGTGGGTCGAGCGTCCCTCGAACCTGTGCTAACTGCACGGTGAGCAGCGTCGCCGTTGCAACTTGAGAGACGAATGTTTTGGTTGCAGCGACGCCGATCTCGGGCCCCGCACGAATAAACAGCGTGTCATCAGCTTCTCGGGTGACAGTACTCCCAAGTGTGTTTGTTATGGCGAGCGTGCGGGCTCCGGAGCGAGTGGCCTCCCGAAGCGCGGAGAGTGTATCTGCGGTTTCACCACTTTGGGTAATCCCGAGGACGAGCGTCCGCCACGGATCGCGCCCCGCATCGAAGTCGTACTCACTTGCGATATGCACTGTGACCCGGACGCCGGCGTGTGCTTCAAGCAATTCTTTGGCGTACAGGCCAGCGTGATAGGACGTCCCGCACGCAATGATCTGAATCTCCTCGATCGACTGCAGGTATTCAGCCGGCAATTCAACATCGAGATCGACGGTTGTCGCTAAGTCATTGATCCGCCCCGAAATGGCCTTTCGGAGTGCTCGCGGCTGCTCGTGAATCTCTTTGAGCATATAATGCTCATAGCCACTTTTGCCGGCGGCATCAGCATCCCACTCTAGGGTCTCGATCTCCCGTTCTACCTGTTCGCCGTCGTTGTAGATTGTGACATTATCAGCGGTGAGGTGTGCGATATCCCCACTTTTGAGGTACGTGACTTGGTCTGTGTGCTCGATAAAGGCTGTCGCATCGCTTCCGATGAACATCGCCTCTTCTCCGTGTCCGAGTAGCAATGGACTGTCGTGCCGTGCAACGACGATGCCATCGTGCCCAGCGGCCGTGACGGCGATTGCGTAACTGCCCTCTAATTGTTGAGTCGTCCGCTGCACTGCAGTCACAAGGGAGACGCCGGTCGCAAGGTACTCTTCGAGTAGGTGTGGAATCACCTCGGTGTCAGTGTCGCTCTCGAAGACGTGGTCTGCTCGCAGTGTTTCTTTGAGCGACTCATAGTTCTCGATGATGCCGTTGTGGACGACTGCGACATCACCCGTACAGTCGGTATGGGGGTGCGCATTTGCTTTCGATGGTTCCCCGTGTGTACTCCACCGTGTATGGCCGATGCCGACTGGCGCATCCATCGCCGTTGGAGGGGTGAGTTCATCAACCTCGCCCTCGGTCTTATGGACCGTAATCGCATCGTCGCCTATGGCGATCCCGGCGGAGTCATAGCCTCGATATTCGAGATTCTTGAGTCCTTGATGGACGATCTGTCCTGTCTCTGCACTGCCGATATAGCCTGTAATCCCACACATAGTTGCTAGCCCCGTTGGATGTGACTGCCGTCATCGATATGGCCCGATACATACGTGCCGCTCCCGAGTGTCGCGTCGGTTCCGACAATTGTCCCTGGAGTGATGGTGACGTTGCCACCCATCGTAACGTTGTCACCGATGAGTGCGCCGAACGTCACGTCGTGATAGACGGTATCGTTTAACACTACTTCAGTGGCACCCCCTTCGATTGTCGTATTTGGACCGACTGTCGTATTGGCCCCGACAACGCAGTCTGTCACTACTGCTCCACGTTTAATTGTCACATCACCTAAAAGTATCGCATTTTCCAATATTGCTCCTGGCCCAACCGTTACATTATCGCCCATTGTGACATTATCGAGCACCGCTGCTTGGGGATGGACACCGACGCCGTCACCGAGTCTGGCGTTGTCAACGACGACAGCCGACTCAGCAATAGTTGTGGTTTCTGGAATTGGTGGGTGTTCGTCCCCAGCAAGTAAGGCCGCATTTACTGTGAGGAGATCCCACGGCTCTGAAACATCTAGCCACCGCCCTTGGTAGGGAACTGCTTGGAGGCGCTTGTCCTGAATATATGTCGTGAGCGCATCCGTGAGCGCTTGCTCGCCGTGTGTGTCCGTCTGTCGAATCGCAGCAAAGATATCGGGTGTGAAGGCATAGACTCCAGCGTTGATAAAGTCCGATTCGGCGAGATCTGGGTGTGGCTGTTCGTGAATCTGTGTGACCGTTCGGCCCTCAAGTGTGACGACACCGTACTGGCTCGGTTCCTTGACGCGTGTTACGGCCATTGTTGGGGTCTGCGTTGCTTGCTGTCGGTCCCAAATCGACTCGATTACTTCGGGCGCAATGATGCGGTCGCCATTTAATGCGATAAATGAATTCCCGATCTGGGACTCTGCTTGCAACAGCGCGTGTCCAGTCCCGAGTTGGGGCTCTTGGACAACGTATGAAATCTCGATATCGCGGTCCTGCCCATTCCCGAAATAGTTCTGGACTCGTTCACGGTTTGCCCCGACGACGAAGATGACTTCCTCGACAGCGACTGATTCAAGCGCATCCAGAATGTGTTCGAGGATCGGCTGATTCGCCACTGGAATCATCGGCTTTGGCCGCGTTTCGGTTAATGGCCAGAGACGCCGCCCCTTCCCCGCTGCGAGTACGACTGCTTTCATCGGTGTCATTCAGACTGTTCTGACCGTCTTTCTTAGCCTTTGGCACGCGTTGTTGACGATCCGCTGTGATTCGGCTCGGAGTGCGTACTGTCGTGTGAGCTATGACTCGTTGTCGCCGTCTCGATGCTCGCTCAACACTTCCCAAATCTCGGCGCAGCCGGCTCCGTCTGGGAGTTCTTCGAGATGGTCCTCGTTTTGTGATGAGTTACTCATTTCGTTAGTTACTCAATTAGCTTTCACTTATAGGTGTCGGTGAGTAACTCATATTCTGAGTTACTATTTTGATTCGGATCCTCTTTCCCCGGAAGATTATACGATGGCCCGTCTCTGTAGGCATATGACTCATCCAAGCGATACCTCGGAGCTACTCGGTATCCTTGATTTCACCGAGTACGAAGAACAAGCCCTGCAGGGGCTCATCGAAATCGGCCGCACTACGGCCCCAGATCTGTCGGAGGCAACTGGAATTCCGAAAGCCCGAATCTATGGAGTCCTCGAAGAACTCGCCGATGCCGGCTATATCAAGATCATCCCCGGCCGACCGAAAGAATACGAATCAAAGCCGCCAGCCGAAATCCTTGAGCAAGCGACTGAGAACGAACGCCAAGCGTACAAATCCTACGAACAGACGATCGAGCAAAATCGAGACGCGTTTCTCAGCGCATTCGAGCCCCTGTATGCGTCCGGGAGTTCTGAAACCTCACCAACAGAGGAGCTGTTCTATGTCGTTGATGTCGGCGAGCCAAGCGAGCGTAAAACACGGGGGCTGTATCACGACGCCACAGAACAGATTCATATCCTCACCAAGAGCTTCGAATACTTTGATGCCGTTGAGCCAGCTGTCGCAGACGCTCTTGATGCTGGTCGTACGATCAACATCCTCTTTTTAGATCCAGAACTGTTAGATGCTGGCAATCGCGACATACAGCGCTCGATTATTGAGCGGATCCGGACCGAATATCCCGCAATCGATATTCGGTTCAGTGCGACTCGCTTGCCCTGGCGGGGGACTATTATTGACCCGAGTATGGACTATGACTCCGGGCAGGCCATCTTACTCGTCGAAGAGAAAGACATTCCCCTACATAAACGACAAGCCGCAGTCACCGAAAACGGCTCGTTCGTCGCTGGATTGAACCGATACTTCGAGTTAACGTGGGCGTACGATACCTTAGCTGAAGATCCCTACGCGTAGGGCCTTCGTGGAGGGTGCTCGTTAGGCGTTCGTCGTGTGGCTGTGTTAGGAGTCGTTCTCGGCGGCTTTTTCTCGGATGAGATCCCGGATCACGTCCTCGATCGTATGGGTTGGCTCCCACCCTAGTTTGTCATAGGTCCGGGAGGTATCCACCGTGAACGTATCCACGAGCGTTTCCTCACCAGCACGTGGGTTCTCAACGAGTTCGACGTCCACGTCGCGGTCGAGTTCTTCTTTGGCCACTGTCTGGACTAACTCAGCAACGGACATCACACTAGGATCTTCGTCCGACGCCAGTTCGTATTTTTCAACACCAGTGTCACCACGTTCCAGTTGGGTTGCCATTCGTTCAGCACTTCGGACGTACGCACGGGCGACATCAGACACGTGGATGTAGTTCCGTGCTTGTGAGCCGGGTTCATACACCGTCAGTGGGTCATCGCTGAATACCCTGTTCACGAAGAAATTGATCACTGTCCCCTTCGAGACACGCTGGCCGTTGATTTCGTGTTCTCCATACAGATTCGATTTCAAAAACAGATGTGCAGGGAACGCATCCTCGGCAAACCCTTCGATCGCGTGCTCACCGAGCAGTTTCGTCCGCCCATACCAATTGAAGGGCTCGCGCTCATCATCGACCGAAATTGGGAATGACTCCGGATCGCCCAACACAGCCATACTGAAGGGGAACACCAAGCCTGCGCCGGTCTTTCGACAGAACCACGCGACGTTGTTCGTCCCGGTTACGTTGACGTCGTAGGCGAGGTCTTGGTTGTCCGCACAGTCATCCACACCGCTAATCGCGGCGAGATGCATCACGATATCACTCCCTTCCAGGGCTGTTTCTAATGTCTCGCGATGGCGCACGTCCACGTGCTCTACAGTGACGTCATCGATTTCGCGAACCTTACCGAGATAGAAGTTATCGATTGCCGTGATCGACCACTCAGGATGTTCTGCCTGCAGTAATTTCACCACGCGGCTTCCGATGAATCCTGCAGCCCCAGTGACTGCAATTGACAGCTCCTCGTCCATATACAACTCGGCACGCTGGGGGTGGAAATACTCCCCGGTTCGATTCAGGATTCTTGTTGGAACTTGGTGGCGAGATCGCGGATGCCCTCACGCACCGTATATTCGGGCGTGAACCCGGTCGCATCCAATCGATCGAAGTTCACGTGATAGGATGGCCCTGGATGTTTGTCCTCGAGATATGTGATGTCCAGATCGCGATTGAGTTCGGATTGGACTGCCTCAGCAATCTCGCTGACGCGATAGTTGCCATCGCTGTGTCCCACATTATACACGTGTTCGGGCCACTGTGCAGGATGCAACGCCGCGTGTGCGTACGCGCGGGCTGCATCCTGAACGTGGATGAACGGCCGCCAGTTCGATCCATCACCATACACCGTCAGTGGCCGGTCGGTGAGTGCGCGGAACACGAAGTGATTCACGACGAGGTTGAACCGCACCCCCGGTGCGTACCCGTAATTCGTGCTCATCCGCAACGCTGTTCCATCGAATCCGTACTCAGCCTGTGAATCTGCGAGCAGTGATTCCGCTTCGTACTTCGATTCGGCGTAGGGATTCAGTGGATCCGGCTCTGTCTCTTCGTCAATGTCTTCTGTGGCTGCTCGGCCATACAAGTTACACGACGACGCAAACACAACGTTCTCGACATCGAACTTGCCGGCGGCTCGCAAGACGTTTTCTGTCCCCCCATAGTTCACGCGGAAGGTTTCCTCCCGCCGATCGTGCGTACTTGCGGCGCCAGTAATCGCGGCGAGATGAATGATCGTATCACAGCCGCGCACTGCAGACTCTATGTCACCGTATTCAGTCACATCGCCACGCCGAAACGAGAGTGTCTCATCCCACCCTAGCCCGGATTCCAATAAGTTCCGCGGCGAGGACATCGAGAAATCATCCAACACGGTCACGTGTTCGACGTCGTCTGCATCTCGAAGGATCGGGAGTAACGCACTGCCAATATAGCCACAGCCGCCTGTCACGAGTATATGCATACGTGAGAAAGGAAAAACGGCGTGGGTTAGTCGTCCGCCGCAGCCGGCGCTTCGGTCGCTTCGAGTCGGTCTTCAAGCACACCCGGGAGGAACCGATCCTCATACGCACTGATGCGGTCCGTGCGGTCCTGGAGGTGCTTGAAGGCACCTCGAATACCCTCCTCGAAGGTGACTGACTGCCCGTCGATCAAGTCCATATAGCGATCATTTTCGATCTCCATCTTGTGGGTCTCGTCTTCATCGCGCGGGTTCTCGAAGTGCTCAACATCGGTATCGAACCCGAATTCGGTCGCGACGTTGGCGATTGTCGTCCCCATCTCGACAATGGAGATCGGGCGCGTGACTTGATTATACACGACGTGCTCTGCCGGTCGCTCCTCGGGGTCCGTAAGGGCCAGCTGTGCAAGCCCCTCGACAGCATCTTCCAGCGCGATGAAGGGCTTTCGCTGTTCGCCCTTCCCGTAGACAGTGATCGGATACCCCGCAATTGCTTGTGCGACGAAGCGGTGGGCCACAACCCCGAAGTAATAATCGAAGTCAAAGCGCGTGGCCAAGCGTTCATCAGCCTGCGTTTCTTCGACACCAGTCCCGTACGTGATCGCCGTCCGCACGTCACTGATTGGGATATTAAACTGCGTGTTGGCTAATCGTAGGTTCGCCGCATCGTGGCTTTTCGTGAGGTGATACCACGAGCCGGCCATCGCCGGGAACGGGACGGCGTCGCGTTCACCGCCGTTCTCCATTGCCGCGCCGCCCTCAGGGATGGGGAACTCAGGTGCGCCGTACACACCCGTCGTTGTTGTTTCGATGAAGTGTGTGTCTGTGAGGTTGTGTTCCTCAAGTCCCCACACAAGATTTCGGGTTGCCTGGAGATTGTTGTGTTGGGTGTAGTTCGCGCGTTCTCCGTTGATCTGAGAGTAGGGCGCGGAGGGTTGGGCCGCCGTATGTACGATGGCGCTGGGCTCGTGGACTTCGAGGAGCTCATCGACGAAGGCTTTCTCCGTGAGATCGCCTTCGGCGAATGAGAGGTTTGTGAGCCCGTGGACCTCTTCTGCGGCTTCGAGCCGTGTTTCAATGTTTGCGATGGGAGTGGCCGACACTGAGCCAACCTCACTGACCCACTCACGGCGACCGAAGTTATCGACAATCAGGACTCGCTCATCCGTTCGGGACGCGATCCGAAGTGACGTCGGCCACCCCAGATACCCGTCTCCGCCAGTAACGATGATCGTCATTGGTTACTCTGTATGTGAGTTACTACGCATCTGGTATATGTTTATCGATTGAGGGCACCCACTGGATTTGCATTGACTACGGGTCGTCGATTCCTCCGGGTTAAGGACCCCTTAATAGGAGCAAATACAGTTCTACTACTGGAATCAAACCAAATCGTAATTATTGTCCGACCGCCAATTAGGACGCTCTTAACCACAGTTTCATTCGTAGAGAAACAATTATATGCCACTCTTCATTACTCGCTGATAGTTAGGCACGCAGGACGCGAAGGACCTGTCTGCAACAATATGAACTCGGGACCTATGCAGAACCAACTGAAAATAGGGGACACTAGTGTACGGAACGTATCGGTGACAATGCAATGAACGCGGTTCTATCTGGTATTCTAATCCTTACTGGGCTTGGTGCCATTGTTTGGGGTGGGGAGCGATATCGATCCCAGTTCGCCAAGCGTGATCTCATTGTTGGCACGGTTGCTGGTCTGGGACTGATTGTACTGGCTTCTGCGCCGGTGTTTTATGACGCGGTTGGGTCTCTCCTCAATCTAGAGAGTCGGGTTGTTACTGTTTCCCTGCTTGGAAATCTGTTTTTGCTTGGGGTTATCTTGTACTTGTTTACTGTTCTTCGCGAGACACAGCAGGATGTCGCCGAACTCTCGCGGAACCTCTCAATCTCTGGGACAGCAACTGATGCACGATTCGACGGGGGCAACCATCCGATCGTCGTTGTGATGCCCGCGTACAACGAAGCTGCGAGTATCGAATCTGTGTTAAGTGCGCTCCCAGAGCAGGTTGCAGACCACCCACTGGAACCGGTTGTCGTCTCGGATGGCTCCGATGATGAAACGGCACTCCGCGCTGGAGACGCTGGTGCGACCGTCGCTGAGCATCCGATAAATCAGGGCCAAGGCGGTGCTCTCCGTACTGGGTTCAAAATCGCTCAACAAAAGGACGCAGAAGTGGTGGTGACGATGGATGCCGACGGCCAGCACCCGGTTGCAGAACTCCCAAATCTGGTTCAGCCTGTTCTTGATGGGGACGCTGACTATGTGATGGGATCACGCTACCGCGGTGTTGACCGCACTGGGAACGGCATTATCCGGAAAACGGGGATCCGATTTTTCACTTGGCTCATTAACCGGCTCACGAAATCTGGGATTACGGACTGCACAAACGGCTACCGTGCCATCCGTGGTGACGATATCGGGAAATTCACGCTGACCGAGGAACGATTTAGCGCGCCTGAATTAATCATCGAAGCCCGGAAGAACGGGCTTGAAATCAAGGAGATCCCGATGGTGATTAACGAACGGGAAGCTGGGGAAACGAAGAAACCGCAACTTGGATACGCTATTGGATTGACCCGGACGATACTGACAACATGGATTCGGTGACGCAACGGAGCGGTTCGCGATGAGTCAGACGCTATTATACGTTAATAACACAGACCCAGAGGATGGTGGTGGTGGCGATCGTCGACTCTTCGAAGAGGCGGCAACGCTTCAAGAGAACGGTGCAGACGTCCGGGTCGTAGCTAGTCGTACGGACCCCGAGTTCGCACAGAAGCGTGTCTCCAACGGCGTTCAAATTCGAACAGTCAAGTGTGTCCCGGACTTCCTTCAGCGGGTTCCGACGGTGCACTTCTACCTCGCGCGGTCGCTCTTTCCGTTCGTGTCGCTGCCGATCCTGCTCGCAACGCTGTTTCACGTCGATATCGATGTCGTTGTCGACAACCACACACCGCATCCGAGTCTTGTCGCGTTCCTCGGGCCGCTGTTATCCGTGCCCGTGGTAGCCCTCGTTCACGAGTACCACGACCGGAGCGCAATCGAAAAATATCCGCTTCCTGTCGGTATCATTCAGTTGGTTGTGCAGAATTTCCTGCGTATCGAGTTGTATGCGGCCGTTATCGTCCCTCGCGAAGAGACGAAAGAGGCGCTGCTTCGGTACGGGACATCGGTGCCGATACACGTCGTGCCGAACGGATTGGACGTCAGCGCGTATCTGGAGCCACCCGCGACGGTTGAGACGGAGGCGTTCGACTTCGTGGTCGTCTCTCGACTCGTCCACCGGAAGGGCATCGACCGGCTGCTGGAGGCGATGGCGCTCGTCGCCGCGGAGGATCCCTCGGCCCAGTTGGGTATCGCCGGCTCGGGGCCGGAACGGAACCGGCTAGAGCGACAGGCGGCCGAGTTGGGGATCTCGGAGAACGTGGCGTTCCTCGGCTTCGTCTCCGAAGAACGAAAGCGGGCGCTGCTTCACGAGTCGTCCGTCTTCGTGCTGCCCTCGCGGCAGGAGGGGTTCGGCATCGCCGTTCTGGAGGCGATGGCGACGGGGACGTCCGTCGTGGCGAACGACCTGGACATCATTCGACGCCTGCTGCCGGAGGGGCCAAACAAACTCGTCGACGCCGGCGATGCGGAGGCGTTCGCAGCGGCGATGATGGACGTACTGAACGAGGAACGAGACGGCGAGCAGACTACGACTCCCGAAAATCAGGAGGAGGCCGAACAGTACAGTCTCGACCGCGTCGGTGAACAGGCGACGTCGGTGTACGATCAAGTGCGTGCACACACCTGAAATGACAGTGACTAATACGACGAGGGGCCGTAAGGCGAATCGACCGGGTATTCACTATGACTGACCGTCCGAACATCATTCTACTCTCGGTCGACGCGCTCCGTGCGGACCATCTCGGGGCGCACGGCTACGAACGAGAGACGAGTCCGTTCCTCGACGAACTCGCGGATCGGGAACTCGAATTCACGACGGCAATTTCGACGAGTTCTCACACGCGGGAGGCCGTCCCGGCGCTGTTGAGCGGTCGTTATCCCGACGTCTTCGCGGCGAACGGGTACCGATACGTGCCGAAGACGGTGGCCGACCGACTCTCGGAGGCAGGGTTCCGAACCGCCGGCTTCCACTCGAACCCGTACGTCTCCCGGGCATACGGCTACGATAGCGGCTTCGACACCTTCGACGACGACCTCGTGCTCGGGCGGAACAAACTCGTCGCGCTCGCTCAGCGGGCGCTGAACAAATTCGTGTTGAACAGAGGGGAGTACCACGCCCGAGCGGCGGAGATCAACGATCGGTCGCTCTCCTGGTTGGACGGGCTCTCGGACGAGGGGCCGTTCTTCCTGTGGAACCACTATATGGATCCCCACGGGCCGTACAATCCGCCCGCGGGCCTCACGTACGCCGACCGCGAGCTGTCGAACGACGAGGCGCAGACGCTCTATCAGAAGACGATCGATCGTCCCGACGAGATCACGGACGAGGAACGACAGTCCCTGATCGACGCCTACGACGGGGAGATCCGATATCTGGACGATCAGCTCCGGGCGTTTTTCGACGCGCTCGACGATCGGGGGCTACTCGAAGAGAGTCTGATCATCGTGACCGCAGACCACGGCGACGCCTTCGGCGAACACGGCTACTACACGCACCCGCGATACATCCACGAGTCGCTGCTGCACGTGCCGCTGATCGTTTCGCTGCCGGGTGAGCGTAGGAGTGACACGGTGACGACGCCGGTGAGCACGCTGGATATCGTTCCGACGATGCTGGAATACGCGGGTGAGTCCGGGAGGGAGTTGCCCAGAGGACCACTCGTGGATCGAGACGGGGAGCTGGTGCAGAATGAGGAGGTCGTCTTCGCGAGTGCGACCGGCGAGGACGAACACGAGGGGATCAGGCGCTTCGCCGCTCGCGGCGAGCGTTGGAAGGCGGTACTGGAGCGGGAGATCGATTCTGGGGAGATCGTTTCTGAAGCGGTGTACGATCTTGCGGGGGATCCAACCGAGACAGAAGTGCTGAGTGTGGAGGACGCCGAGTCTGGGACTCTTGTGCAACAGTTGAAGGACTTTAGTGCATCTCGACTGGATTCGGTCGACACTACGACACGAGAGGGGAACACCGAGGAACAGTCCACTGAGGTCGACGAACGGTTAGAGGCACTAGGGTACAAGTGACTGATTCCCAAGATCCGAATTCCCTCCGGATTCTCCAGTTAGCAGAGGATTTCTATCCGAAGACGTCCGGTGGAGCCTTTACTGACTGGAATTTCGCAAAGCTGAGTGCCGAACGCGGTCACCACGTCACCGTTTATACACCTCGGACCTCTGAAACACCCGAACGGGAAACCGTTCACAACGTCGAAATCAATCGGCCATATCGTGCTACTCCGGCCGACAACCATCCGAACTCGGCATACGGTGTCCTCCACCGACTGGTGTTTATTTTGTTGCTCACCGTGCGACTGACCTATGAGATGCGTCACACCAATTACGATGTGATCTACTCGACGAACCATTTACTCCATCCGACCGCGAAACTGGTCGGACTACTCTATGGGGTACCTGTCGTGAACTTCGTCGGGTACTCCCCGAGCGAACGGACCGAACTGCATCCACTGGACTTTCGAAATCTCTTCGAATTCGTGATCTTCTCGCTGTTTATGGGGCGCTTCGTCCTCTGTCGAACCCCACGTGTTCGCGATCGAATCGAGAAGTGGTCGCGGTCCTCAGTTGAACTGATACACGGGATCATTGAACAGGACGCTCTCGCCGAGGCCGCAGAGTCGGACGTCGAATCTGTCCGACGGGAACTTGGCGTTGGTCCGCAGGAATCACTGTTAGTCTCAGTCTGTCGGTTCGTTCCAGTGAAACGACCGGATGAGGCAGTCCGAATTCTCTCAGAACTGCCCGACTCTTATCGATTAGCAGTGCTTGGTGACGGCGAGTATCGATCGGTCGTCGAGAGGGCTGTTTCGGAGTTCGACGTCGAGGAGAGAGTTGATCTTCTCGGGCGTCGTCCTCACGATGAAACGCTCAGAACTATCGCCGCCGCTGATGTGCTGCTTGTCACATCCTCTGTAGAGGCCTATCCAACGGTCGTATTCGAGGCGCTATCGCTCAACACACCTGTTGTTTCGACGCCTGTGGGAATCCTCCCAGAGATCGAGCATCCAAAATTGACGTTAACCGATCTCTCTTCGATGCCACAAACGGTTCTCGATATCGCTGAAAGTAGCGACGAAGGGCTAGATGAGGAGACTGCGTATCGATTTTCGAACGAGCAGTTCACCAATACTGTTCTTGGTGTTATGCAGAGAGCTTCTACGGGAAATTAACAATGTGATCCATATAGTCGCTTGGATTTGATCGATGAATCAGATTCTATAAAAATTGAAGTAGATACATTAATCGATTATCTATTTGATTTTTGGAGTTGGTTTATTATACTTTCACATGCTAATCCTTCTTGGCGAACAAATTCACTATGATATCTCTGTCGATCGTCAATACATTTTGATTTTGTTATTTCTTGGGTCCATTTTGTTAGTCCTTCCGGTGATGTTGTACTATCGCCAGGGAATATCTCTTCCAATTCAAAATAGAACCCTCTATTTTGGCGATATTCTTCAACATCATATATAAAGTGGAGAATCGGACGATTCTGAACAGCGTAATCTAACGCGATTGATGAATAATCTGTTATCAGAGCCTGAAACCGATGCAGATGTGGATATATATCTATTGATTCATTAGTTTGATATACATTTTCATAACCTTCGATAACCGGTGGAGATGTTCCTGGATGGGGTTTGATTAGTAGGTTGTATTGCGTACCTTCCAATATTGCATTTACTTTTTTGAAATCAATCTTTTCATAAAAGGGAGTCGTATTGAACGCTCTATATGTAGGTAAGTAAGCAATGATCTTCTCGTTAGGATCGAATGGGAGTGGAAATTCTTCCTTCACTAACGGATGAGAGAATACATCTGGATCTCGTAAAACATCATTTCGTGGATATCCAGATGGGACGATCTTTTCTGAAGAGCAATGATAAGCACTTGCGAAACAGTCTATAACCTTTTCAGAGGAAACAAATACACAATGGTAGTCACCCCAAATGTAGTCTCGGATTAGCTTAAGGAGTTGACTTTTTCTTGAACGATTTCGGTCCCATCCGATTCGTTTAATTGGAACACCGTGAGTCAGCTGGACCACCTTTGAGAAAATCACAGAAAACATATTCACGTCTTTCACTGTATGTGTTATAAAAACATATTCCGCACGTGCACAGATCATTGCACCTTTAAGTGAATGTGCGTGGTATACTTCAACACCTTCAATGTTTAGTTTATTAACCACTTCTTCTGATTTCGTAATCCAAACGGGCCGGATATCTGGATGATTCTGGCAGTATATGTACAGATATTTCGAATTACCTGAAAATGATTGACTCGCCCTTGCTCCAAACACCCACAGGCTGTTTTTATTTCTGACTAATGACAGAATAGACAAAAAGGGAGAGAGAATCTTTATTAATTTATAAGACCACATAGTTAGTTAATTATCAATAGCTATTTTGTTTTCCGGTAGTAAGTTCTAAAGAGCGTTTATCCCATTTTTCGCGGGCTTTATCGAGGTGTTCTGGTGTATTTATTTCGTGCCTCTCTTCTTCGTCAACAATTATCCGCTTTGATGGCAATTCTTGAAAGATAATCGGGAACCAATTATCAGGATTTTGCTTCAGAATCTCTTGCGCTTCAGGCATATAGTCTGAATGAAGAACAAAGACACCAATCTCTTGGTGTCCCTCAATTGCCCCATATTCCGTAATTACACCGTGTTCATCCCAACGGACAGAAGTCATCTGATCTTGCAAACCTTCTATCGCACCCACCCCATTGAACCCGGCTGGTTCAAACTGACTCGAGAATCGGTTTACTATCTTTTGGATCACTTCTTGGGTGAAAATCACATCTCCACAAATAAGTAATGTATCATCGTGGATGTCTTGAAGTCCAACAAAAGCACTATGTGCATTTTCTTTATTTTCCCAGTCATCAATAACTTTGAAATCAAATTCCACCTCGGATTCTAGATCTTCCAAAACGAACTTAGAAGCAGGGTTTGTATTCGTCTCAAAACCGTGCCCTAAAACGAATGTAATCTGATCGCAATACGGTGCTATACGTTCAACTTGATGCCGATATAAGCTCTTTTCATTGATATCAATAAAGATCTTAGGAAGATTTTGAGTTATTTCTCCCATCCTAGATCCGTTTCCAGCAGCCAAGATAACTGCCTCCATACCTACACAAAATAACTAATAATATATAATAGTAAGTATACTTGGATAGGTCATATTGATATAATTTGATATATTCTATCGATATATAAACAAAATGTTCTGTCTCGAACAGATTCTAAACACAGCGTATTAGGATTGCTCCCTCAGAATCATAAACAATATTACCTTGTGGACGTTCAATTTCCTGCATAGCATAAACTGTGCGATAAAGTGTCAAACTCCCACATTTGCTCAATCGCGTGGTTGTAAGATTTTCTCTCGAAACTGGGTCTGAAATGATAGAAGGGGGTCTATTGAGGTTCTCAAACAGAGCTACACCATAGGCGTAGGGTCCAGTACGAATATCATCGGCATATTCAAGAGCGAAATCTAAACCAGCCTTTTCAGATGATTTGAAATGGGCTTGTGCATCCTCTGGTGATCGATTAGTCGGAGGTGTCCAATTGTTCCTAAGATTATTTTCGGCGGCAACAACAGCAAGAGTAGGACTCATAATTATAATAATAGTAACTAAGATCACACCAACTTTTCGGCTTCCAAGTTCTTCTAGAGTAATTGCAATAATTGGAGATATTATTAGCGCTACTGCGGGTAATAATCTGAATGTTCTGTCGGTACCTCCTGCTGCTATACTCAGACCGATTGTCGTAAATAAAATGAGACTAGCACCTAACCACCCAATTGGTACACTTTCAAAACCAAAGTGAATTATCTTTTTTATAGCCCACAAAATTGAGAAAATCAACCCAATTACTGTAATAAATAGTTCTATGCCGAGATGGAGGATTGGATCTGCAAATGAGTAGGCAGCACCGCTAATTGAACTATTACTAATTTGAGTTACTGCACTAGTCTCTCCCAATGCGATAATTCGGATTCGACCTACTTGCAAAGAAAAGTAATCAATCATACGCCAATACGTTATTGTGGAAATCACCGTGACTGCAAGTATTGGTAGAGAAAACGAAATAATTGATATAGTATCGAGATCTGACCCATAGATTTTATTCCCAAGATCTCCAAGAATATTGAACAATAATAGTAATAGACCGAAGAAACCGAATATAATCAAGCTCGCATTATGTGTTAGTGTAGAAACAACGATAAAAAGGAACAGAACAAATTTGATCTGCCAACCTCTGTTTACAACGATTGCAAGCAGAAGTAGCGAAATCATAGCGAGAGATAATGTTTGCGCTATTGGGACTCCAGACCTAGCCACGTGTGAGGGAATAATGGCTATGAGTAATCCTGCAAAAAGAGCGGTCTGAAACCCGTTATTACTAGCAATTCTTTTTGAATATGCGAACACAGCCAATATCGTGATTGTTGTTGTTGGAATTGAAACTCCGAAAAAGAATGAGCGACTGGGGTTAAAATTAGTAATATTACCAACAACTGCTGATAGAATATGTGCTATTGGGAAAAACCGATAATAATACCGTGGATCACTAATTACGAATCCAGTATCTAGAATATACCGTGTAGCACCGATATGAAATCTTGTATCTTTACCGATTACTGGTGCACTGAAAAATATTGCCGCACGCAAGACAATTGAAAACAATAGAATCTGAATGATGACTATCTTACTGGGAGTATAGCAGATACGGAAAACAAATAGCAAAGTCATCAAAAAAGCAATCAAATAAAACACGTCTGGAACTCCAGGAGATATACTAGAAACTCCAGCCATCGAAAATACACCAATAAACGCAACAATATCCATAATGCGTTGATTTCGGTAATTAAAATGTGGTAATTGAATACTAGGTGAATAATAATAAGCGAGGTAGAATAGAGAGCCGATAGTTACCGACCCCCCAACATAGGTCAAATACCGGATCTCAATGATAGTGCCGACCGTAGCTAATCCTAACCCACAGAATATTATTACGACTGCAAGAGAGAGATCAAACCATCTTTTCCTCTGGCTCACACCCTCAATATTATAAAAGCAATAGTGAAATACTCTTCGTATTTTAGTACGTGTTTAGACTCGGCTGATTTCGCCACTGTCTCATAGATGGCGACACGCGAGTGACACATGGTCCATCAGCAGGGATTGAGTATGCGTTCTCAGGGATGGTCTCCGAGTAGTACCTAGCGTAACTTCTGGAGGTATCCGCCGAGATACTTGTCGATCCACGAGGCTGCGAAACTCAGCTGAGTTGTAAGTTGCTCAAAGAGCTCAGTGAGGAGAGCGCGGTATTCTGCCGCGCTCTCCACAATCAACGGTGATGCTTTCCATTTGAGGCTCTTCCAGACCTGCTCGATTGGGTTGAGATCCGGAGAGCCAACCGGGAGAAACACGAGATCGATGCCGAGTTGGTGGGCTCGCCTACGCGTGTACTCGCACACGTGCGAAGAGAAGTTGTCCAAGACGAGCAGAATCCGCTGATTAGTACGTGAGAGATGTTTTGGAGTTTGAGTGTGAAATGAGAACGATGAGCAACGATCGCCGAAAAGAGGTCGTTCGCCACTTGACCGATGAAGAACTCGATCGATTGCTCTCCGAGGCGGACGATCCGAAGGTCGTCCGCCGTCTCGTCTTCATCAAGAA
>NZ_QXIJ01000022.1:0-33099 GCF_003665925.1 Halobellus sp. Atlit-38R
AATCCTGAACTGATCGCTGACGGTGGTGAGCAAGCCGGAGACGGTGGCGAGTACCGACTCGTCTACGAGTGCGGCCGTGGTCATCGCAGAGTCTACCGACACGACAACCTGGACGTGTCCGAATATGATGCTGCGGGCTGCGAGGTCTGCGAACTCGACGATGACGTGATCGACCCAGGCCTCCGGCTCCGTAGCATCTTCGACGGCGACGGAGACGAGATCGACTTCGAGCCCGAAAGTGACGGATCCGGAATCGAGGTGATTGCGCGTGTCGAGTGAGCGACCGGGGGACGACGGGAACCACTACATCTGCGCCGGCACGTGGGTCCGCGACCGTTCGGACAGCAGTCTCCACACACTGGGCGTTGTGAGCCGAGTTTGCGACGCCCACGAGAGCGGCACGCTCGTGATCGAGTGGTTCCCAAATGCTACGCAGCATATCTCACAGCCGATGTTCCTAGAAAAACTCCGCTGCGGGCGCTGGGCGATCGATGACGGCGAGCAGCTGCATACTGGGGGTGGGTGCGGTGCCTGATCTCGACCAGGAGCGAGTCGAGTTCGTCGCCCAAAAATGGGCGATCCCCGAATCGGAGGCCCGCCGAATGCTACGCAATCGGGGGCTCAATGATGGCTGAGTGCAACGTCGAGGGCTGCTCCGATCGCGCGGTCGCGACGATCGTCGGCGAGGACGGCTACGAGTCAGCGTATCGCTGCCGCGACTGCCTTGTGTTCGACCTCGATCTCGGAGGGTCAGCAGATGCTTGACGGCCTTTTGTGGAAGCCGATCGAGATCAAACCGCTGTTCAAGAAGGATGGCACGCTGCAGTGGCTGCTCTTGGAGCGTCACCGAATCACGGGCGCAACCCGGACTGCCTTCGCCGAACATCCGGAGATCCGCGCACAGGACTACGCTTTCGGGAGGGACTCCGATGCCTAAGTACTCGACCGACAGCGAGACGACCTCGAAACACTGGGACCAGGATCTCCGCCACGTCCTCTATTCGTCGTCCTCGAAGCCGTTCCAGGGCGTCCGGCACCGACACGAGACCGTCGAGCAGCGGATCGTGATCGAGTATCATCACGGCGTCGGGATGGACGTCCGCTGGGAGGCACGCAGCACGGACACCGAGAAGATCCCCGATGAGTGGGCGCTCGTCGAGGAGATCTCCGTCCGCGATGGCCGTGCCCGACACGATCGACACGCACGCGCGAGGTGGCTGCAGTGACCGACCGCCCCGACGGCCCGCTCTCTGGCCTCCTTTACGATCACGACCAGCGCCTCAGCGCCGCCCGGCGCCATACCACTGCCGAGGGACACGAGACGCACCCACTGACGATCCTGGACAGCTATGATCGGACGCTCCACCCCTGGATCCACGGCCGGAGACCGGCCGACCTCGCGCGCAAACTCCGGGAGAGGATCGATGCCGCGCGTCAGTGACGCCTGCCCGGACGGCGAGCACGAACGGACCTGGCGGGGCAACGTCCCTGTGTGCGAACACTGCGGCCTCTCGACACAGACGCTCACCGACTATCTCGGCCACTCGCAGTGGCAACCGCAGTAACCCGTACTATTTTGTAATCTGGTTACGTAACCTGTAACCGTAACCGTGACACAGACACAACGAGCCTGCTTCTACGTCGGCAAGGGCGGCGTCGGCAAGACGACGTCCGCCGCACACACCGCCGTGGCAGCGGCGACCGACCACGATCGCGACGTCGTGCTGCTCGACCTCGCTGGGACGCAAAACGATTTAGCAACGCAGTTCGGCCTCGGCGACGAGGTCGCGGACCCGGACGCCCCGATCAGCGCCGTCTTCGGCGACGACTGGGAGTTTATCGCCGAGAATATACCCGACGTCGTCGATCGGATGGTCTACGACACAGGTGAGGGGCCAGACCTGGTCCCCTCGGACAAGGGTCTCAACGGCGCGGACAACAACCTCGCGTCAGTCCCCGTCGAAGAACGCTACCTCAAACTAGATGCGTTTATCGACGAACATCTGGCCGAGCGCTACGACGTCGTTTTGTTAGACCTCCCGGGCAAAGAGGACAACATCAGCCTCAACGGCGTCTTCGCCGCCGAGCACGTCGTGACGCCACTCTGTCCTGGCGCGTTCGAGCGCCATCAGCTGGACAGTCTTCGCGACGACTTGGCAGCGATCCGTTCGGACCTCCAGGACGTCCTCGACCGCCACGACGTCCACCCCCATCTCGAACTCGTGATCCCGACGATGATCGACGGCCGGACCAAACAGTCCGAGCAGTTCGTCGCGGAGATCACCGAGGCGTTCCCGGAGATCGTCGGCGACCCCGTCGCCGAATCCCAGAACGTCGGGAACTACCAGGCCGAGGGCCGGACGCTCTTCGCCGCCGAGGAGGACGAACTCTACTCGACTGGCGCACGAGCGGTCGAGGCGTACCGACAGAATACTGCACTGCTGCTCGACCGACTCACGCCCCGATAACAATGACCGACGACACACCCGACGCCGAAGAACTGCTCCAGCAATCGAAGACGCAGAGCCGACACACCTCCGAACCGACACGCACGACCGACGATGACGCGCCCGATCGCGTCGACGCGATCAAGGCCGCACTGACCGCGATCGAGAATGGGGACGCGCCGGAGAACATCAACCTGCGCGACGCGCGTCTGAAGGCGCTGCTCGTCGGCCTCGACGATGCCTCGGAACTCGACGACGCGGCGACTCGCGTCGCCGACGCGCTGGAAGGCGAGACCGACATCGACACCGACGACGTCTCTCAGAGCGACGTCGCACGGCTGCTGCTCCGCGTCGGCCTCCAGGAGGCGCTCCCGGAGGTCCTTGACGACGCCACCGAAGCGCGGAAAGAAAAAGCGCTGGAAGACGCAACCGGATTCTAACTACACTTTCTGTAATCGGATACTGTATTTGGTTACTGATTACGGTTACAAAATACCGAGACGGGATACGATCTTTTCTGTAGCGACATACCGTTCATAGCTGCTATGTGATTCGCTCAAAACTATGAACCAAATCTGATATATGCTTATTTCACGGAATCCAGTTTAAAAGTAAGATACCCTTATTCAGTGGCAACTATATCGTAAACTTCCCAATCTTGGCGAGAGTTTATATACAAAGGCATAACTACCGAACATTATGCAAAAGAGACAATTAGAGAAAGACAAGGATGCACTCTACCCATCTCCACAGGAGTTTCAGACTCTCCTTGATGTGGCTCCACAAATCACCTCCAATTCCCCCGGAGCCGAGCACGAACTGATGGTACGACTCGGTGGCGAGTGCGGTCTCCGCGCCGATGAGATCCACAGAGTCTCTCCGAGCGATGTCGTAGAGAGCTCCACCGATTCAGATGTGAAATTTCTCGAAGTTTACGGCAAGGACACGACCGGAACATACGAGGAGGGCAAGTATCGAAAGACGATCCTCTCGCGGGCAGCCGCCGACCTGATGGCGTATCTGGAGGGTCGCCGGCATATCGGCCCGGATGACACGTACCTCTCTGTAAAGCGAACCTCTCTCGATAACTGGGCCGAGAGAATCGGCGACCGCGCAGCTGAGGAAACTGGCCGAGAAGTATACCGAGAGTTCACAGTCCACGACCTCCGGCGGTATTTCGCCACGAACTGCCTCGTCAGGCACGACATGAATATGGAGACGGTGATGACTGTCGGCGGGTGGGAAGACTACAGCACGATGAAGCGCTACCTGTCGATCACCGCCGACGATCAGATCATCACTGACTTCGAAGAGGCAGGCCTCCTGGACGGCCACGATTGGGACTCGTCCGAGGGCAACAGCGTCTACTCGCAGATCGCTGCGACGACTCCAGCCGGCGCGGCCGCCCAGCTCTCAGCACTCGGCGCCGAGCAGATGGCGAGTCGCGTCGAGGCCGCCGCCGAGGAGATCGACCGGGCGCACGCCCCCAACGAATCGATCGGACGCTTCACCCCTGCCGAGACGTCGACAGCGATCCGCGCAGGCAAGTACGGCGCGCTCGTCGGCCTCGTGGCGGCCGCGGTGACGACGTCGGTCCCCGCGATCTCCCCCGAGATGACGATGCCCGTCGCGACCGCCGCGCTCCTCCCGCCGGTCGCGTGGGGCCGGCACCGAAATTAGACATCTATTAGAAAAATTGGGGCCGCTGCTGGGCCTGTTTGTATCCTCCAGAGGAGAGTGAGAGGTCACTGAGAGAGGCGCGTAGCGGCGCGTCTCTGGGGCCTCTCGCACTATGTCCCAGGATAGAGACCCACCGCGACAGAGAGGCATCGCTACCGACGACATCGACGAAGACGACATCCTCGCGTACCTCCAGGAGACTGACCGAACGGTCACGATCGAGGCACTCGCCCACCGGACGGGCCTGCAGCGCACCGAGGTCCGTGTGCTGCTCGAGCACCTGGCCGCCAACGACGCCGTCGAGATCACGCCGCGACTCCACGAGGTCGTCGTCAGCGCGACGACGAGCAGCACGGCGCGGCCCGATGGCGGGACGATCGGGCGACTCACAGCGGACGTCCATCTCGACCTCACGCTCGCCGAGCTCCTCGACGCGATCAGCGCCGAGCGCCGGCGGGCGACCATCCACGTGCTCGCGTCTCTCGACGAGGACACGCACCACCTCTCGGTGGCCGATCTCGCTACGAGAGTCGCCGACACGACGGAGGAACCGATCCGAGACGCTGTCTACGCGACACTGAAAAACAATCACGTCCCGCGACTGGCGGACAACGGCCTCGTCGACTACCGGCCGATCGGTCGCGGCTCGACTGTCGCACCAACCGATCGAACCGACGACGTCGCGATCGTCCTGGAGTCTCTCGAGAGCGTCGTCGACGAACCAGCGGAGGGCGACCGTGTCTAAGCGACTCCCGTCCGGAAAGAGCCCGCAGAAAAACCCGATCCACGCCGCCGGACGCAGCGGCGACGACGTCCGACACTCCAAGGAGGACGCGCTCTCCGATCGGGAGTTCGTGCTCCTCCTGGAGGGCGCCCGCGAACTCTCGAAGTCGGACTACTACTACGAGGCAGATCCCGAGTTCGTAATCTACACGCTCGGCAGACTCGGCCTCCGCCGCGGCGAACTCGTGCATATGCGCGAGGACTGGATCGACTGGCGGCAGAAGAAAATCGTCATCCCCGAGCACGACCCGTGTGACTTCGGCGAGGGCGGCGACGTCTGCGGTTACTGCCGGCAGTTGGCTCGCCAGCGCGTCGATATCGCCGACGAACTGACGATGGACGAGGCGCTCGACTGGGTCTGGGTCCCCAAGACACAGGCTGCAGCCCGAGAGGTCTACTTCGGCCACGACGAGCGCGCGGAACTGTTCATCGAGCGGTACTTCGACTCGCAGTTCTACGACCGCGTCGAGGTCTCGGGGACAGCGATCAACAGGCGCGTCAAGAAGGCCGCGGAACTCGCGCCCGAACTCGATCCGGAGCCGCTGAGCCCGCACGTGCTCCGAGCCACGGCAGCGACGCACCTGGCTGGCAAAGGGATGGAGATGCTGCCGATGATGCAGATGTTCGGGTGGGTGCAACCCTCTACGGCCGAGATCTACATCGGACGGAGTGGTGTCAAGACGGCTCGCGAACTCGACTCGATTTACTGATCACGCTGTGACTCGGTGACGTGAGCCTTGCAGAATGGGTCGGTACTGAAACGACATTTTCAGAACGCCGAGTGCACTGAAACCCTGTCAACAGACAAGTGTCTGGTTGCAGTCTGCAAACAGCGGCCATTCTTTAAGTACCCGGAGACCGGCAAGTAGGACATGGGAAATTCGGGCCAGATCGGGACCTACATCCGACCGTCGACGGAGCGCCAGGACGATCAGCACCAACGCGACTCGATCAATTCCTACATCGAGGAGGAAGGCCTCCCACGAGATCACGTCGAACAGTACGTCGACATCGAGAGCGGATCGAGCGATGAGCGCGAACAGTTCAACGAGCTGCTCGACGCGATCAAGAATGACGACGTCGACCACGTGGTGGTCTGGGAGATCAGCCGGATCTCTCGTCGCGGCGCGACCCTCCAGGAGTTCTTCGACGCTTGCGAAGAGCACGACGTCACGATCCACATCACCGACGGCGCCGTCGAGAAGGTGAAGCCCGACGGCCAAGGGAGATTTGTCGCTGACATCATCGGGATGGTCTACCAGCAGGAACGACGGCAGCTGATCCGTCGTGTGAAGGCAGGTGTGAAGCGTGCGAAGGATCAGGGGAAGTGGATCGGGAACGTCCCTGCAGGCTTCCGTCGCGACGATGACGGCTACCTACAGCCGATCATCGAGCCCGAGGACGGTGAGGATAGTTACTTCGAGATCGAAAACGCGATCCAGCGCCTCGAGGGGGGCGACTCGTTCCGATCGGTCGCGAAGTCGCTCTCGATCAGTCGGCAGGGGCTCACGAATATCTACCAAGACGACGAGCGGCGGCAGTGGTATCTCAACGCGCGTGCGGAGGACGATCGCGTCGACGATGCACTCGATGAAATCGATATAGGTGAACAGCGATGACCGACCGAGACCTCAACATCATCGTCACTGATGGTCGCGACCCGAGAGAGTGGCAGTGTATCGAGTGCGGCCACGTGATCGAGGCGAAGCGCCGACCGAAGAGCTGTCCGGACTGCAACTGCGTCAACGGCGACTTCGATCCCGGCGTGAATCTCTTCGCGCGCCGAGGGGCAGTCGGCTGGTTCGACTAACGCACTATTTCCACGGGAAGGGCACGCAGAACCGTGATGGAACCGGGTTTCGTACACGCTCGGGTAGGGATTAGCCCCCGGAAGACACCACTCCACACACGATTTTGGGGCGTCGCCGTGCCCGCCGCAGTCAAACAACGAAACCAATCCAGAATACTGCTCACAACACGCCGCGAAAATATGAACTAAATCAGAGAAGTCGTTTTGTCCACACATTTAGGTATAAAAGTAACAAACCCCTATTCGATCGGAACTTTGCGATATCCACATCTCGTGGGACCAGCGCGAAGATATCCTTGACGTGATCTAACTGAGCCGTTTTTCTTTCAGTCAGAGCGAAGAGAATCAGCCTGCAGACCCTGACTTAGAGTCAAGCAGTGAAGTTATCGGCCTGGAACGTCGTCGCATCGCCAGATGCCCCACCCAAGTCGATAGGGGTGGTCGCAACGTTCTCGACCGAATTACCGTCCACCCAGAGGCCGTTTCTGACATCATAGGTCGATGGTGCTTTAATCCCATAGGCAACCGGCGTGGTGTCTGGGTCGGGGTCCGTATCCAGGCCGTCGATTCGGTTGTCCTTGATGTATATCGGGCCGTTGTTGTACCCCGACTCGTTGTCCGAGTCGAGATGAACCAACGCCGTCCCCTGCCACGAATCCCCTGGCCTAACGGGGTCCCGTATCGTGTTGTCTTGGATGGAGACTTTCTGGTTTTCGGGGTCAGCATTCGAGTTCGTATCCGCGACACGGACTGCTGCTCGGTTCAAGTCAAGGAACCGATTGTCGTAGATGTTTATGTTCCCGGTATGGTCGCCTTTGATGTAGATGCCGATGTTGCTGCTGTTGACGAAGTTGTTTCCGCGGATTGATGCGCTTCGCGAGTTCGACTGTTGTAACTGGATGAACGGGTCGTAATCGCCGCCTGTGCACTGCACGAACTCGTTGCCGATGTATTTCGGCATCCGCGCAATGGACTCGATGACGGTGCCCGTGAAGTTCACGAAGATGTTTTCTTTGACCCACGGCATTCGCATTCCGTTGAAGCGGATGGCCTGCCCGACGACGCTGTTGCCGTTCAGGCAAACGCCCCGAATCCCCATGTGTTCGATGTTGTCCTCGCCGCTGGCGGCGTTCCACTCGATGAGGCGCGTATCGGTGAAGCTGCTTGCAGCGCGGATGTGGACGCCGCGTCCATACCAGATTTTCGCCGCGCCGGAGCCGATGACGTAGTGTTGTGGGTAGAGGCTGATTTGCTGTTCTTCCTCATAGACGCCGTCGGGGAGATAGAGGCCGCCATGCTCGGTGGTTGCGGCATTGTTGAGCGCGTTGATGTAGGGGTCGGCGTCTGTGCCGGTGCCGCTGTCGGCGTACTCAGCGACGTTGGTCAGGCCGTTGTCTCGCGCTCCGGTGAGTTGCTTGATACGCCCGTGGTCTGCATTGAGCGAATCGGTTTCGTATCCGACGACCTCCCAGCTGGAGCCGGTCCAGTACTCTCGTCGCATCACGTAGCCCGCTTGGGCATCCGTGACGTCCCACATCACCTGGTCAGTGGTTCCGGGATCGGCGGGCTTGGCCGACGCGGGACCGGCGTACCAATTACCGGAGATGCGATAGGAGTCGTCGACGTCGAGGCTCCCACCCACAGCGAGATGATCACCGTCAGTGGAGAGATCGGCCGAGGCCGAGCCCGCGGCCCCTCCTCCGAGGAGTGCGAGCCCGCCAAGGATCCCACCGCCCTTCAGGGCGTCGCGCCGCGTGATCGTCGCGGAGTCGCTCTGTTCCTCGCGGACGATTTGTTTGATTTCTTTGCGCTGTACGTCGGTCAGTCCGTCTGGATTCTCTGGTTCACTCATTCTATGATCAGCTCCTCAATGACGAGGACGGTCGCGGCGATCACGACGAGACCAATAAGCATCGTCCCGCCAGGGATAGAGCCGTTAGGACCCTCCTCTGGCGAGTTGAAGTACCCGTCATACTCGACGAACACGACCGGAGCCCCCGTCAGGTTCCCATCGCTCGTGGTCGAGATCGTGGTGCCGTCTCGCTGATAGTCATCGACTGCGAGGTCGAGCGTATCGTCCTCAATGAGCGGCTCGCCGGCGAATCCGTCGACGAACGTAGCGTTCTGCATCGACAGGTCCGAACCCGTCCGGTAGACGTCGACGCTCGTCTCATCGTCAAGGCCGTCGTAGTAGATCCGCGCGACTTCATCAACATCCAGCGGCGCCGTCGGCTGCTCGTAGATCTCTCCACTCTGTGCGCCGCTCAGCGTCTCGTTAATAACGCGCGTCTCTTCCTGCTCTCCATCCCAGTTCTGCGCGTCAATGATCGCGCCACCTCCGGAACCGTCGATTGGCGCAGATGCGACAGTCGTGTTGTTTCGCGTAAGCGATAGCGCCGTGGCGTTGCGCTCTATCTCGAGGAACGTCCACGTCGCCGGGCTCGGAGACGGAGCATCCACGGAGTAGACCTGCAGTGTCGTAGCGTCGTAGTAACTCACGCGCCACTGCTGCGTGGTGTTGATATGCGTGATGTACAGCCAGCCGTCGAGCTGCATCACGCGACGATCGCCGCTGACTCCTGGGTCTCGTTTCGCCCACGTTGTGACTGTCCAATTTCCAGACACGCTGATGTTCGCCTCACCGGCGAGTCTCGAGTCAGAGGCGCCGTTGAACCGGACAGCGTCTCCGAGCGTCTGCCTCGCCGAGAAATTCTCGATGTTCCCGTCTGCCGACAACTCACCGCTACCATCGGGATACAGCAGCACCTGCTCCTCGACTGATCGGTTGTAGCCGGAGCTCAGCGCCGGCGATATAAGCGCGTTCATCACCAGCAGTGCCAGCGCTAAAAACAGGAATACACGGATGTACCCTGCGACCGTCGACGGTGCCAGGTCTTCTCCGGCCATACCCAATATAACGATACTAAGGGACTACTTTTCTCACAGATGCCTGCGGATTTTCGCACAGTCAGAGCTTTAACTGGGTTTGCTCTTCCGCTTCGTCTTGGTAGATCTGCAGGAGCGAGCGCACGTCACACAGCCGTGGGGATTGCACCCCCTGCTCCCAGCGCCAGACCGAGTCTGTCGAGATATCTGCACGGTCAGCGACTTGCCGGATCGTAAGGTCGCTAAGATACCGCATCGCCCGCAGTTGTCGCGGCGACGGGACGTCGAACTCGTTAGGTTGACACAGCACGTCCTCGTGATCTGCTTCGTGGCTGCCGGGGTGCTGTGATTGGCTCATTTTTATTCTGACCGATGATCGTCACGCTCTTTTCTGCACTGTAAGCACACACTGCCCTCCGTACTCTGCTCGATGTAGGCTGCGCGCTCGTCTGCGTCCTCAGCAGCCAACCAGACAGTCACAGTCCAAACATACTGACCGAGTAAGGTATCTGACAACTGCTCTGAGGTACGCATTACAACCCAACAGCCAAGCGCAAGGACTCCCGCGACAACCAGTGCAACTAGATGCTGCTTGACCGGCGCAAACAACGCGATCGAGTACGTAGCGCCAACGAAGATACAGCTGAAAGCGAGCGCCCACGTCCACAGGGCGGCTTCAGGTGTCTGTTTCAGCACTTGTCCCATCGTTAACCACCTCTCTGGGAATTCTCTCTCCAGAAACGAATCGAATCAAAACCGACTCCGGGACTCGTTTCCGGGTCGCGCGCACGCACGCGCGCATTACACGCGCGCGCAAAAATATCGCTTTTTAGCATACTGTGTGTGCGTTCTGTGTCTGGACGACGTCTTCGAGTCACGCTTCCTCCACATACTGCGACAGGTCGCCACTCTGTTGCTCGAGAAGTAATTTCGCCTTCTTCGCGTTTCGAGCTGATAGACCGTAGTTCAGTTCGATCAACTCTTTCGCGATGTAGGGGTTCTTGTTGCCACCGTGGATCGCGACGACTGGCTCAAGTCCTTCGGCCATAATCTCGTCGACGATCGAGCGGACGTCGACCTCTGGTTCTTCGTCTTCGTCATCGTCCGGAGCGATCCGCTCTCGCTTCTTCTTTCGATCGAGCTTTTGGTACTCTTCCCAGACCTTCGTGCCCTCCAGCGACGGAAACGAGTCTCGCATATCTGGTTCCGGCCACTTCTTGTCGTCCATCGAGAGCTTCTCATCCAGCGAGTTCCGGTTGTAGCCCTCGACGACGCCGCGCCTCGGGATCCGGAGCAACTGCTTTGCCCGGCGCTCTTGGAGCATCGTCGGGATGTCGTTCCACCACTGGAACCCGAGTAGAAAGAGGAACTCGTGGGTTCGGATGTCCAGCAGGTCTTTCTCTAACTCCCGCTGATCAGGGTCCATCGCATCCTTCTTGTAGAGAATCCGAGCAGCGTCCGGCGCGGCGATAACGTCTTTGCGCTGACTCTCGACGGCGAGTCGCTTGAATTCGTCACGCTCGCCCCACGCGATCCGCTCGAAGATCGATTCCGGATCGGTTCCACGCTCGATTTTATCGTGCCACAGCCCGATCAGCTGCAGGATCAACGTCGACTTCCCGTCGCCTTCGTCCGCGACGATCGGGAGCATCAGATCGTACTCGTTGTCAATGCGCCGTTGCTTTACGAGATCGATCCAGTTTTTCAGTTTCTGCATCTCAGGCCTCCTCGAACATCGAGAGCGGCTCTTCTTCGTTCGGATCCTCTGCCTCCGCTTTCTCTGTCCGGCCGGCCTGGAGATAGCCGAGTTCCCACGCGGCTTCCCGGATCTGTACGACAAACTCATACAACCAATCGGGCGATCCGGCCTCCAGTTGCGTGTTTTTCAACCGCTGAATATACCCGTCATCACCGGTCCAATCGACGTAGATCTCGTCCAACTTCTCCCGCGAATCTCGGTCGCGTTGCAGTTCGGGAACAAGACGGATTGCAGCCGCCAAAATATGTTGATGCGCTTGCGCGGCCGCGTTTGCTCCGCGACCTCGAGCAGCTTGCCGTTGCTGTGCATCGAGATGCGAGTAGGCATCAACGGCGTCACGGACGGCCTTCCCAATGTCTTGAGCGACCGTCTCGTAGTCCGAGTACCCCTCAAAATACGTCTTTGTGTCTGAGTCTGTGGTAGCCATATCACTCGAAATGAAGCTCTAAAACGCCGTCTTGCTCTTCGGATTCTTTGATAACGACGTCATCACCGGCGGAGATATCGAGATCGTCGACGAGATCTGCGGGGAGAGAGTTGCCGATGGTGCCGTCGCCACCCACCTCGATGACTTTCCGCTGGTAGGTGTCGCGAACTATGTCAAATACGGTTCGACTGTTCTGGGCTGCCATCCCATTTAGAGTATATCAGCTTCGAATAAAAAACATCTCCACGCATCAGAGTCTCTCATGAGCCATTCTCACGCTCACGCATTTTTAGTCACTAGACTCCGTCATCTCTGCTAACAGGGAGGTGACCATATTTGAACTCCACACACGAGAACCCGCAGGCCGAGAAGCTGTTCGCGCTGCTGGCGATGCTGCTCTCGCCGCTTCCGGAAGCGTGGCAGACGGCGTTTATGTCCCGCGTTCGGATGGGCTACGACGTCGCCGCGAATCTGGCGGAAGGCAGTGACTTCGCGCAGGCAGATCGCGCACAGATGGCTGGCGGGAATCTCGTTTCGACCGTCCTCGGCATCGCGGTCGCAGTGATCGTCGGTGTTGGGGTGGCTATCCCGGTCGTCAACGACGTCCTCGCAGACGCCAATATCACGGGTCTGACGGCAACGATTGTCGGTTTTATCCCGGTGATGCTCGGCGTCCTGATCTTCGTCGCGACGGTCGGCCCCATTATGGGTCAGTAATCCGAGATTCGGAGTCTAACTACCAATGCCGTCCAAAAAAGCCACACTCGTCGTCGGGCTCGCGCTGGCCGCAGCGGTCGGTGTCATCGGCCTCAGCGTCGCTGCACCGGTCGTCAACTCTTCTACCGGCACCGTGAGCCAGACGAACGAAACGGTGACGGCATCCACTGGTGATGTTGAATCACTTCGCGGCTACAACATCGATGCCGCGTCAGTCGTTGTGTACGGTTACAACGATACCTCTGGATCCTACGAAACGACGACTGAGTACACGCTGTACGAAGACCCAGGTGATATCGAATTCGACATCCAGAATTCGACCCTTATCGACGACGGCGAAGACGTGAAAGTGACGTACGACTACCAGGCGACCAGCGGCATCACGAGCCTTGTGGCCGGATATCTCCCACTCGGAATCGCACTGATGGTGCTCGTCACGGTCGCATCGCGCGTCGAGGAGCTGATGTGACGTGCTGCTCGAAACGACAGCACTCCTCGTCGCGATCGGCCTGGCTACCTGGACCTTAGGCGAGTTTTTTTCATATACTGGTCTCGGCGTGATCGGCGGCGCGATGGTGCTGGTCGCGGGTAGCGCGATCGCACTGACTGGACTGCAGGTCCGCAGTGGCGTCGAACGCGAGTTTGCATACCAGATTGTCAACAACGAGACCGTCGTCGCGAACAGCACGGCCGACGCGACTGTCAGAACGACTGACGTCGGCGCGGCACTGGGCGCGACGGTGATCGGATCGCTCGGGATCGGCGGCCTGCTGATGCTACTCGGCGGGGTGCTGATCTCGCAGTCACTTTTCGATGACGGAGTGTTTGCATAATGAACACGCAGAAACAACGAACCAACGGACAAGCAACAGGACCTCCCCAAGACGGGCCGCGAGACGAACTCGACGTCGCACACGAGATCATCACGCCAACCACCTACGAACAGGTGCTCCGCGAGGTTGGCCTCGGCTCTGGCGTCTACGATTCTGACGACATCTCGATGCAGATGCGGTCGTTCCGCAAAGGAATGATCGTCGACACAGCGTTCGACGAGTTGCTCTTCAAGCGGGCCGTGTACGAGACGAAGGTCCGCCTGGCGGATAACGGGTACACGCACTACAACGAGACGACAGATAACGTCCAACACTGGGATCCCGTCGACGACGAGATGCTCGAAGAGATGGGGCGCACCCAAGCGATTCGCAAGCGCGGCAAAGAGATCTGGGAGTCGCTGTCGCAACCCGGCGAGCCCATCTCCGAAAAGCAAGCGGCTGCGATGGCCGAGTACATCGGCGTTGATGGAATCAAACCCGTGTTCTGGCGGCTGATGGCGGCCTATCACGAAGCCTCGAAAGGCCGTGAAGGCCGGACGCAGGACAACTACTTCCAGCGCGTCAAGAAGAGCCTCGTCAACGAGATCTCGTCCGATGGCAGCGGCGGACGTTTTTCGTTCGGAGGCGGTAACTGATGTTGGCGATACTACCGCAGTGGTTGTTCTACCTGCTCAGCGGGCTGTTACTCGGCCTTCTCGCCGGCGCCGCTGGCGTCTGGTACGCAGTCAACCGGACGTCGCTCGAAGAGGAAGTCGAAAAGACGCTCGTCGAGGCCGACAACGGCCCCGCTGAGTTTGAGGCGGTCGAGGTTTCGCTGACGCCGATGGACTGGATTCGCGCGGGCCGACACCTGCAGAAACAGCGGAAAGCAGCCAAGAAAGGCTGGGTCAAGTGGTACCGAATCGGCTCGAATCTCTCCGAGCCTAAGTGGGTCAAGCCCGAGAAGGACGGCTCTGGCGTGCCGAAGTACCGCGACGGCGACGAGCCGTACTACTTCCCGCCGGAAGCGATGACGACCGACGCCCGTACGGGCGCGCACGTCGCCGTCCACCGAGAGGGAGAGGCCGACCCGATCAACCTCGAAGACCCGGCCTATCCGGGCCTCCCGACGGATCTGGTCGAGCGCACGATCAACCTCGAAGCCGAGTCGGATCCGCCGGGCTTCTTCGACTCGTTCGGGATGTCGACGCAAGCGCTGCTGTGGCTTGCGATCGGCGGCTCGTTCATCGTGTACGCCGGCGTTCGATACCTCGGGTGATCATCAATGTCAGAATACGAACTCTACCAACGAGACGGGCACAGCAAGCATATGGTCCTCAAATGCGACTCACTGGAGGAACTCGCAGAAGCTGTCGCCGAGAAAGCGGGTCGGCCGGCGCTAGCTGACGGAGGGCGTGAAGATGGCTAACCGCCGGACTGTCGGCCAACGGCGCCGAAAGAGCGAGAATAGCGGCTCTCGCGTTCGCGCGGCTGTGCAGGCCGCCCGGGAGAAAGTCAGTCGCGAGTCGGACGGCCGAAAAGGTATCGACGCGCGAGCGTACGGTGACGATCGTGAGGGCGTCGACGCCGCAGAGACCGAGGTCGACGACGAAGCGGTTGAGCGCGTCTCTGGCGGCCCACAGCGCAGTCGTGTCCAACAGGCAAAACGAGCTGCGTCCGAGCGAATTAGCGAACTCACGGATATCCAGAAAGAGAAGCTGAAAGACAAAAACGCCCGAGCAGCGGTGAAGCAAGCCCTCGCTGCAGCGACGATCGCGACGGATGGGGCGCCAGAGATGGACTCCAGTCGCGACAACATCGGCACGCGGGCGGCACGATCTGCGGCGATCGGCTCGCCGATCCGCGGCGGGCTGCGTCCCGTCGGAGACGAGCGCGTTGTCTCCGAGATGGCGCGGATGTCAGCCGCCGAAGGCAACGAGTTGCTCGACTTCGGCGCTGGCGGTCTCAACCTCGGAGCAGGGGCGGGCGTGGGCGCGAGCGGCAGCGCGGCAGGACCGTCGCTCTCGCTTGGCTTCGATGGCTCGTTGCTCGACGACGCGGGAGACAACGAGGCAGACGAAAGCGACGATAACAGCGCGCTGAACGTCGGTTTGTCTAATGTGGGGGTCAATATATGAGCCGCGACCCGTACGCTGGCGGGGCCTACGAACCGGGCGGCGTCGCGGACGATCTGCCGGGAACGGGCGGCTCGTCGGACTCAGACAACGACGACGATGATGGCGACGAATATCGAAACGACCCGCGCAGAAACCCGGACAACCGCGACGGAGACGGAGTCCCAGCCGACGAGGAGAACGATTCTGGCGGCGAACTCCCCGGGAACAGCGGGTCGGTCACGCCGACGCCGGATCCTAGCGGGGGAGACAGTTCTGACAGCAGCGATAGTAGTTCGGGAGACGACGATCTTCCCGACGACTCAGTCACTCGTGATCGCGGCTCGGCTGGCGCCTCGCCGTCCGGCGGTGGCCCGACAGCCGGCCTCGGAAGTGATTCAGACAGCGACTCTGCATCGTCGATCGAGGATGATCCACGCCAAGAGATCGAGAACTGGGCCGGGAGCGACCAGGACGGCGACGGCGAGATCTCGTGGGACGAAGCCGGCGTCGAGGGCGGCGGGCGCGTGCCTGGTAGTGGTGTCGAAGACTTTGCTGGCGCGGATGCGGACCGCTCCGAACAGGGCATAGAACGCATCAGTGAAACTGATGACACGCGCCGTGCTCGGCTCGCTGAGCAAGCTGAACAGTTCGAGCAAGAGGTTCTGCGGTCGCTCCCCTCCGGATTCGACGAGGGCGATGTCCGCATCACCGAGGAGCAACAGAATGGCCAGACCGTTCTGGCCGCGGAATTCACGCAGTCCGGGGAATACGAGCGTGCAGAACAGTTCGAGCAGAATATCATCGAACAGTCCTCGATCGAGGACGAGTCGGACGTCCGTGTCGTCGAGCGCGACGGCAGGTTCGCCGCGAGATTCACGAACGAGGGGCAAGAGCAGATCATCGCCGAGAGCCTTGGCGTCGACCGAACCGATATCGCTGTGCAGGACGGGCAAGTCGTCGGGACGTCCGAAGAGGGCCGGAACGCACTCGCGATGGCGCAGCCCCGCGATCGACAGAACCCGACCCGCGCTGACGACGAGCCTTCCGATCGCGGTGGGACCAGTCGGTTTGGCACGCCGAACGAGTCCATCTCTGAGGACCGTGACGCGGGCGCAGGCGGCGATGGTTACGTCGAAGGCGGAGATGTCCGCCTCTACCAAGAAGCCGAGCAACAGGAACAAGAGCAGACGACAGTGTCGGATCTGCCGGAGTCGCAGCAGCAGGCACTGCTGAATGCGAACCCTGGCCTCGATCCCGACGAACCTGTTGACGTGAACGGTCAGGGCACTGAAACTGCAGACAGCGTCGAGGAAGGGTACGGAGACGGGCGCGACCTCGGCCAGGTAGCTGCTGATCAACCACTGCGCGATCTCTTGGGCTGGGGCGCGTCTGTTCGGCAGTGGCAGCAAGAGACGACACCGGTTCAGGACGCTGGAGATTCAGTTCGGGGATACCTGTCGGGACTTGCCGGGTTCACAATCCCGTCAGAACAAGAAGCTGCTGCGGGTGCGAACCAGTACATCGCATCTATCGACGATCGGGCAAGCCCGATTCTCTCCACGTTTGCCGGCCAGTCACCGCGCGAAACGCGGCTCCAGGCACGCGGTGAACTGCTGGGCATAGCCAGCCAAGCAGCCCAACCGTTCGTCTCTGCAGGCCAAGAAATCGCCTCGGTCGGACGCGAGCGCGGCAAAGAGTCGATGTCCAAGCGTCGCGATGCGCCCGGATTGTCGCCCGCTGCAGCACTCGTCGCTGGCGCTGCGTTTGCCGAGCCGACACCGATCGGGGAGACGTTGCTGTTCGCGGGGGCGACAGCAGCCGGGATCGGCGGCGCGACCGCCACCGACACCGACCAAGGGTCAGAGCGCGTTCCCGACTCTCCGTTCGTGCAGTCCGAGGTTGGCGTTCCGGAAGACGGCGATGCGGGGCAGCCCTCCGAACTCGAGGCCGGCGAGCAGGACGTCAGTGAGTTCGGGACACCCACCGAACCGATCGATCAGACGGGCGAAGTCGGCGTCCCACAAGACGGCAAAGCTGCGCCGAACGAGATCGACGTCCCCGCTGAAGACGCGCCGTCGCCATTCGAGCTATCGTTCAGTACGGCCGTTCGCCAAGGCCGCATCGAAGGCCGGCAGCGACCAGGCACGCAAGGCGGCTCAACGACCGAAGAGCCGATGAGTCCGACGATCCCGGGCGAGGTCACTGGCCCGCAGATCGATGATGGAACGGCGACGACTCCCGAAGAAGCCGTCTCCGAGTCCTCGGAGCCGATGAACCGCGAGGACTTCACGTCGCCGTCCCAGTCGACAGAGGACACAATCCAAGAGGCCGAGCAACTGCTCGAAGAAGCTGAACAGCCGTCGACGCAGCCCTCCGAGACTGCGGTCGTCGGTAGCTCTGCTCGCCCACTCGCCGGAGGCCTAGCCGGCCCTGGGGGCATATCTGGCCCCGGACAAACATCGGCGCCGGTGACGCGTGGACTCGGATTGGGCCGCGGGCTCGGGCTCTCTGGCGGGGCGGCACTCATAGATGCGCTTGCACAGCCGGCTGCAACCAGTGCGGCGACCGCAACCGCGACCACGCAGCCCTACCAGTTCCGATTCCAGCAGCGGTTCGTCGAGCCGCAACCCTCCGAGTTTGAGTCGCCGGCGTTCACTTTCAACGCACGCCGTCCGCGGCGAAGGGATGTTGGACCTGATGACAACGAGCGCACCGCTGCTGGCGGCGACACCGCTGAATCTACGGCCGGCGCAGGCGTCGATCGAGGGATCAGCGCTGGCTGGTTCAACGAGTTCGTGACTGGCTATGCAGTCGGTCCAGGCGCGCGTGACCCAGCGTCAGAGGACGACTCAGCCGCTGCGGCATTCCTCGAAGCGCGACAGACCGAAACGCAGGCGACTGCTACAGGTGAGACGCGCGAGGCCGTCGAGTCCGCGGAGGGGATCTTCTCCTTCGAGAACTTTGGGATCGACATCGGAGGGGGGTCAGATGGCCTTTTATGAGTCCGTTTCGACTGTGGTTCGGCATCTTCGCGCTGCTAGCCGTCGTGATGACAGCGCCCGCGTGGATGTACTTTTCCGGACCCTTCCTCGACGGGCTGCCGATTGTCGTCCAGTGGCTGGCGTCGGCAGTCCTGCCGATGACGATCCTGCTACTGATCGGCAGCTGGGTGGAGGCGCGATAGCGATGTCGATGGATGATCGCGCACGGATCCAGTTCACTGACATCGTGATGGTGTTCGCGACGTTCGTGACCTTCGGAGCTGTCGCGCCGTGGATCTACGAGGCGATCGAGATGGGACAGGGCACCCTCGATCCGTTCAGCGGACTGCTTCTGGCACTCGCGCTCCCGTTGATGTTGATCGCGATGCTGGTCAGCGTCGGCGTCGCCGCACGGTCGGGGTGATCACGATGGATCGAGCACGTCTCACGCCGGTCGACGTTGTGTTCTTCGGCGTCGTTATCTTCATCCTCGGCCATCTCGCGGGTCCTGTATACCAGATCCTCGGCGAGCACAGCACCGATCTCGGGACGGCGGAGACGTATCTGTTCTCTATGATCTTCCCGGCAATGATCCTGACTGTGCTGTCGATGATCTACCTCACGGCAGTCTCTGGAGGTGCAAGCTGATGCAGCGTCGTTCAGGCATCATCTTCGCAATCATCGCGTCATTCCTTGTCATAAGCGTTGCACCAGCGACCGCCGCGTCGACGAACCTTACTATTGGGAGTCAGCATACGACAGACACTGAGTTTGGAGATGGGCAGCTGACGAACACAGTCGTCAGAGACACCGGCGAAAGCTCATATGTTGGGCTCTCTGGCCGGTTATTCGACGGATTCGAAGATGGTGATGTGTCTGAATGGACTAATGCCCAAGATCGGTTTGCCGCACAAACACAAATAGTGTATAATGGCACGCACTCAGCGAAATACACCGACCTTGATAATGAGGTAGTTCGACGGAACTTAAATCAATCATACACTGGCTCGACGAACGTTTCTTTCGCGTTTCGTGTCAACTCTACGTCTGGGACAAATCACGTCGCTCTTTTCAAACAAGGAACGGGGTCTGTGGTGAGGGTTGGTATCGAAAGTGGAGAGTGGTATTACCTAAGCGGATCTGTCTACAATGGCATATCAAGTGCGAATGCAGACACGTGGTACAATGTGAGACTTGATCTTGATACGGATAACAAGACGTTTGATTTCTACGTTAATGGCACCCAAATTGGGTCTGATCTTTCCTTTACAGATGGTGCACCAAAAGAGTTTGACCAGATCTACACACAGTCATTTTCTGGCGGCGATCACTATATTGATGATATAACAATAGAACAGCCACAGCAGGCGAGCTACATCTCGAAAAATCATAGTGTCTCAAACGCTCGCAAAGCAGCCATCAATGTCGCTGCAATTGACAACGCTGCCGCGACGCTGGCGGTCGAATACCACGACGGGAACGGTTGGAAAGTCGCTAACCAAAGTACAGTTACACAACAAGGCAATCACACAATCATCATCCCAAATTCCGAATCGTCAACTTGGCGGCTTAATACGACTGTCTCTCGAAAAGGAACTAACCCCAAATTTAAGATTTCTGATGAGTCTATCCTATTTCAAAATGATGCCCCCGAAATTGAGGATAGTACAATGTCTCCGTCTGGCGACCTGCAACAACCGTCACAGTCGTTTGAGATTGACATTTCTGATGCCCAGTTTGGGACGGCGCAGGGTGAGCGATTAAATGCATCTTTGTATATCGACAGCAACTACGTTGCATCAGACGTTTTAACTAGCAACGGGACTGCATCGGTTTCAACTAATCTATCACTTGGAGGCGATTACTCGTATTATTGGACAATCACGGACAAATACGGCGAAGAAATCAAAAGCCAAACTATCGAAATCCGTGTCCCATCAACTCTTACTGTTTACAATGAAAGTACGGACCCAGCAGTCTTGGACAATGCCTCAACCACGTTACGGTTTTATTATAAGAACGGCACGTCATTGGGGTACAGTGAGAGGCAACCTGTTGATGGTACCGTAAATCTAACCGGACTTCCGGCGTCGAAGCCAATGGTTGTTTCGGCGGAGGGAGAGGGATACTATCAACGCCGGATATTCGTCAGATCGCTATACGATCAACAGCAGATTTACTTGCTGAACGAGTCGGCACAAAGCGTCGAGACGATATTTGAAATCTCTGACTACTCAGGGGCGTACTCTCCAGACACGACGGTCCTTGAAGTTCAACGGGCTATTAACGGATCGTGGCAAACTGTCGAAGGCGATTACTTCGGTGCCACTGGCGAATTTGGGACTATCTTAGAGTACAATGCCCGATATCGGCTTGTCCTCTATAACACAGAGACGCAGGAGTCGCGCATTCTTGGGATCTACCAACCAACAACAGCCCAACAGACGCGGATAACTGTTTCACCGAGCGGAGAGATTGAAGAAGCCCAACGCGAGCCCTCGGCAGTGATCTCGCCGCAGACACGGCGTCTCCCAGCGGTGAACGACACCGTGGTGAGCGCTGAGTTCCGGAACAACACCAACGACATCTCGTCGTGGCGCGTCACAGCAGTGGTCGAAGAGACGAACACGACGCTGTGGGATGAAACTGTCTCGGATACGGACGCGTACCAACACGACCTCGACGTCGAAACGCGAGCTGGCCAGCACGTCGAGGTCACCGTCTACGCAACAGTCGACGGGCAAGAGCAGTTTGTCGATAGCGCGCGGTTCACGATCGCCGACACGCCGACGAACGACAACAGCCTGCTGTCGACGCTCGCAGATCTCGAAGGTCTTGCCGCGCCGGGAACCACGGAATCGTTTACGTGGTTCCTCGCGATGATCGTGACGACGCTCGGCGTCGCAGCCGTCGGTGCGACGCTGCCGGTCGGCGGTGAGGCAGCTGGGCTCGCGGGCGTGCTGATTCTCACGGGTTTCTCGACGATCGGGTGGGTCGGCTACGACGTCGTCTTCGCTGCGGGCGTCGCCGTGGGGTCGTTGGCGCTGCTCCGGAGGGGATTATAAAATGGCAATCAGATTCAGCCGCATCGTCCTGCTATACTTCGTGCTCGGTGCCGTGATGTTCGGCGGCGGAGCCGTTTCGTACGACGACTCCGGCGTCACGAAATACTTCATCGATCAAGATGGCGACGACGTCGAGGCAGGCGAGCAACCGTCGTCGAACCTGCAGGGCGTCGCAGGAGCGATCACCTCGCTCGTCGGCCAGGTCGGCGGCGCGACGGTCCTCGTGTGGAATCTCGCAGTCGGCGTCGTGTCGTTCCTGAACTGGCCGGTTGTCGTGTTCATCGAGAACGGTGCTCCGCCGACAGTGACGGTCCTGCTCGGTGGCGCGCCGACAGTGATGTTCTACGGCAGTCTCGTCACGCTCGTGAGGTCCTCCGCATAATATGATCCGAGAACTCCTTACTGTGGCTCTCGCACAGTATTACAACAATAGCTCCGGTGGCACCGTCGACGGCGACGCGTGGTTTGCTGGAATGGAAGAGATGTCGTTGTCGACACTCGGCCAGATGCTCACGCGGACGGTCGCGTTCGTGATTGGCACGGGGTCGACGGTGCCAGGCGGCGGCGGATTTTCGGGGACGATCATCACCGGGCTCGTGCTCGCTGGTGTCCTTCTGGGAGCGGTCTCGGGAACACGCGTCGGTGCGCCTGGCGGTGCGGTCGTCACCGTCGTATCGGTGTTCGGACTGATTAGCATCGGGCTCGCGCCCGCGTGGTTGAAGGTCGTGTTGCTGTTCCTGATCGGAATCGCGGCCTTCTCCGCGGTGTACCGCAGCACTGCATGAATATGCAAGTCGGCGCCCCCAAGACGATGCAAGGCCCGGAGTGGCTCGCTGAGTTGGTGTTCGCTCCAAATGGCGTCGTTCGTGTCCTGATCGGCGTTCTCGGCTTCGTCGTCGCACTCGCCGTCGTTTGGAAACTCTACCAGGACGGCACGCCGGACGCCGAAACCCAACAGCAGATGGGATCGATTCTCGCGACCGCGATCGCGACTGCCACTGCGACGGTCGCCGTGTCGTCGTGGATGTCCTGGAGCTATCTCCTCGACGTCGCCGCGGGTGTCGTGATCGGGTCTGGCGTTGTGATCAGCGGAGAGTTCGTCGGCCGACGGCTCTTCACACGAATCGACGAACAGCGCCGCGCCTCGACGGCGTGGCTGTCGCTGTCGAGTCTGCTGTGGATGCCGCTCGCGATCGTCCCGCCGGGCTCGCGCGCGTCGCTCATCTTCTCGATCGTCCAGGGCGGCCTCGTAGTCGCGGTCGGGATGGCCGTGATGACGGCGCGCGAGGATTTTTGACATCTTGGTAATATTGGCCTAATATGGTCGACTGGGAGCGGCACAAGATCACCGCCGAAACGACGATGATTCGCGGTAAGGGGTGGCTAAACCTGCTAATTAGACTCGCAGGGATGTCGCTGCTGGTTATAGCAGCGGTGAATCTTATGTTATTGGGTCCTGAACCGATTTTCTCGGTATATCGAGACGTGTTCTATACGATCACCGGAGGAGATCCGTCGTTGGGCGGACGCATCTTGGCTGACTTCATCGCGATGGGTATTGGTGCTGCCATCGCGAATTTCCTCTGACTAAAACGGCAGCGGGAAGGGTATTGGCACCGAGATACCGATAATTTGGAGCAACGCTCGAGCCAAGATGAACATAATCACGAGAAGCACGAACCCCTCGATCACGTATTCGATGGCTTTCCCGAACGGCGTGTTCGGGTCAAACTCTTCCAGCCCCGACTGTTGCCCGTCTACAGAAAACCCCCACCACCGCCTAAGAGGCCGTCGTTGCCGAATCCGTCCCGGTACTCGTTGATTGTCTCGCGGACGTAGCTCTCTGAACAGTCGCACATCGATGCGATCTCGGCTGGTCCCGCGTCCGGGTTTCGATCATACGTCTGAACTATTTCACGCTGCAGTTCGCTCATATCGTCGCCGAATGGGTCGTCAAATGACATACTCTATCCTCAGGAGCGGTACGCTTACCCACTCGGCTACTGTATTTCCGAGCGGGCACTGGCCTGCCCGCTCCTGTCCTTCGAACAACACGATGGTGGCTTAAATCTAGGCTTCCCGTCGTGCGGTTCTGGTTTCACTTTCACTCCGCGCGTGGCTCAGTTTAAGTACGGTATCGGGAGTCGGTTGCAATATGTCGCGTCGCCGACTCCAGATTGATGACGAGGCGGACCGCTGGCGCTTCCGTTGCCCAGCGGGCCACCGCAACTGGGAGGCCACGAACAACCACTTCTTCTGTCAGTCGTGCGCGCGGTCGCACGACTCCGAGCACGATCCGGTCTTCGAACACCTTCGCGACGCGAAAACTGGCGAGTTGATCGAGCGCGAGGACATCGTTCTCGACGGCTATGAGGACGTGCTCCGGCACGTCCGGAGGAGTGACTGATGCGCGCTACTCGACGACGGCGGCGGCGTAGTGCCCGCCGCCGCGCGGGGAGGCGTCCCGAACGGAGAGGCCGTGATCAGCGAGGCCCCGCAGCACTGCGGGCGGGACGGACCGGGCTGCAAGTGATATTTCGAGCGTCCAGGTGTCCCACTCGGAGCGCGCGGGATCGAGGACGTCGACGTGGCGCACGGGATCGCGACACTCCACGGCGGCGGCTGCGCGAGAGCAGGCCCGGCGGCGCTCGACAGTGCAGGTCACTGTCTCAGGCCTCCGGGTGTCGCTGCACGATCGGCGCGAAGCGACGCGCGTTCTCTCCAGCTGCCGAGAGGCCCGCGACTGGTGCGACGAAGCCGCGCGGGATCTCCGAGAGATCACTCCCGATGCCGGGGATCCAGCGCTCGCAGACCCATTCGCCGTCGAGGGTTGCGTACAGCACGCAGTGGGCCTCGTACTCGCGCTCGTCGGCGTGGTCCTGGACGATGCCGTGCTGGTGGGCGATCGCGACGCAGCGGCGGCCCGTGTCGGGCTCGGCGTCGAGGTCGTGCTCCGGCGGGGAGAGTTCGGTGAGTTTGTCGTCGGTGATCGGCGCGGGAGCCGTGATCGAGACGAACTCTTGGGAGTTTTCGCGAGCGATACGCTTTTGCGTCGTGTCGCCGTTAGAACCAGGCGACGGGCGTTCGGTTGACATAGTTGGTACCGACACAGCCCGGCTCGCGTGCCATCAACACGCGGGCGCTTTCTGCGCGAAACCACGCCCGAAGAGAGCCGTCTGTGTCTGTTCTTCCGTAAGAACTGAACCACCAAAAAACCTTTCCAACGGAAGAACTAAATGGTCAATTGATGAGCACGAAACCGGGGCCAAAGATGAAAAACCCGACCCACGAGCAGGTGTTGGACTTCGTCCGCGAGCACAGTCGCCCATTTGTGACAACGTCGGACGTGCTGGAAAAGTTCTCGACAGTGAGTCGCCGGACGATCAACAAACGATTGAACGATCTCCACGACCGCGGCGAGCTTCAAAAAAGAGAGATTGGGGCTCAATCAGTGGTCTGGTATACCGAGTCTCAGCACTGATCGGAGTCTGCGACGGCGCGTTTTCCCTCGTCAGACAGCCAATAGACGTTTACCGTACCGACTTTTTCAACGTTAAGCAGCCCCTTCTCAACGAGATCGTCGAGGCGGTTTCGAGTCTGCTTGTACCCAACAGATGTCTTCGGTTCGATATCACGCGCAGTCGCAAATGGCTCTGGCCGGAGTCGTACGTATCTCAAGATATCCACGTCCCTGTCCGACGTTTCCGGTCCAGGCATTGTTTGTCCAATATGAGGCAAGGGATTAAGGAAACACCGATATGTAACGTTTCTTACGTTGGGTGTTTCCTGCGCTGGAACTATTAGGGAGGAGCTATTTGGGTGACATATGCGACGCTCACGAGCGGATCGGTGTCTCCCAGAAAAGACGCCGACCGGATCTAGGGTCCGGCCGACGCTTGTGGGGTCGCTACCGCACGACAATGATCAAAACAACGCCTATCGCCTTTAACGCGGCGATCAGACAACTAGTTGGTAGCGAGGTGGTGTGCCGATGAGCCGCCACCAGCACACCGCGACCGCAACCTCAGAACACAGCGCGCGCGAGCGCAACTCAACTGGAGACAAGCGCGCCGGGGGGTACTGCCGGAACTGCGATGCCTGGGTCGACCCGAACGTCGCTCGCGTCGTCGGCGACAACGACGGGGCTGTCCCGGTCTGTACGAATTGCTACGAAAACCGGAACAGCGGGAACCCGCCGACAACGGTCGCTGCAGTGAATCTGTACCGGCGTGACAAACGCAAGATCCGCGGACTTGGCGGTGGGACGCGATGACGCTTCCGTCACCCACTCGACGCCATCCTCACGAGGACGCGCCGGATTGTCCCAGCTGCGAGACTGACGTCTTCGTTCACGCGCGTGAAGGCGTCAAGGACGGCTGGGAGTGCGCATTCTGCGGGTGGCGGAGTTGGATAGGTAATCACCGCGTAATCGCCGACGGCGGCACCACGCTGGCCTGTCCCGAATGCAACTCAACGAAGAACATCTTCCGGCGGTCGCCGAGCAAGGGCGTCTCCTGCAACGATCACTCCGACTCCAACTGGCGCTGCTCGGACTGCGATGCAGAGTTCGACGAGCCGGTGCGCCGCGAGCGCGAATCGGAGGCGAAACTGCCGCCCTCGAGTCTGGCCAGCGACCTCGACGACGCCGATCCGTCGCTCGTCCCCGACGGCGGGCTGCGGACCTCCAATTCGGAGGTCGCGATGGGCACCCGCCCGATCGCCCGCGCCCGATTACTGCTGGCGAGTGCGCTCGCTTACTCCTGCGACGACGAGCCGGCGCAGGTCGCGCGCCGCCTCGATACGGCGCAGTGGCTGCTCGACGGACAAGTGGACGTCGAGGTCTGGTACCGCGTCCACGCTGTCAAGCGACTCTCCTGTCGCGGCGACTCCGCCGCAGCACGCCGCGAGATGCGCGAAGTGATGAGCCTACTCGATGCCGAACTGGAGGCGATCTAGATGCAACCACAAGTCACACACTTGGAGTGTCACGCGTGCGGCCGCGAGGACTTCGCGACGATCGATGAGTTACTCGAGCACGACTGCGAGGACGGCGGCGCTGCGCCGGCACTCCTGGCCGATGGCGGCCACGGCGACGTACAGACGACTGACGAGCGCGTAGCCGAGGTGCGCCGACTCGCCGATCAGGGTATCTGCTACCAGTGCCGCGAAGAAGTCACCGTCCACGACGGCACCCACGTGGCGTCTCAAGTCCGTATCGCTGCGATCCGCGATGCAGTCACGCACGCAAACCGGCACCCCGCCAACTCCGCGATCGCCGAGTCCGACGGCGTGATCAACTACGTCATCGAGGACGGCTACTACCCCGGAGAGTACAGACACTACGTTGATCTGTCCGGAATCGACCCGGAGCTCCGACGGAGCGCATCCACAACGGTGATCTCGGAGCTGGAGAGACGGAACCTCGCCGTCAACTCCGTCCAATTCGACCCGCCGCGGCTGCACGTGATGGCGCTCGATCAGATGGCGTTCGGGTACTACGGAGGCGATCAGAGATGAGCCGGAGCGCCTCACCCACGCCGGGCGTCGTCTGCGATGGATGCGGCAAGCACGTCTCGGCGATGATCCCGACCGACCGCTGCCAGGACTGCGGTGGCCGGTACGTCCCGGCGACGCCGTCTGCGCTGGCGTGTGATCGCTGCGGGAGCCGGAACGCCTCGATGGTGATCAACTCCGAGCACAGCCGACTGTGCCCGGACTGCATCGACCTCGAAAACGAGGGCAACGAATGAGCCGCGTCCAGGAGGACTCCCGGCTCGCCTACTCGAAGCGCGTCGGTGAGCGCGTCGAGGGGACGTTGATTCAGATGATCGATCCACTGCGGTACGTCCCCGACACCGAAGCTGAGCACTACGATGCCCGAACTGAGGCGCTGCTGACGCCGTCAGCAGATCTACCGTTCGTCGGGATCTGTGTGCTCGAAGCAGGAACGAAAGTCGAGATCAAAAGCACTGGCGTCGTCTACGGCAAAGCACAGCGACGCGGGCGCTTCAAACTCCGGAAGCCACAGCACGAGGAACTGCTGGCGACTGGTGGCGTCTATCTCTTCGCGGTGTGTGCGCCGAACGATGATCGCGATGTGATCGCGGCGAAGATCATCCCGGCGACGCTCGTTGACGAACTGGAGTTCTCTTGGGTTACGAACGACCGCGGCGCACCGGATACGCAGCTTGCGTGGTCACAACTGTTCGACGTCACCGAGATCGAGGGGTCGCGATGAGTTGGACCCAAGAAAACACTTATCCGCAGACGCGACAACCAGCAACGCGAAAGCCCTACGCAGACCGCCCGACCGAGACACCCGTCGCTCACGCGGATGGGTTCTACCCAGAAAGGGGTCGCTTGGACACCTTCCTCTTTCTGGGCGGTCATCAAAAGTCTGCCGGAGAGAGTCATCTCCGCGCAGTTCGATCTGGGTCTGGTCGCTCACCAGCGACGGCTTTCGGGACGCAGAGAGTGACCTACCCTCAGAGAGCCGACACGCCCGCCTCGCTAGTCGCAGAGCCACGGCTCTGTGACGGCGTCAAGACGGCGCGTGTCAGCGAGGAGGTGTGGGCCTGATGCGCTCGGAGTGCCGCCACTGTCGAGAGGCGACGGATCCGTCGCTGCCGGAGGCTCGATCGGTTCGCGGCTGGGGCGTGCTCTGCCCAGACTGCGCGGCGAGAGTCGAGGTCGTCACCAACGATCACGGCGGGTTCGTCCGGGCCTACGTTCCGGGCGATCGCGTCGGGGGGCCGCAGCGATGAGCCGCGCGCCCGCCCCGAAACCGCCTGCGGAGGATGGATCTGGGGACACGAACCCTGGGGTGAGCATCCGCGAAACCCCGTCCCTCGGTGCTGATCTGTATCTGGATGCGACGAAGAGCCTCACGAAACTGCACAAGACGGCGATCGAGGATGGACTCGACACCGCGATCGTCGACGCGTTGCGCGCACTCCCCGGCTCGTCACACGCGGAGTGGCGGCAGGTTCTCGACGAGATCTTCCGCGCCGACGACCGCGTCGACGCCGACGTCGAGGCCGACCGCGCCCGCGTCGGGCACGCACTAGCGAGCGTCCTCGCGAAAGCGGCGACCTCGCTGCGGACCGACGTCGACGACGATCGCCGCGAGCGCGATCTGCAGGCCGCACGCCGCGCGCTGCAGCGTCTTGGCACGGGTAACATCGACAACATCACGTCACCGAAGGGCGACGTCTTCGCGACGACTGCGCTCCTGCAGGAGGCCGGCGACGCGATCCCGACGCGGACGATCGAGGTGCACCTCGGCGTCGAGTGGGCCGCACAGCGCGCCGATCAGCGCCGGGACGTCCTGGCGTGGCTCGGCGAGTTGTGGAGCGCCCACGACGTCCAGCTGGTCGTCTCTCACGCGGCGGCCGCCCGACTCGTCGACGCCCACCGTGATCAACTGCCGGCGCATCTCACAAACGAGTGCAAGCGTCGCCTGCTCGCATCGGACTCCGAGTCCGACTCGCGACTCCGAGTCCAAGGCGGAGGCGAGGGCGGGGCGGGTGCCAGTGAACGCGCGCGCCTCGCGCGCGATGAACTGTCGGCGGACTCGCGGAAGACGGCGGTCGTGGCGCACGTCGCGGCAGACGCGAATCACGCGCTGACGTACGCAGAGCTTGCTGAGAAGCTAGTTCTGGACTCTCCGTCAGATGGGAATCTGTACCAGGTCTGCAAGCGCCTCGAGGAAGAGCACGGGCTCGTCGAGCGGCACGATCGCCCCGACGGTCTCACAGCAATCTCACTCACGTCTGCCGGGCTTGAGTACATCACCGCCGTCTATCAGGAGGAAGGACGCCAGACGCGCCTGCCTGGAACTGTGAGCGGCGTCGAAATGCCCCCCCAAATCCGTCCCCCCATGCCGTGTTTACCCGCGCAGGGTCGAGAGGGGGGTGGGGAGGAGGCCGCGGTAGCCGCCGGCGACCGCCCCGCGGCAGAAGGTGCGGCCGCTGCGAGCCCCGACCGCGACCTGGACTGGACGCACGGACTGGTCGCGCCTGAGTTCGCCGGGTACGACCGCGCTCTCCCGCTCGAAGCGGCGTCTGAGCGCGGCAACATCGTGCTGCAGAACTCACGGATTCGTCGGGACGACGTCGACCCGCGACAGCCGCGTGTCTCGATCACCGATTCATCGCTCGTAGTCGAGGCCGGCAAAGCGGAAAACCCGCTCCAGCACGCAACGACGATTGCACATGCTCTCGCTTGGGAGGAGACTCGCAATCGGCTGCTGACGCCGTCGGACATCGATGCCGTCCTGGACGGCGACCTCGACGTCGACGTCCTCCAGGACGCGACCGGCGTTGGCTGGCTCTCCGAAGACGACGACGGCCACGACGTCGCAGAGGCGATCGACGATGCGCTTGCCGAACTCCTCTTCGAAACCGGAGCCTACGCTCGCGGCGATCACGACGTGCTCGCCCGGCTCGGATCGGACGAGGGCTTCAGTAATGAGAGCCTACTCGACCGACTGAGCGGGTTAGAGCCTGATGAATCACGCGAACTGACGGGCGATGAACACCGGTCGCTGATCACAGCCCACGCGATGGGACTGGCGACGACGATCGTCCATCTGCTCGATCTCTCTGGCGTGGACGTGACGCTCGGCGTCCGACTCCCGGACTTCTCGCGACACTTCGGCGCGAGCGACGACGACAACAACTCCCGCCGGGAAACCCTGGTCGAACACCTCACGACGATCGCGTCGCAGTGGAGCCGCTACGGCGCGTTCAACGGGTTCAAGCAGCTGAAAGAGACGCGTGACCGGAAGCGCTCGAACGCCGATCCGGACGTCGACGCGGCGGACCCGTTCGGGACGCTGCGCGCCGGGATCGTCGTGATCGGGCGCGGCGTCGAAACACTCTCCGATGAGCTCCAGGACGCCCTCGAGGACGAACGCGATCTCCATCCCGACGCCCCGGAGATCAACGTCGCGATCGACGTCCAGGAGGGCACCTCCGTCGGCGCGTCGATCCAGACTGCCCGCCGGATGCTTAAAAGAGAGAAGAATATGGAACCGACGCCGGAGGCGATATCGGCGCTGGCAGCCTTCGCAGCGGATCCGTGGGCGGTCGCGACAGCGATCCACTGGGGGCTCAAGCACGAGCCTTCGCGAAGAGCGATCCACCTGGACGAGGTCCGCCGTGCGCTCTCCCAGCTACCGTGGACCCGACTCGTCGAAGAGCCCGACCGCAACACCTCCACGAAGCGAAAAGCCATCAAGACGCTCTTGGAGGCCGAGGACCCGATCAGCGCCGCGGAACTGTCGCGCCGCGGCGGCCCTTCCACGCAGTCGTGGCGCGACCATCGCGATCGCTTACTCGAGCTCGGACTCGTCACCGAGACCGACGACGGCTGGCGACTGACGCTGCCGTTCCGCTCGGAGCGCGGCGACGCCACGGCGTCCGGAGCAAAGAGCGAAGAGAGCACCGCACGCCCGCAGATTCCGTGGTTCTGGCGTGGCGAGTCTGTGGATGCGATCCCGGGCGATCTCGGTCGCGAGAAGCGCTCGCCGGGCGACGTGCTCGACTGGCTGCTCGTCGAGCGCGGCCTCCTGGAGGACACGAGCCGCCTCCACGATCCCGACGACCCGGTCGGGCGATGGGCCGACGCCTACTACTCGGGAGACGACCCAGACTGGACGGCGATGCAAGAGATCTGCGAGGAGATCGACGTCCAGTGGCGCATCATCGCCGCCGGCTGTGGCCTCCGACAGCCGGATCCGCCGTCTCACACGGCCTCCGTGGGGCCGCAACTGTCGCAAACGGCGTTATCAACGCCCTCGGCGTCTCCTGCGGCGGACTAGAAAACTGGAACACCCCCCAAAACGGTCCCCAAACCACCCTGACTGGTGCGCCCGGGGTTCGATTTCCCGGCGGGGCGTCGACGGCGGGCGACTGCCGTCAACACAGGAGCGACACAAAATGTCACAAAATGCAGACGATAGACCGAGTGGAGGAGAAACGCGGAACGAGTGGTGTCCTCACTGCGGGTACGAGGGCGACGGCTTCACGGAGGAAAGGAACCTCACAGGGCAACTGATCTCGGTTTGCCCGAACTGCGAGGAGGGCATCTAACGATGGCGACTGACGTTCAGATCTGTTCCGACTGCGGGTGGACGGTAACTGACGACAACGTCAACCCGTATCGTAAGCAGTGCCCGAAGTGCGAGGCCGACCTATTCGGACGTGAAGAGATCCAGTGGTTCGGAGGCCACGGCGCGGAGGGACGAGAATGGTAGACGATAGTCTCGGAGACGAGACCGATCATCGGACCTACTGCAACCGATGCGGCGGGGCGATCCACGTATCGGGGAATTGGTGCACCAACTGCGGCTACTCTCCAATGGGGCCCGATTATGAGTGATCGCCGATGCGAGACGGACGGGTGTCATCGTCATGCCACTCACGCGGTCGAATTCAGGGTTTGGAAAGGTGGCGACTGCCGACAGGAAGACCGCCACATTTGCGAGCCCTGCATCAACGCGATGCAGTTCCGCGAAACTTTCACTTGGGGCGACGACGCGTGGAAGATCCGTTCTCTTGAACCGGAGGTCCACAATGCCGAGTGATCGACCTGGGGACGAGATGGATATCGTCGATCATCTCTCGGAGGCGACGGGTTACTTCCACACCGACGATGCTGCGAGGCTGCGCGACATCGCGGCCGCCAGCGGGCAGATGCCGGTCGGCGTCGTGAAAGCGGCCGTCGAGAAAGAGATCGACCGCCGTGAGTGGCGATGCGTGTACTTCGATCACGAGGAAGACCGCGAGTACGTGGCATCGAACGCCTACGAGTACTACCGAATCCATCGGTCGTTCCAGCTGGAGTACGAGGCAGCACTGGATGCGCTGCCGACCGAGCAGAACGCGCATCTTCGCGAGGTGCCGATACACGAACACGCGGCGGAGACGCTCAAAGACAAAGCTCGAGAGCATCAGGCCAAGGCCGAGCAGGCCGAGCAGTTCCTGAAAGAGAACGACCACGAGGTTCCGGAGGTCGAGATCGATGACTGATACTCCGGGAGACGTAATCGAGCTTGAACGCGGAGAAGGGCCGTCCAAGTACGCTGATCCGCCGATGTACTGCCGGAGCTGCAACGCCTGGGTCAAAGGCGTCTACGTTGAGGCGACAGGGTGGACCTGCACCGTCTGCGAGGAATCGCCAGTGTACGAGTCCATTCAGCGGATGATCGAAGTAGACCACGACACGGCTGTATTCAACAAAGAGCACGGCTACGGCCCGTGGTGGGACGGTGATTCCGATGACTGATACCCCGGAAGATGAAACCGAGCACACGGAGTGTGCCGTCTGCGGCTACGAGCCGGATCCAGACAGAGTCCCGCCACACTTCGTGCTCTCGCTGTCTGACGATGACACTGACGGAGACTTCGTACAGTCTTATCCGTTCGGTGGCTCGCTCTCAGTTCCGTTTGCGTGTTCCGACGAGTGTTGGCTTGACGCTCAGGATAATCCTGAACTGATCGCTGACGGTGGTGAGCAAGCCGGAGACGGTGGCGAGTACCGACTCGTCTACGAGTGCGGCCGTGGTCATCGCAGAGTCTACCGACACGACAACCTGGACGTGTCCGAATATG
>NZ_QXIJ01000023.1:0-25241 GCF_003665925.1 Halobellus sp. Atlit-38R
TTGACGACAACCCGGCGCCGGCCTCAGACATCGCAGAGGCTGCCGACACTTCCGTGCAGAATGCTAGGTACCACCTTGAGCACCTCTGCGAAGCCGACCTTGTTGAAACAGTAGACACGTGGTACTCCAAAAAAGGGACCGAGATGACCGTCTACGCACTCTCCGTCGAAGAGCTAGTTATTCAACTGAGGCGGTAGCGCGGAGTCCCCTTCCTCAAAGCACGAGCGGAGCGAGTGAGGAGGGAGGGGAGAAGCGCGTTCGTATAGACAATGAACACTGGCCCGTAAGTAGCCGTAGGTCCACATTGAAACTGTGGCAGACGACTACGTGCGTCGGACGGCAATCACTCGTCTCGAAGTTACGGACGAGCAACGCGCCCTCCTCGAAGAAACCATCTCCGCGTGGAAGCGTGGCTGCCAACTCGCCGCGGATATAGTCGGTGCTGTCGACGCTCGAAGAGATCCGCGAGGAGTTCAACGGTTCGCGATCCGACTTTGCTCTACCGAACCGTTGGGCGTCGCCCGCTCAGTGATGGCGCCCAGTCCTCGTCGAGGAGTGACTGACCGTGGGTTGCTCGGGGAGTTGCGTAGTCCCGGCGGCGAGCACTGTGCCCCAAATCAAGCCCGCGGCGTGCCCGATCGGATTCACTCTCATCCCGGTGGGATCGGGTGTTGGGAGTACCGGCAGAAGATCCCAGATCAAACTCCCGAGCACCACCCATCCCATAGCAATTACAACCCCCTCGAAGAGTCGTAGCCCCGGTTGTGGGCCGAGGCCAACGCTGAATGCACGCTGTTGCAGATACCAGCTCACTACGGTAAGGAATCCGAGCCCAACGACGCCCCCGACAATAGGCCGAACTGTCCCGTACCAGCGGATCTCAAGCAGTGCCACGAGGCAGAAGCCCCCGATCGCGGTGGCAGTCCCGGCAACGAGACCGTCATATTCCGTCCACAGGTACCGCCCCAAGGCGACACACAGGAACGCGACGAAGCCGGCGACGATGCTCGAGAACCCTGCTGAGAGCGGGATGACCTCCGGATATAGGTGCGGTAATACGAAATAGTTCGTCAAACCCGACAGTACTGGCAGTACTAGCAACAGTGCCACCATCGTCCGACGGAACCACTGCCTGTGGCCACTGAGGCGACAGAATATGTACGGAAACAGTGCGATTCGCCCGTATCCGAAAAGGTTGTTCAGGAGGTGACTCTCTGAGTGATGCACGTAAGCACTCGTGATGAGGGTGTAGCCGCGGAAGCGCGCGTGATTGAATATCAGCGCGTCGTGCAGTCCCGGGAAACCGTGCTGCACACTGTAGAGGAGGAGTGGGAGCGCCCCGAGGACCGTGAGTTCAGTAGCGGTGACCAGCCACGATTTCGCGCGCACTACTGGCCGCTCTCAGGAGCCCCATAGAATCTTTGCGATCGTGACGCTTCGTCGCACTGTTTTCGTAGTGCCTATCGGCCTTTTCTTTGGATGATTTCGGCGTATGCAACCGGGTCTGACGGGCTGTAAAACGTCTATATCCGAGTCGGGGCGATTTATGGCGGTCACAGATACCTCGACAGGATTCGAATTCGGCGCTTGCATAGCGAAATTGCTCGACGAGGGGGTGACACCCTGGGTTATCTGATTGAGGAACAACTAACCCCACGCTGGACGATCTACAAGTATGTCTACTCGACGGACCATCGGCCTTCTTGTGGTTCTCGGGATGGTCGTCCTCGCTGGCTGTCTCGGTGGACCCGGTGGGACTGACACAGGAACAGACGGTTCGGTCCCCACCACTGCTGCAAGCGAGACACCCTCGCCCACCGCCACTGCGACAGCGAACTCGACCCCTTCGGGAGAGCTCTCCGTTCATCTGTTGAATGTCGGGCAAGGCTCGAGCACGCTCATAATCGGCCCCGACGACGAGACGATCCTCATCGACACCGGGGATTGGCGCGATGATGGCGACGACGTTATCGCATATCTCGAAGCCCAGGGCGTAACCCGTATTGATCACCTCGTGACCTCCCACCCGGATGCGGACCACATCGGCGGGCACGCGGCCGTGATCGAGCATTTCGAGACCAACGCCGACGGTGTCGGGGCCGTCTACGATCCCGGTATTGCGTCGAGTTCAGCAACCTACGACGCCTACCTTGATGCGGTTGAAACACACGACGTGACGCTGTACCGGACCCAAGCCGGTGATTCGATTCAAATGTCGGGTGTCGAGGTGCGAGTTCTCGCGCCACCGGAGGGGTATCTCGCGAACAAAGATAGCAACGAGAACAGTATCGTGTTGTACCTGCAGTTCGGCGCGTCGAGCTTCCTCCTTCCCGGTGATGGGGAGGCTACGAGCGAAGAGTATCTCATCGATACCTACGGTGACAGCCTCGATTCGACAGTGCTGGCGGCCGGCCATCACGGCAGCCAATCCAGTACGAGCGAGACGTTCCTCGAGACGGTGTCCCCGCAGGCGGCTGTAATCTCGAGTGCCTATGATTCGCAGTACGGACACCCCCACGAGGAAGTCTTGTCACGGTTGGCCGCACGGTCGATTCCCACATACTGGACTGCCACCCACGGGACGATTCGGTTCACGAGTAATGGCTCGGCCGTAACGGTCGCGACCCAGCAGGACGCACCCACGACGGCGACAGAGCTCCGAACTGGTGCCTCGGTCGAACCAGGGACGAGCGGCGATCTCACGGAGCGACTCGTGATCCGTGCGGATGGTTCCGGGGCCGCTCCGAGTACTGACGCCGAAACAACCGAGCCAGCGGATACTGCAACCGCCTCAGAGGCTCGTGACACGGCCCTCGAGGTGGTCGAAATCAACGCCGACGCCGAGGGCGATGACGCCGAGAACCTGAATGACGAGTACGTGTCTTTCGAGAATACGGGTGCGTCATCGCTCGATCTCTCCGGATGGGAGCTCGCTGATGCGGCCGATCACACCTACACGATCCCTGAGGGAACGGTACTTGGCCCTGGCGAGCGAATTACTGTTCACACGGGCAGTGGCACGGATACGGAGGCCGACCTGTACTGGGGGTACTCACGCCCCGTCTGGAACAACAACGGCGACACTGTCATTGTTCGCGATGCCACCGGGACCGTCGTGCTCGAGGAGGCCTACTGAGAATGACCACCCAACAATTCACTGGCGTGATCGATCGCTTTGAGGAAGAGCTTGCAGTCATCTTGCTCGAAGCAGATGGCGAGGTCGTCGACGAGATCGTCCTTGATCGTGGGGAGCTTCCCACTGAGGCGGCCCATCCGGATGCTGTACTTGAGGTGACGCTCACCGATGGAGCGGTGACTGAGGTGTCGTACGGCCCGGCTGAGACTGCAGATCGAAAGGAGCGGGCGCAATCGCGGTTCGATCGGCTTGCTGAGCGGCCGCCGAGTGATGACGAGGACGAATCTCAGTAACTTTGATGGTTCCGATCACTCACGGGGAACAGTACGACGTTTTGTCCGGATCACGGCCCGCCTCCCAGTCGTCGCCTACTTCATAGTTCGCGAGCAGATTGCTTGTTGGTCGTTGAACAACCAGCGTACAGCACCCTTTGTCTATACCCGTTGTGAGGCGGCGGTGTTACGCGGGCCAGGAGTTGGTGTGGGTGACCACTCCGCGGAGGAGTTTGTTGCCATCTTGCTCGAGGCAGATGGGCAGTCGTTGATGAGGTGTATCTGACCGTGCGGAGTGTCCCGTTGAGGCTGCTATGTGCGAAAATCCGGATATTAAATGAGGGGAGTGATGTAGGGATTATCGTAACTGTTCGGAGATTCTCGCCGTACCGTCCGGCGAGAAATCTATGGAGACTTACAATAACCCCTATAGTAACGAGAAACATTATCTTCAGGACCGGCAAAGAACAGAGTATGTTGAAGACCCACCCGGCCCGCTACGAGGTTGTAGGGGGACAAAACAATCACCTCTGGTTAGAGGTGTTGGAGGGTGATGACGTCGGCATTCGGGTCTCTGTTCCACGTTACAGCCGTGCATATGATGAGGAGCTTCAGGAACAGGTGCTGGACTTGGATACCGGCGATGTCCACGAGTTCATACTCGAAAGCGAGGAGACAACGAGCCCGAACTGGCGTATTGCTACAATCGACCCTGCTGAGGAGCAGGATCGTCAGACGCCAGTCACTGCGTAGTCAGCTTCGACGTTCTTCAGCCGATACTTCGTCGGGAGGCTCTCTCATATTTCTTCTCAGATTCATTCGTGTATACTGCACTGCTGGGTGCCGTGACTGTTCAGTTGGTCTCGTTGCTGCGTCAGCTGTTGGTGCATTTTCGGTACTAGTTGCGTCGACGTCGCCATCCGAATCTGTGTTCTCGTTGGTCTCTCCATCTCCCGGCTCATTTTCGCTCCTCGGATGGTGATTTTCTCGTCAAGCACTTTTCCCGGACATCTCACATTGCACACCGGCTCTTCCTTTGGACGATTTTCGAGGTACTCAAACCGATCTGATGGGTTTGTAGGCCGTTAGAACCGGGTCGGGCTCTTTTGCAGCCGTAACAGACACCTCGACGAGGTCAGTTCTGGACGTCGAACCAAGGAAGTGCTTGACGAGGGGGTGAAACCCTGGAAATCGACAGATGCTCGCACATTATGGCGTTGTAGACTGCCCGAAAGAGCGTCGAGCACATTCAGACCGAGATCTCCCTCGATATCACCGGTCAAGTCGAGATCTGGTCACGATCTTCTTTGACGTGAACGGCTTTCGAATATGTCTTGCAGGCGGATCTACCTTGCTGCCGTCGACGGGCTTCGAAGCCGTCCCTGAATGTCCAGGTACTCGATCGCCCCACGGATAGTTGCTTCATTGTCCGTGGCCATATCGACTGTCGAACTCCCGCCACTGTAGAGCGCGTCGAGCTGCTCGAAGTGGTCATCACCAGGGGTCAAAAGTCCATAGTGAGCCATTTGGACGCCCTTCAATAGTTTCCCGTCGATTGGGCGGAGGGTGGCGCAGTTCGGCTCCCACTCCCCGACCGTAATGATTTCATCCTCGTCGTTCGGTGTGCGGATCACTCCGAGTCCGCCGACGTGGCTAATCTCGATGATTCGATTGAAGGCACTGCCCGCGGCCCCCCGCCGGTTTTTATCCGGGACTTGGGCACTGTCGAGGGATTTTCCAGAGTCGTAATCTGCGACAAACAGTCCTTCGGCGGTGAGCCGAGCCTGGACGGCTGGCGGGATGCCGGGTTTGTTGTAACACCGGATTACGGGCGGATCTGGTAAGTCGAGTACACTCATCTACACCGAGGCTGTCACGAACCAGTCACTAAACTGTCTTGGGGAGTGGTATAGGCGTGAGAGTGCGCACGCGCACAGACCGAAGCAAGAGTAGACAGCAGCTGGCCGGCCCTGATGCCGACTTGGATATCGAGGGCGAGTATGTCATCCATCGCGTCCCCGAACACGGTGGCGATCAGTACCGGTCAGTCCTGTACTGTAGTACCAGCTGCTTCCAGGACGCAATGGGCGAACCCTTCAGTGTTGAGGAGTAGGTGTGAGACCTACTTGTGGTACAGTTGGACCGCGATCGGTGAGGCCCGATAGAGATTTGCTGGCGTCCGGAAGATGATCTTGCCGTAGTTCCCCTGCGTGACGTGCGACCCTTTGATCGCGTTGACGAGTCGCTCGAGTCGGTCACGTCGCTCGGCGAAGTTCCCAGAGTAGAGGCCCTGGAGGGCCTGCCCGGCCGGAACATTACGCGCCTGGCCGATCACCTGCCGGACGGCCGGGTTCTGTTGTGCGTGTTGGATGATCTGTTGAAGTTCGGTGTCGACCATCCCAGATACGTTCTGTCCGTTGACGATCTCATCCAGTCGCGTGTGAATGAGGTAGGTGTCCGGCCCCTGACTGAATTTCAGGACCATCCCGATTTCGTCGTAGAGCCGCGTCACGCGGTAGTAGGAGGCCGCCGGGCACTGAGTTTCCAAATCGGGTGTCTTGATTGCGTCACCACTGGGTACGTACCCGTTGGTGATGAGAAACTCCACGATATCCGTGAGTTCTTGGCTGATCCGGAGGTCAGTGTTTGCTTGCTGTTCGATTCCGTCCGTAAGATGCTGTTTCGACATTTAGTAGTGGGTTGAGATATCTCTCGCCCGTCACGATCGAAGCAGATATATGCCCAGCGTCGAATGTGGAGATGAACTCAGGGGCACACCCTGCATCGAAGTGCGGGGACAGACGCCGGCCGCTGGGACGGCCGCGCCCCATTGCAACCTTCTGCCATCAAGTAGTGAGTTAGCGTTTAGCCTTTGCCTACGCGCCTGTACGCGCGCGGGGCTGATAAATGGTAGAACCGTTGATATGATTCCTTCAACTCGGCTGTTCGGGTCGAGTTGGGCGAATACGCCGTTTCTACCGATTTAAAATCTACTTCAATCGGATGGTAGGTTCTACTTAGCGAGTTAATCGGTTAGTATATTAGTATTTCTATTAGACACATTATTATGACACTATCTGTTACCAGGCGGATCCATATTGCACCACAGGGGTATGAGGTCGATCGGATCACGCTTCCAGCCATTGATCGAGATGCTGAGCGCGTGATTTTGCTCGCGCCGCAGAACGACGACAACGACCGAGAAACGCGTTGTCGGGAGCGGATTCAAGAGGCGTTTGCTTCCGAGAATATCGAAGTCGACGTCGTCGAATGTGATCTCTTCAGCGTCGACGAAGCGCTGGCCGTTCTCCTCCGGACAATTCGAGCGCAGGATTCGGATGACGATATCAAGGTCAACGTCTCAGCCGGGTCGAAGATAACGGCGATCGCAGGGATGATTGCGTGTATGATCACCGGTGCAGAGCCCTACTACGTCCTCCCGGACGAGTATGAGCCATCGTCATCTGCTGTTAGTGAAGGAATGGAAGAGCTAGTTCCGCTCCCTGCATTCCCGTTTACGGAGCCCGACTACCAGCTCCTCGAGGTCCTCGGGTACATCCACGAAGCGCAGCCCGACAATGGCGTGAAAGGCGTGCTACTCAAAGAGATCGGGGACTACCTCTTAGACAACGATCTCCCGGCTGTCGAGAATGTTGACAAGAGCTCTGCCACCGCCGAAGATATCTACCCAACAGTGAACCGGGAGATCATCACCCCGCTTCAAGAGCGTGACTGGATTACGGTGACCCATCTCTCGGGGTCCAAGCACGTCCGCACAACCGAACAGGCTCGTTCGGTCATCGAGAGTAGTTCTCACTTGGTTGAGCAGAGCCCCTGGTGATCGGAATGGGTCTCAGAAAGAGGTTTCACCACGGTAGAAAGCGCCGCCACCACGGCTGTGAAGATGCCTCTTCTACGTCGGAATCTGTACCAACGACAGAGCCATCGAGTGCGACGTCGGGACTTGACTGCCCTGTCTCAGTTGGTGTGGTCCCGACCGTCTGCTCCTCGCTCAGTCGGAGTGGCTTTGCCTCACGGTCGCCGGGTGAATCGTCGTCTGCGAGTCGCTCGCCAGTACATCGATGGTTTTCAGGGAGTCGGTGGTCGGGACAGACAGGCTCCCCGCAGTAGGCACACTGATACGCCATTCCGTCGACTGTGGTATCCGATCCGCAGACGTGGCAGGGCGACTCAGACATAGGTCATCGGGTGTCGTGACAGTACATAAAGCAAGAGGTCGTTCGTACTGCCAGGTACATCAGACCGAGACAAGTCGGGGACAGATATTTTAGTAGCGTTACTGACACTGGCCTATGGTCGAGTGCGAGACGTACTCGCGGAACGGCGGAGAGGCACGGCTCCGTGAGAAAGGCGTTCTGGAAGACGTCCTCGAAATTCCGGCGATCTGGGAGGCGCACCCGGGACAGTCCAACTACGCAGCACGCTCCGAGACACTGCTTGAGTTAGGTGGCTGGGAGACACAAGTTCAAATCGACCTCGGGCCGGCGCATCGAGAGCATTACGAACGCTTGACTCCGTTTTTGGATGTCTATCATCCTGAGTACAATGTCGCAATCGAACACGAAAAGAAAGAGCAGATGCGAGCGCGGTGGCATCTGATGAAGATGCAGGCCGCCCACGAGCGAGCGGACACGCTCGATATCGACGTCGCGGTGCTCATTTTTCCCACTGATCAGGATCCCTCGTTACGTCGGACACGCCGCGAGCTCGAGGGCCCATTCTTTACCGAGCACTTCCCGATTCAGATCCCCGTGTTTGCGATCGAGTATTCGGATGAGTGAAGCGGGTCGTGGGCTAGCCCTCGGCTCCAGATGGAGAGTGTGCTGCAGATAGCACCAGAAGGTGTCATCGCTCAGACCTCTATCTACCAGATTCGGTGAACTTCTATGGCGCCGTACAAGAGACGCCTCAAACAGTAACTTCCGCCACCGTCTGTGGACAAACCGCCAGACTGTAAGGGGATAACAGTAGCTGCAGATCTACCAAAGACCTAAGTTAAGTGTCTGTTTACACGCAGATAACATTACCCTATGAAAGAAATCCTAGGCTGCATACCTTTTGAGGGAAATCGATGCCGATGATTCGGGTTCAAGAATGGACAAAAGATCAGCTTGAGGAAATTAAAGACGAAGAGGACCACACCTCTCTCGATTCTGTTGTTAAGACGCTCCTCAAAGATCGATCTGCTAAGACCACGACACTGAACGAATGAGTGACACTCCAAACCCCGCTTCTCAGACGAACCGACCACCAAGCATCTTCGAGACCTGTGACCCACGGCAAGACGTACTTACGGGCGAGTTAGCAGAAGATCAATTCGCTGCTAGTCTCGCGGACGTCGCCCATAGTGATGACGCCCCTGATGTCTACGCTGAGCCCCAGCTATTCTTCGAGAAAACCTATCCCACTAGCGGTCTGAAAGAACTTCTCACACGGCTTGCAACCCGTTTCGTCGGCGTACATAACGACGACTACACTGGTACTAACGGCATTCTCCGGCTTGACACCAGCTTCGGTGGCGGAAAAACCCACAACCAGATCGCTGCATATCACCTCGCAGAATCGCCGAGTGCTGTCCCTGACCTTTCTGATTTCATCCTCAATCAGGACATTGCTGACGAGTATACTGACGCCGCTGCACTCGGTCTCAACGTCAACACTGCTGTTTTCGTGGGCACACACGTCGACGCTGAGGATGCGCGCTCAAACTATAGCGACCCTGACGCTCCCGCGACGAAGACGATGTGGGGCGAAATGGCCTACCAACTGTTTGGGCGTGGTGGATACGAATTCCTGCGTGAAAATGACGAGAACCGTACGCCACCAGGAACAACCAAACTTGAACGCCTTTTCGAGCGCAACGACAATCCGTCCCTCATTCTTCTTGACGAGATCGCGGCATATCTCGAACAGGCTGCCGCTGTCGAAATCGGGGACTCAACGCTCGCAAAGCAGACGAATACCTTCCTGATGTCGCTGCTGGCCGCAACCCAAAATAACGACAAAGTCACTGTCGTCCTCAGCATTGCGGATACTGCCTTTGCCGACCAAGCTGAGGACGTTCGTGGCCTTGTTTCCGAGACAATCTCGGAGTTTAACAGTATCAGCGACCGTGTCGAGGGCTCCATCACGCCGACGGAAGACAACGAAATTGCCGCTGTCCTGCGACACCGCCTGTTCGAGAACGTCGCGGGAGATGGACGCGATGCGACTGTTGATGCCTATATGTCTCTCTACACGGGCGATCGTAACTCCTTCCCCGATAGTGCGACCAACCCGCAGCATCGGGAGCGTCTCAAAGACAGCTATCCGATTCATCCGACAGTTATCGATACACTCACTGAAGAACTAGACTCTCTCCCGTCGTTCCAGCGCACTCGTGGTGCGCTCAAGCTGCTTTCCCGCGCAGTGTACCGACTCTGGCAGCACCAGGGCGATGACCAAGAACGCCACTTCGTCCGGCTGTTCGATATGCATCCTTCCGATGGGGACGTTCGTTCGACACTTCTCCGGCTGTTCTCGTCGGTCGATATGGACTTCGAGGCCGCAATCAAAGCCGACATCTTCTCGGAAGATGGCACGGCGAACGCAGAGGAAGAGGACCGGAACTGGGTCAAGAACGGACACCCCCCACTGGGAACACATCTGACGACGGCAATCCTCTGGAAAAGCATCGTAAAAGGGGCCGACGGACGCGGCACTACACGCCGCCCGCTTCGGCACGCGATTGCCAACACGGAAGTCGAGCTAGCGCACTACGACGACGCGCTCAATAACCTCCTTGGAGAGGGGCGTCGATCTGCGTGTTTCTTCCTGCACGGAGACAACGGTGAGAAAATCCAGTTCAAGTCAAAGCCGAACCTCACAAAACTCATCGATTCCGTCGTCGAGCAGCTGCAAGACGGGCTCGCCCGTCGGCATCTCGAGGAAGCTCTCGACGAGGCGCTCGGACAGGGCAGTCTAAATGTGATTGTCGGGCCCGAGGAGCCCCACGAGATCCCCGATACGGCCGACGAAGCGCATCTGTGCGTGATGGACTTCGATACGGTCAAAGTTACTGACTATGAGACCGTCCCAGAAGCGGTCCAAACGCTGTTTAAGAACACAGCCTCGTCGAGCGGTGGGCAGAAGACACCGCGGGTGTTCAAGAACAACGTCGTCTTCCTCGCAGCGAGCGCGAACGACGTGACTGATGCAAAGCGAACCGCAGAGCGCGTCGCTGCCATCAAACATATTCAGAATAATCTCGGCGACCAGCACGATCTCAACACCGAACAACAGGACAAGCTCGGTGAACGCCTCGATAGCGCGAAGGGTACGCTCGATCAGGACATCAAAAAGGCGTATACGCATCTCTACTTCCCAACTGGAGATGGTCTGGTTCATCGGAACGTCACGACGGACAGTACCATCCATCAGAGTGTCATCGAGAAGCTCGATGAGGCAGGCGCGATCATCCCAGAGGGAGAGGGCGCCTACGGTGTTGATTGGTTCGAGGCGACGATCTGGAACGTCGGCTCGACCTCGATGACGACCCGAGCGATCGAAGAACAGTTCGGGAAGCGCCAGGATGCAGAGATTCTCCTGTCACCAATTCCTCTGCGAAAGACGATCGCCCAGCTCGTCCGTGAAGACGAGTACGCCTATTGGGACGAGGAACAGAAGACCGGGTACTACACGCCCGAGACGACGCTCACAGCGACCGACCACGAGCTCGATGACGCGAAGAATCTGCACGCGGGCCTCAGCTATCAGGACGTGAAGCTCTCGCAGTCGCACACACTCTACACCTCGCTCGATGAGTTGATCGACGACGTGGGGAGTGAGATCGACTGGGAGGAACCCGACGAAGACGAAGGACAAGAAGGCGAGACTACTGATGGCGATGATGAGGGGACAGATGACAGTAGCGGCGGCGGTTCAGGTGGCGGTTCAGGTGGCGGTGACGAACCTGAACCGTTCAGTAAACTCATCGAAGTTCGCACCTCCGAGCCCGCACACGTCTCTCGGGCCCTGCAGGAAATGCGGGCTGACATCGCGGACGAACTTACCAGCGCTCGCGAGGAGTACGACGGACACCCGGACGAACTGACGCCCATCGTCGAAGGCGTCTGGATCCATCTGGACGGGGCTGATGCGTGGAAGGGCGCGTGGTTCACTGCGAACAAACTCAGCAACGATGAGGACTTCGCAGAGGACACGACGATGGACTTCGATTATGAAGCCAACGACGGAGCCGACTCGAAATCGGAGTTCGAAGTCGATTTCAATGGACGCCCAGAGGTCTTCGCGAGCCATCTCAGATTCAACATGGAGCCGGAAGATCTCGCGAATCCGGATGGCGGTCGTACCGCTGAAGCCGAGTTCGCGATTGAGTTCGACGAGGGAGATGACCGCCTCTATGGCGACACGTTCGACCTCCTGGACGAACTCCTCGCGGTCGACAATGCATTCACCGTCACGATGCACACTCAGATCCGTGTGATCGAATCCAGCGAGGTGGCCCAAGTATGAGCCAGGGCATCGCCGAGGGGAATTCGTTCGCCTTCACCACCGGCGCGTACGGGAATCGACCGACGTTCGTGTTGACGCGTGATCGGGTCGACGACCAGCACGAAATTACGCTCTATGAGCTGGCGCCCCGTGATATCGCGACGGCTCGACGAGAACGGTTCGAGAGAGTGCAAAAAGCAGTAAGCGTCTCAGTACGTGAACTGGAGGAGACCATTATCGGCGACCGTTCTCCGTCCGAACTTCCCGGGGCAGATGACGCGGCGTACGATTGGGATGACTGGTGTGCGATTCGTATCGCGACGTTACGCGGCGGGGCGTTCAACGAGGTGAGTTTCCTCATCGAATCCACCTTCCGTGAGCTGAGTCTTGATCCCGAGACCGTCTGTACAGGAGACCCAGCAAGCGTGAGTCTCCCCGAAGCGGCCGGTGTTCGGCTCTCGATCGCGTTCCGTGCGATGAAGCCGATGCGACGCCGGGACCGTCTCCGTGAAGTCGCAAAGGGAATCGACCAGATGAGTCTGGGTGAGTGCTACTACTGGCACGCTAAGGCTCGCTCGCCGTCCTCGCCCAGCGGTACGAAAGCACTTCGCGTTTTGCTCGCCGACCACATCTAACGAGACTTCGATATTATGAGCGACTCCCACACGACATCCGAGACCGAACCTGAATCTGACGACGAGTACACCTCGCTGGCAATCGAGGGCGAACTTCCCCTGAAGGCAGTGGGGATTGAGAATCTCAAGGAAGCGAATCCGAAGCACATGCCGCCGCACCGGTACATCCACCCGTGGTTCGCTCGCCGCCCCACCCCTGCGGCTCGTCTGGCGATTCTTGGATCGGTAATGGAGGAGGGAACGAGTGCGGATGAACTGCTGTCGCTGATGCAGATCGGGCCAGACGGTCTAGAAGAGAACATCAGCGAGTACGTTCAAGAGCGCAAGACGACTGAAGGACAGCGTGACGGGACACTCGGCGAGTGGTACGGCTATCCGAGACCGTTCACACAGTCTCCGACCGAAGACGAGTTGGCAGATCTACATACCTCGTTGCGAGAGACCTGGGATGGCGAATTACCGACTGTTCTAGATGCGACTGCTGGTGGCGGAGTGATTCCCTTCGAGTCCATCCGCTACGACTTGCCCACCATCGCGAATGAGCTGAATCCCGTCCCGTCGGTGATCCTGAAGGTGATGTTGGAGTACGCGCCGGAGGTCGGATCGCTCGAAGATGACCTCTACAAATGGCGCGACCGAATCCAAAAGAAGGCGAGCGAGGAGCTCGACGATCTGTACCCTACGAAGCGGGATGGCCGTGAAGTGCTGGCATCGGCCTGTACGTACCACATTCAGTGTGAGTCCTGTGCTGGAACGGTCCCGTTGATGCCGAAGTGGTGGCTCCACAAGCGTAGCGCCGGCGAAGGCGTCGCGATCAAACCACACTACGAGAACGGGGACGTGTCGTATGAATGCGTTGAGCTCACAGAGAACTCGAACACAGACTTCGATCCGTCAGAAGGGACAGTATCGCGCTCGGACGTAGAATGCCCCCACTGTGGTGTGATTACCGAGTACGAAGAGACTCGAGAGCTGCTTAAGAACGGCGAGTTCGAATACCAGATTTACGGTGTCAAGTACGACGATCCCCGTGGTGGTTCAGGGTATCGGGCGGGTGACGACCTCGACCAGCAAGCCCTCAAGCGCGCCGAAGAGCGTATCGAATCCGACTTCGAGCTGCTCACTTTTCTGTCCGAAAAGGTCGAAGTGAGTAGTCGTATCACTGATCCGGCGACCTACGGGATGGAGGAATGGCGAGATATCTTCAATCCGCGTCAGCTGGTCTCCCATTACGAGTACTGTAACGCATTTCGAGAATGCGCTGAGGAGATTCGTGAGGAATACGATACACGCGAGGCAGAGGCCATCCTGACGATCCTTACGATCTCTGCCAGTAAGATGATTGATCGGAACTCTCGAATGTCTCCGTGGGACACAGGAAGAGGATATCCTGCGAATATGTTCATGTCTCACAACTACTCGTTCCGTCGAGTGTTCTGCGACAACAATTTAGTCTCTGAAACGATGGGGTACGAAGATACCTCGCGGAAGGTGATCGACTGTTACGAGGAGCTCGTTGAGATGGCTGCGGGCCGAGACGCAGCAGAGGTGTACTGTGGGGATGCAGCTGATCTCACGTCGAAAGTCGGAGAGGGTTCTGTCCAAGCTGCAGTCGTTGACCCCCCATACTATGATAGCGTCATGTACGCCCAACTCGCAGATGGCTTCTACGTCTTGCAGAAGGCGTACTTGAGCGACGTCCACCCCGAGTTCTTCACCTCAGAACTAACCAACAAGTCTGACGAAGCTGTTGCGAATACCTCCAGATTCGAAGGACTGGAAGGTGAGAAGTCAAAGAAGCAACTCGCAAAAGAGGACTACGAAGAGAAGATGGCAGAAATCTTCTCTGAACTCTACGAGACTCTTGAGCCCGGCGGCGTCCTGACAATTATGTTCACACATAAGGAGACCGACGCCTGGGATACGCTGTCGATGTCGCTCATCGAAGCCGGGTTCACAATTACCGCGACACACCCGATCACAAGTGAAATGCCAAACCGCGTCGTGATGCGCGGGAGCCAGAGTGCTGACAGCACAATCCTCCTTACGGGGCGGAAACCGTTGCACGAGAAGGAAGATACAGGCGGGGCGACGCTCTGGGATGATGTGAAATCGGAGACGCGGTCCGAAGCAAAGAAAGCTGCACGAGAGCTTCTGGACTCCGGTCTAAGCCTCACCAAGACGGACACGATTATCGCAGCGTTCGGTCCAACTCTACGCGTCTTCGCCGATAACTACCCCGTCGTGGATAAGAAGGGGGAGGAAGTCCCGCCCCGCGACGCACTTTCAGCCGCCCGCGACGCCGTCGCGGAAGTTCTCGCCGAGCGGTATCTGGACACGAAAGGATTCGACGATCTTGACGGGCTGACGCGCTGGTACGTCCTCTCCTGGCTAATTTACGAAACAGACACAATGCCCTATGACGAGGCTCGACAGCTCGGAATCGGCGTCGGTGTCAACATCGACGACGTGAAACGGGACACCAAAATCTGGGGGAAAAGCAGTGGTGATGTCCAGCTCAAAACCCACAGCAATCGAGTACAGGACATCGTTCGTGTCGAAAACGGAGAAGACGTCTCCAGCCGCAAATATCCCGTAAACCCGACTGATGAACGCTTCAGTCACGGCATCGATGCAGTCCATTCTGCCATCCACGTCTACGAAACCAAAGGTCCAGAAGCTGCCTGGGAGTGGCTATCCGATCGTGGTCTGAAGAATGACGAGCGGTTCCGGACCACCGTCACCGCTCTCCTTGAGGTGCTTCCCCAAGAACACGAAACTGCGGAAACCCTTCGAGATATACTCTCGGGGCGCACGGGCGAATACCTCGATATCGATATCAGCAACATCAATCTCAACGTTCGAGGAGAGGACGACGAAGATAATCAGGCAGCACTCAACGAGTTCGAATAAATGACCCTCAGGGACGTCTCGTGGGAACCGGTGTACGAGAGCGAGTTCCGGACCAACCGGACGCTCATGGAGACGTTCTACCGGCCATTCCTCAACGAGGTCATCCGCTACGACCGGCTCGCCGGCTATCTGAGTCTGCGTAGTCTGGCGCACGCTCTCGAAGGGGTTGACTCGCTTCTCGAGACTGATGGGACGGTACGTGTCATCGCTGGAGCCGACCTCCAGAAGCGCGAGAAGGGAGCGATGTTCCCTGACGCAGATGAACCCCTCGAACCGTGGGTTGAGTCCCAACTCACCATCATCGCGACCCTCCTCGACCGCGGCGACCTCCAAATCAAGGTCGGCGACCCCAAAGGCGGCGACGGGCTCTTCCACCCGAAGCTCGGAATCGGTGTCGATCGCGAGGGCAACAAGATCAGCTTCGAGGGGAGTATCAACGAGACGCTCAGTGCGTGGCAGTACAATTACGAACGCTTCAAAGTTCATCGCTCCTGGAGCCGCGGCGAAGCGAAGTACGTCGAGGAAGACGTCTCGACGTTCAACGCACTCTGGAACGGCTTCCACCCCTCCGTCGATGTCTTCGAGCTCGACGAAGCTGCACGCCAGGACCTCATCGACTGGAAGGACACCGATGGAACGCTCGAGGAACACGTCGAGCGGGTCCAGAATCACGACCCCCAGACGACGGTGCCCGAAGACGATACCGCTGGCGTCGTCTCGGTTGCCGGACGGACACCGGGAGGAATCCATCTCGCAGAGGAAATCAGTACTGTCACGCCCTGGCCCCATCAGCGAACGATCTCCGATACAGCAGTCAGTATCTACCCGAACAACCTCCTGTTCTGTGACGAGGTGGGGCTCGGCAAAACCATAGAGGCTGGCTTGACCCTCTCACGGCTGATGCAGATCGGAGAGGCTGAGCAGGCGCTGTTTCTGGTTCCTGCAGGGTTGGTACAGCAGTGGCAGAACGAACTCCTCGACCGCTTCAATATCCACGCCTACTATCACGAACGGTCCTACGATGGCGATTACATGATCGGCCCTCTCGGAGACGCAGAGGATCACCGTATCCCCACATCCGGAGCGGTCGACGCCGATGCCTGGGAGAACACGCCGATTGGTTCGTTCGTTACGGAGAGAGATGAGCCAACCGTCGTGATCGAGTCGTGGCATACCGCCCGCCGCGAAGGTAATCAGGGACACGTCGCCCCACGCATCGACGAGAACGTGTGGGACCTCACAGTCGTCGACGAGGCACACAGTGCTCGCGAGGAGACGAAACTCTACGACCTGCTCGGACAAGCCGAGGAGGCCTCCCGGTGTCTCTACGCTCTCACGGCGACGCCCATGCAGCTGAATGTTGGCGAGCTCTACGACCTCCTTCGACTGTGCGATCTCCCAGAAGGTTGGGACGACAAGGACCGATTCGTCGAGTTCTTCGAAACACGGCAAGCACTCGAAAATAGTCTCAGTTCCGTCGGCTCGCGGTATCAGAATATAGCCGATGGACAGCAACAGGTTCTCCAACAGTTCCAGAAAGAGCTCGATCTGGAGGAGGACGAAGGCCGACCGAGAATTGAACGGTTCGGGAAACTCATTCACGAACATCTCACGTCGAATCCCGGCTACGACGAGCAGGCGAAGGCGCTAGTCGAGGCGACGGACACGGAGTCAATTCAACAGCGGAAAGCCCTCGAGAAACTCGTCGGCGTGCGCGAAACCTCACCTCGCTTTGACGATCCGCGCTCGCTCATTTTCGACTGTGGGCCAACGGAGTGGAGCGCACTTGTGGAAGCTTCTCAGTGGGCGACACCGGTTCAGTCCCGCATCTTCCGGAATACTCGAGCGGTCTTGGAGCAGTGTCAGGATCTGGGGCTCCTCGACGATACGGTTCCGACTCGGGATGTCGAGACAAAACGTATCGAGCTGGGTGACGCAGCCCCGCTGTACGATCAGGTAGAGCAGTATATTGATGAGACGTATAAGCAGTCGCAGAAAGTCCTGACAGGGAAGGAGAAGCTCGCGTTGGGCTTCGTGATGACCACGTATCGTCAACGCCTGACGAGCAGTCTACACGCCATCAAGCAGAGCCTCCAGCGCCGGATGGAGAAGCTCGACGAGAAGGTTGAGGACATGACCGAGGAGGTCTCCGAGCTTAGTAGGGACGCCGGAGTGACGGAGGCGACCATCGACGAGGCAATCGGCCAAGCATCCCTCGACGCCTATCAGCCGAGTAGTCGTGGCGCGGCTGACGTGATTCAGGCGGAGCGGACGGCCCTCCAAGAGTTCGTGGACGATCTCAGGCAAGCCCACACCGACCCGAAGGTAGCGCAGCTGCGCCGCGACATTCGCTCACTCCGTCAGAGCGCCCGTGATAACATTATCATCTTCACGCAGTATCACGACACCCTCGAGCATATCCGTGAGACGCTGACAGACACGCATCCAAACGTCGGTACGTACAGTGGTGGTGGCGGGATGCAGTACGACGAAACAACCGGAGAGTGGGTGAACGTCGGTAAAGAGGCGATCAAGCGAGATTTCACTGACGGGGACACCAATATCCTGATCTGTACAGACAGCGCGAGTGAGGGGCTGAACCTCCAAACCGCGGATGCGCTGATCAATTTCGATTTGCCGTGGAATCCGATGCGGGTTGAACAACGCATCGGTCGCATCGACCGTATCGGCCAGAAGAACGAGGTCGTGAAGATCATCAACTACGCCTACAAGGACAGCATCGACGGCGACATCTACGAGGAACTGGAGGGACGGTTACAGCTGTTCGAGAACGTGGTTGGGCCGATGCGTCCGGTACTGAACAGCATCGAGCAGGACATCAAAGACGCCGTTATGGGTAGTTCCGGGTCGGATGACACCAGAGAGCCAAGTGAGCAAGTCGTCGAAGAAGCGGACTCACGGGCAAAACGTGCCCAGGAGAAAGCCGAGGAGACCGGGCTAGCAGGTGAGCCAGAAGAGGTATCGACGAAAGAGGCGATAATCGAAAGTGCCGGGCTTGACGGGTGGGAACCCTATTGCTATCCCGCATTCGATGCGATCGGCACCGGAGATCGGTCGTATGAACCGTTGGTGAGCTTGGAGACGATCGAGACACAGCTAACACAGAGTAGCCAGCTCGTGGAGTCTGGTTGGTCATTCACAGCTCTACGGAATCATCCACGCGCAGACGACTTTGACAATGTCGTCGACGATACCTATGTGTTGGAGTTCCCAGAAGATGCGATAGTAGCGGTTCCAGCCGAGCTAGGAGAGACTGCACAGGCGGAACTTGGCAGTGGAAAGGGCATCGTGGTAGCATTTCAACCAGAGATTGCTGACCGGTTCCCATCGGTTCGATTACTGTTACCTGGAGACCCACTGTTTGAGGAGTTAGTTCGTAATTTAGCTCCAGAGGTTATGGACAGTCTGGAGCTAGTTTGTGGCCATCGGGGCGAGAGTGGAGCGTCAGTAACTCGAGAACACTGCGTGGCAAAAGCTGAACGAGCAACAGTCGTAGAACCAGCGGCGACAAGTGAGGAAGTGAACTCCTTGCTTGGCAGTGAGGATCTAGTTACTAATCCAGAAGACGCCGAACAGACGGTTTTGAACTGGTTGTCAGAGCTCAACTGATATTTACAACTGTCTCTGCTCACGATTGCAACACTGTGAATCTAAATATCACCACGACTCCAACGGCGACTGACTCTCGGCGACACCAGAAGAGTTGACGAACGACTCCGGTGAGACTGCGTTCCGCATTCGTCGCAACTGCCCGGCAATATCACGGTCTGCTTCGTCAACGAGCCGCCGATCAGGCCACGTGTGGACGGTCAGATTATCGAACTTCTGCGCTTCTTCCTGCACCATATTGATTTGCTCGAGCGCGTACTCTGCCCACGTGTCTGTGTCACGTAACGCTTTGAACTCCTGAACAGCCTCCTCGAACCCAGCGTCCCGGACCGCCTCAATCAGCATCTCAAAGTTCTCCCCACGAGGATTGATTGGTTCGTGGAAGACGACATCAGGATCGACCGCGGCGAACCAGCTGAGTGCCTCGAAAATATCGTCACGGTCCATTGTTGGATAGGTTGGTGAAAACGAGACGAACCGGGGAATCTGCTGTTTGAACAGTTCATCGAGCGCTTCCCAGCGAGCTGCCGGCGGTGGGGTATTTGGTTCGACAGCCTTCACGAGGGACGCGTCAAAACTCGGTATCGACGTCCCCACGGTGAGCCGGTCTGCTTGCTTGAACAGATCGATATCCCGGGTGATGTTTGGACTCCGGGTGAGGATTCGCACGGGAACGTCGTGGGCGATGAGTTCCTGCACGACACCACGAGTGATCTGCGCCGTGCGGCGGTCTTGATAGCAATCAGTGCCGCTTGATAGCATCACTATTCCGCGGCCACGGCGCGTTGTTTTCCAGTCATCGAAGTCGTGCCCCTGGAGGCCTTCGTGGACCCGCTCTGGGAGATCGTCACGATAGAGCAGATAGCTCCCCCAGTCACGCTGGGGATTCTCGACGTCTGCTTTGTCGGCTAGCATCTCGTCCCGGTTATCGATAGCTGGGGTCGATGGCACGTAGCAGAATTTGCACCCATGCCGGCAGCCAGTTGCGACATTGATGACGTAATCACAGAGACTCTTCTCGTGGAGTTTCGATTCACTCAGGACTGTCTTGGTTGGGTCAGCGTTGATGCGGAGGCCGCTGCGAGCAGTCCCCTGATGGCTACTGGCGCACTCCCAGCAGAGAAGATTTCCCTCGAGATCAGCGCTGAATCGATTGGTGATCTGGTTGCCGCAGTCTGAACAGACGAGTCCCTGTTGCCAGAGGTTGATACGCTCGCCGTGACGACGTTCCGCCTCACGGAGAGTATCGAGAGTTGGGTTTTTGCCGAAGTCCTCGATTATGGAACCATCATCGTCGACGAGACGGACAAAGCGGTCATACCAGCCACCCTCAGGATCCCGCTTCGTATCGAGGCGCATAGAGCAGTCTCGTACAAATTGTCGTACATACAGCTCCTAAAAAGCGATCCAACCGCGGGGTGAAAGTGTTCGATTCGGTGAAAGTAATCGCATCGAGGCTAGGGGGCAGTCGACGCCGCCGTTATCTTTCTAGAGGCTAATACATTTGTATCTCGAGTGAAATGAGTCGGTAAGAAACAGTATGGTTGACGAACACAGCGATGTCAGGACTGGTGAGGATCCGACAAAGGCAATTCTCAGCGAATCAGGCCTCAACAGCAAGCATCTATGCGACTATGTTGTGAATGTCGCCACAGGATGCCGGCACGGGTGCAAGTTCTGCTACGTGCCCTCAACGCCGAATATCCGGACGCGACCGGATATGCTCAAAGAAGCTGCCGACGTGGATAATGGGCAAAAGGAGTGGGGCAACTACGTCTTGTACCGGGACGGCCTTGGCGAACGCCTTGACGAACATCTAGATCGTAAGCGAACGTGGCGGGAGACTGAGCGTGGACAAGGTGTCGTTGGGGTATCTTTCTCGACAGATTGCTATATGGATGGGCGAGCAGGGGAGATCACTCGGAATGTCGTTGAGGCACTGACTAGCCACGAGAAGTACACACGGGTTCTGACGCGAAATCCGATTCTGGCGCTCCAAGATTTGGACGTGTTCCAGCAAGCGGGAGAATATGTTACCGTAGGCTCGTCGATTCCTTGTATGGATGCCGATCTGGTAGGGGCTATCGAGCCGAATGCACCAGCCCCAGGACAACGGCTCCGCGGACTAAAAGAATTCAACGACTATGGTGTTCAGACGTTCGTCAGTATGAGCCCGACTTATCCAACCCAGAACAAGGCAGATCTCCGAGAGCAGTTAGAGCGTGTGGCTGAGTGTGATCCGGCCGTTGTCTTCCACGAACCAATCAACCCCCGCGGAGGGAACTTCGAGATGACGGTTGAAGCAGCTCGGGAAACCGGAGAAGAGGTGTTAGCTCAGGAATTGGATGCGTTACGGAGTCGTGAACAGTGGGTTGAGTACGCGACGAATCACCTGCGGTGGGTCCAAGAGATCGGGCGGGAGCTGGATCTCCCGGTGCACCTCTGGCCCGATAAGCAACTCATCAAGCACGTCGACGACGAAACAGCGTTGTGGCTCCAGTCTTGGCGGGATCGGCAATCGCCAGAGGAGTTCGCCGAACGCGATACCCCCGAATCGTGTCTACCGTCGATTCCGCAGGTGGTCTAGGTCTCTGACAACCGTAGTCGAATGGTTCCCCGCCCGGTAGAGTAAAATGGGACAACGAAATTACATAGGATAACATACGATGCCGCTGTCTGATCACAATGATAAAAAGTGGGTCTATCGACCTCATACAAAAGCTAAGCATGAGGTGCTGGGAAAGTACCTGATGCCATGGACGAATAAGCTCACGAGCTATAATCTCCAAGCCGAACAGGAGAATAAAGTACGAGTGGTAGACTGTTTTGCCGGGCGTGGCTCGTATGCTGATTCTGAAGGTGCCGATCCGCTGGACTTAGAACACCTCCAAACCCCTGCAGAGTACCCAGGATCACCGCAACTCATTCTGGATCGGCTAACGGACAGAAAGAATCAATTTGACACGGCAGAGTGTGTTTTTATTGAAGCGGACAAGACAAACTACAATATCCTCAAAGAGACATTAGAAAATACAACAGGTATAGCAGAAAATATCTCTCGGAGTTATTTTAATGGTAAATTCCAAAATGCGGTTTTAGATATCGTTGAGAGTACTCAAGGCGATGATTGTCCAACGTTCTTTTTCATAGACCCGTTCGGATTTCGGAGTTTAGATTACAATGTTGTGACGGAGATTGGCTCCACTCCTCAATTCGAGTTCTTGATCACCTTTATGTCACGAGATATGAATCGATTTCTTCAATCGGACGACCACCAAGAAGCCCTGAATACCGTCTTCGGTACAAACAACTGGGCTTCTGCAATTGAGGCATACGATCCAAAAAACTGGATTCCACTAGTTGAATACTATACCGACCGATTAGAAGAAAATGGACCTCAGAAAACGTTTGAATATATGATATCTGAACCCGAAACTACACAGACGATCTACTATCTAGTGTTCGGGACAAATCACCCTAACGGGCTCAAGACAATGCGAGAAGTAATGAATCATTGTGGCACAGGCGAATTTGCATATGCTCCAAAACAACCAGAGTACGACCGTGAACAAGCCCGGTTACCTGGTACCGGGGAGCCGACAGAACAATTCCTACTTGATCGGTTCGGAGAGTATATTATTACGTTTAAAAAGCTAGTTGAGATTAGCAGTAACGAGCGGAAATACAGTGATGATACAGAGTCGGCATATCGAGAGGCTATTCGAGAACTCGAAAGACGGGGAGAAGTTGATATACAGCGGATCAGTTCAAAGGAAACAGGGATCCAAGGCGAGGATTTAATCGATTTCCACGAATCAAAAGAGTTTATCGGCTGAATTCAGCATCAATTCTCCATATATACAGGCAGCAATTACTGCGATGAGCCATCCGGGCCGAGCTCGAAGCACACAGGAATTGCCAGTCAGGTTAGTAAAAAGTTCCCGCGCCTATGGACGGCTGGTGCTTTTTTTGATACGCTCCCGTAGGGCTTCGTATGGATCCACACCAACACGTCCGGCAGCAGGAACAACCCGAACTTCCCTCGGACTCAATGCAGGAGGCATTCGAGTTGTGGGAAGAAGAATACACGCTGGACGCTCTGACGAATCTGAGTAGCTCCCAGATAGAATCACAAAAGGCCGAATTCGAGGCCGAGGTACAGGCACTCTTAGCCGAGCATCGTCCCGGACGGCTAGTGGCAGAACGCCCGGCACTGGCACAGGTCTACGGTAAGCCACCCTACACCGCGGAGGAATGGGAACGTGCGCGAGAGCAGATCAGAACCGAGGCAAAGAAAGTCCGATTCCGGTTCAATCAGGCTGCAGGGATTATTGCAGAAGAAGAGACGAACGCCAAGCGTGAGTGGATGTCAAATCTCGTCGAGTCACTACCAACACCCGAAATCAATATTGGATTGTAAGGACGTGTCCAAGGGGTTGTCCAATTACTCAGAGGCTGCGGATTGGTTTCCCCGCTTCAGACTGTTATTCACCGCTTGGCGGGTCCGATCCGTCTTATCCGCCCACGATTGCTGAGACTCTCCGTAGACGTCCACCGCAAAGGCATCTGTTCCACGTCCAACGCTCCCGCGGTCGCGGGCCAGAGACCCAATACGGCGGACAGCGTGTTCCTCAGTAATCTGCCATAGGGGCGGTTTTCTGATCACGTAGGCATATGAATCGTCCCACGAATCGTGTGTTAGCACCTGAGCCATCGCGGTGTGGATTGCTGTGACAATGTCTTCCGCAGATTCGTCGACGTCGACAGAGCCCTCGTAGGTATCCAAGTGATCTCCAGGCCGTTCGTGTTGCCCCTGATCGACGATAATGAATGATTCATCCTCAAACGCGATTGATCCCTCACCGCGACCGATGCTGTCGAGCCAGTAATCCCACGCTTCAACAGCTCTGTGCTGACAGTGACTGAGGAGATCTCTGATTTCTTCGAGTTCGTGCGATTGCGACGAGTGTGGCTGAGCCGTCTCCTCGAGTGTATCTTGGATCAGCTTGTCCGGAATGAATTTGGCTCGTTTACAGTGAGGGTCGGCATCTTTGGGATAGTCTATCGGCATCGTATGTAAACATATAGTTTACATTTTATAAATATCTACTGCCGTGAAATGGGTCAACTGCAGTGCCGGACAGTCTATTCTTGATTGAGCAGAAAAATAAGTTTATCCGATAGGTGAACGAGAGAAGAATAGTTATGGATGGTCCCGATCCTCGAGAGGAGCCATATATTGATCAACACGATCCAAACCCAAGTGAGGTTCTTGACGACATTAGTGCTCGACGAGATGGCACTAAAGGATGGTATCCAACGGATGTCGATGAAACCGAGACAATTTGGCGGTATATGAGTCTGGGTAAATTTATTTCTCTGCTACAGAAGGAGCAGCTATGGTTTTCCCACAGATCAAAATTTGAGGACCCTTATGAAGGGAGATACTCCCAATCAGCCGCAGAAAAGATTCAGAAGGAAAGGTGGGATATCGAAGAACCTGATGATGAGGACACGGAGTATTTTGTAGACGACAACGCCGACGATTACGTCACTTGTTGGAATATCAAAAAAAGCCAGTCAGCAGCTCTCTGGAAAATATATGTTGAAGGAAGTAACGGAGTAGCCATTAAGACAACAGTCGGAGAGCTAAAGAACTCTATAGACAGGTCTGCCTTATCGCAACTAGACATCTCTATTGAATTCGGGAGAGTCAAGTATCATAGCACCGGTGAAGAACCGATAGGGCATTACGCACCAATTTTCACAAAGAGAGATATATTTGACTTTGAAAAGGAGTACCGTGTCGTTCTAACGGATGATGAATCGCTTGAGGATATCGACGTAGATGGGATAGAAGTCAGACCTGGTATCGGAGTTGGCGTGAAGATTGAACCCAGAACCCTCATCAATGAAGTCTATATTGCACCGTCAGCTGGTGGATACCTTCGAGATGTTGTTGAAAACCTACGAGACGACTATGGGCCAGATTATTCGATCGAGAAATCGACCGTGCATCCGTCTTTAGCTAAGACGAGAACCGCGTGACAGCGGCGGCTTATCGAGGCTACTTTTCGAGAGGAACGAGGAGGCAAGAGCTGTGTCCAACAGCACCTCCTCATCGAGGATTATGCGTCGGCT
>NZ_QXIJ01000024.1:0-25227 GCF_003665925.1 Halobellus sp. Atlit-38R
TAACGAACCGGTCGGAGATCACTGCTGTCTGGTGATTCGATGGCCTACATTCGGGTGAGCTGAAGCTCACCCCAATAATTATCATCAATCACCTGCTATTTTTCGTTGCAGGATTTTCATAGGAGTTCTCACACCGTGATGATCGTGCTTCCCGGATTATCTCCGCGTTCGTAGTTGGTGATAGCGACGACGAGGCGAAGGCACAGAGCAAGAAACACCTGCGCTCGTGCGTGGACGCGGCCTCGGGCGTGCGTTCGCCCGAGGCCGCAGTCCTTCACTGATTCGTTGGTTCGTTCGACTCCAGTACGGCGGTTGTACGTCTCATCCAGCGTGGACTGCTTCAGCTGAACGTCCTCGCTGTGTTTCTCGATGCGGTCTTCGACCCTGTACTCGATGTCTTTCGGGTCGTCGGTGTTTCGCGCGTTGTACGGAGCGACTGGCACGACACCTGCGGCCAGCAGGTGGTCGTGCCAGTCGAGCGTGTCGTAGGCGCTGTCACCGACCATCCAGATCGGTTTGGCGACGACGAGCGCGTCACGTGTGACGCGCATCGCCGTCTCTTCTGGCGCTTGTTTGCTCTCGGTGAACTCAGCTGCAATCGGAATCTTTTGTCCGGTCGAGACGATCGTACAGCCGTAGCCGTGGTAGTATTCGTCGTCGGTTGGATCGTAGCACTTCGACGCGTCTTGATCGGCGGGCATCGCCCTCACGTCAGTTGAATCGATGCAGTAAGTCAAGTCGAGCAGGCCGCGGCGGGCGGCCTGCTCGACGAGTCGGTCAAACACCTCGTCAACGATGTGTTCAAGATCGGTGAGAAAGCGATCGACTGCGTCTCTCGACGGCGGTCGATCGAAGCCACAGCTGAGCCAGACGACCGTGTTCCGAAGCTCTCGTTCAACGGGACGAATGCCGTAGATGTCCTTGTAGTAGCAGTGGAGGAAGCCACGCATCAGCTCTGGTGGTTCGTGGTCTCGTGTTCGCCCCGTCTCCGCCGGGGCGAACACGTCGAACTCTTCGAGAAACTCGAAAGAGAGGTGCTCAACCAACGCTAACGTCTCTGTCTCCGCGACATTGAAGAACGAGTCTACCGAAGGGTGATCTTGCAGGGTCGCTGAACTCATTCCACCTCAGCGTTCACCCTGCTCTTTGGTGTGCTAATCGTTCTATGGCACCCTCTTTGAATGTAAAATGATCTTATCTGGTTCCCCAGTATGCCTCATAGAAATGGCAACAGATTTGAAAGAACCATACAAACCAGCTCTTGTTAACCCTGCATATACCTTTGATGGGAGATTCATAGGTAACTCAACTCTTGATAACCCAAATAGGCTTAGCTTTTCGCTTTTGTGTAGCACATTGTTGACCTCACGGCGTTGTTTTGATAGCGTTTTTGAGAGCGTCACGACCCCGCTTTCGGTACAATTCGCAGCGACGTTGGAAGTGCCAGTGTAGGTGCATTCTTAGTAAGTTTCTTTCTCAGACCGCCTGACCTGTATTCACGGACACAGATCCTGCTTGTGTGTTTGCTGTATTCCTAGTGCACATTTCTATCCTACGTGGTAAATTTCGGGAATCCCGCAGTTGGTGAGAGTGCAATTACACCTACTAGAGTTTCAGCATATAGTGAAAAAATAGGATTTCAACAGAGCCACGTCTTCTCTTCCAAAATCATAGGTTGTTATATATCTCTATACACTTACGAGCAGCAGCCTCGGTATCACGATGTTCTTCAACATATTTTCTCCCGTCTCGGGAAAGTTGCTGACGAAGTCCCTCATCACGTATTAATTTCTTTAGACTATGTTCGATTGTCTTCACAGAAGTGTTCAGAACAGGCATATTTGTGGCATACTGATCATATTCTTCATTGATATATACAATTACGGGCTTTCCAAGAGCCATCGCTTCTAAACTAATCATACCGTGCCATCCTCGTAAAAATTGGTCGGCAACGACATCTGCCTCTGCGAATCTTTCTAAAACTTCATTGTGACTTACATTCTCTACAATCTGTAACTCAATATTGAATCCATTTTCTCTTAGATTTTCTACCGACTCAATCAAATATTTTGTACCTTTGTTTTCTCTGTCAGTAGGTGCGTGTACGACTGTCAGAGGTGATTTATGATCGATTTCTGTCCCAACATAATTGATACTTGAGACATCTATCGGATTTAATAATAGTTCGGCGTCGGGATCCCATTGCAGAAGATCGGGAGTTGAAACTAGCCTTGCATCAGCAAATTTTCTTTCAAAAAAGCTCGGTCCAGTCGCGCGAACATCCGTACCATGGTGATGTTTAATGACTTTCTTATTATTCACTTTCCACAGAGGGAATTCAAGACCTTTTGGAAAAGGACCCCTACCGATAATACTGTGAAAATGAAAGTGCAGAATGTCGTATTTTTGTATAAGTCGTTGGAATTTGAGCGGATGAGTCGTAGCACTAATCATTCGCTTGACGATAGATGGACTATTACTAATTTCAAACCGATAATCATACTCATATTCATTCTGGTTTTTGGATATGATAAGTATGTCACTTTTATGACCTAATTGCCGCTGGCCATTCCGTAAAGCGGTGGCAACCCCTGCAGTATTCCCAATGTGAAGTATATTCATACTCTCACTCTGTCTACACCATACATATATCTTATTCTGGTAGTAGACGCCGTTCACCTATGATTCTGCTACCCGAACTCGCCACTTTGATGGTGAGTAGTCACGGCTCTCTAATTGTCAGCATTCTATAGTTTCTGAGTAAACAGCCCCGTCAGTCTTCCTAAATGCTCACAGTTCTTTGTGCCACCGAGAGCTAGTACATAGTCAGAACATACCAACAGACACATACTGATTCCATATCATCTGCTAGTATGGCCTCAATTGCGTTACTTGGAAGTCGCCCGTTGAGCAGAGAGTGTTTGAAAATCCTCGACAACACTGACGAGGTTACTGTTGAGGCTGTCGTTACCTATCCGCAAGAACATAATGGCTGGTGGGAAGGATCGCTGAACAAACTTGCTACCGATCTCGGTTATCCTGTCGTTGAGGAGTCTGATCTTTTCACATACGATCTTGACTATCTCATTAGTACTCTGTATTTCAATGTGCTGAGTAGTGACTTACTCGAACACGCTAACAAGGGGGGACTAAACCTCCACCAAGCTGAACTCCCCCGATACCGAGGCAGCAACACGTTCAGCCACGCGATAATGAATGCCAGAGAAGACGACTACTGGAAGTACGGAACGACCTTCCACTTTATGACTGAGGAAGTCGACGCGGGCGACATCATTGCTAGGAATTTCGTCGACATCACCGAGGAGGACACGGCTAAGTCGCTCTATGAAAAGACCGAGCAGGCATCCATCGAACTGTTTGAGGAGATGATTCCTCACATCATCTCTGGAGAGGTCCACGAAATGCGGACACCGCAAAAGAATTTTGAGAGTAAGGAATACTTTTACAGCAAGAATAGTCTTGATGGCGAGAAGGAAATTCTGCTAGACGAACTCTGTGACCCAGATCAGAAAGTCCAAATATACGACAAGATCCGAGCGCTGGATTTCCCGCCGTTCGAACCTGCTTATACGTACCTGAATGATCAAAAAGTGTATCTGACGAAGACCTCCTACGAGGAAATAGTTGAGTGATGATTCCGATTGCGAACCCGCAGATGGGAGCTGAAGAACACGATCTTGTCGCCGACGTGCTCGACTCGGGGATGTTGGCGGACGGCCCGGAGGTCCGCGCCTTCGAAGAGGAGTTCGCCGAGTTCTGTGATGTAGACCACGCGGTCGCCACTGCAAACGGCACGACAGCGCTACACGCAGCATTCGAAGCGCTCGGCATCGGCGAGGGCGACCGCGTGCTGACGACGCCGTTCTCGTTCGTCGCCAGCGCCAACGCGATCCGACTCGCAGGGGCGAAACCGGTCTTCGCCGACGTACGACCCGACACGTACAATCTGGACCCCGACTCGGTCCGCGACGTACTGGAATCTGAGTCCGTCGACGCGATTCTCGCAGTTCATCTCTATGGCCTCCCGGCGGACCTCGATGCACTGGCTGACATCGCCGACGACCACGGTCTCCCACTCGTCGAGGACGCTGCACAGGCCCACGGTGCGACGGTTGAGGGCCAGAAGGTCGGATCTATCGGGGACGTTGGTTGTTTCTCCTTCTATCCGACCAAGAATATGACCACGGGCGAGGGCGGAATGATTACCACTGACGATGAGGAGATTGCAGCGCGCGCTGCTTCGTTTATCAACCACGGCCGCTCTATGGACGGTGGAAGCTACGAACACGTCCGCCTCGGCCACAACTTCCGGATGACGAGCGTCGCGGCCGCGCTCGGCCGAGCACAACTGGAGCGCCTGCCAGAGTACACGGAGCGGCGCCGGGAGAACGCCGCAGTGCTGACCGAACAACTTGAAGAAACTGCAGTCACGACCCCGGTCGAACCGGCGGGACGGATGCACGTCTACCACCAGTACACTATCCGTCACGAGGACCGAGACGCGCTGAAAACCCACCTCGAAGAACAGGGCGTAGGAAGTGCGGTATACTACCCGACCTGTATTCACGAACAGCCGGCCTACGATCACGTCACTCACGAATCGCCTGTCGCCGAGCGAGCAAGCCGAGAAGTGCTTTCGCTCCCTGTCCATCCTAATGTGGACGAAACAGACATTGAGACGATTACCGACGCCGTCCGCTCGTACACGGAGGGCAAGCGATGATCAATGTCGGCGTCATCGGCGTCGGGAGTATGGGTAGCAACCACGCCCGGATCTACAGCACGCTTCAGGAGGCCAACCTCGTCGGAGTCAGCGACGCAGACGAGGGGCGCGCCGCGGAAATTGCTGAGCGGTACGAGACTGCGTCGCTCGATCTAGACGCCCTCATAGAGCGGGCGGACGCCGTCTCAGTAGTCGTTCCCACCCAGTTTCATTATGAGATCACCCGGAAATGTATCGAGGCAGGTGTCGATGTCCTCGTCGAAAAACCGTTCGTGGCCGATCCCGAACGCGGCAAGGAACTCATCGACCTAGCCGAGCACGAGGACGTACTGATACAGGTTGGACATATCGAGCGGTACAACCCCGCTGTTCTCGCTCTCGAGGACGTGCTTGCCGGCAAGGAAGTGCTCGCGTACGAAGTGCGTCGACTCGGTCCCGACCCGGAGCGCGATATCCAAGACTCGGTCGTCGCGGATCTGATGATCCACGACCTCGACATCGTCCGGACACTCGCAGGGGAAGAACCAGAATGTATCGACGGGATTGGCCGTGAAGACGGCAAGCACGCCACTGCAACGTTCACATTCAGTGACGGCGCGGTGGCGACGCTCACGGCGAGCAGAGTCACCCAACAGAAGATTCGAGAACTGGGCATCGCCACCGACGAGGGGTACGTCAACGTCGACTACCTCGACCGGCGCGTCGAAATCTACCGCGGATCGATGCGAGAGATGGTGAGCAGAGACGACGAGACTCGGTACCGTCACGAGAGCGTCATCGAACGACCATTCGTCGAGAACGTAGAACCACTGAAACGAGAGCTCCGATCGTTCCTCGCTGCCGTGTCGGGCGATCAAGAACCGGCAGTCCCAGCAGAGGATGGTCTCGCTGCAGTGCGGCTCGCACTAGCGGTCGAGGACGAAGTATTCCCGGCAACGGGGAGTCGTAAGTTATGAAACTGTACGATCCACGTTCAGCAGAGGAGACGAAGCGAACAGCCCTTCTGAGGGGTGAAGTCCCGATCGCAGTCTACGGCTTAGGGAAAATGGGGCTGCCCCTCGCCGCAGTCTACGCCGACGTAACGAGGAACGTTCGAGGGGTAGACGTAGACGCTGAGATCGTCGAGACGATCAACGGTGGACGGTCCCCATTCGATCACGAACCGGGACTCGGTGAACTGGTGGCAGAGACGGTTGCCGACGGCGCACTGCGAGCGACGACTGACTCGGAGTCCGCGGCGCGGGAGGCAGCGGTCCACGTGATAATCGTCCCGACACTGGTGACGGAGGACAGCGAGCCGGACCTCTCGACGGTTCGGGCTGTGGTCTCAGACATCGCCACCGGCATCGACGCTGGCGATCTCGTTGTCGTCGAATCGACTGTTCCACCTCGTACGTGCAGCGATGTCGTCGCGCCGCTCATACGGGAGGAGAGTGACCTCGACGAGGGTGACTTCGGCGTCGCTTTCTGTCCTGAACGCACAAAAAGCGGTCGAGCGCTTGAGGACATCCGCGGGAGTTACCCGAAAGTAGTCGGGGGAATCAACGCGGAAAGCACGAACGCGGCAGCGGCGATATACGAAGAACTCACTGACAACGAGGTTGTTACAGTCTCTGATGCAACCACCGCCGAGGCGGTCAAGCTCTTCGAAGGAGTCTACCGTGACGTCAACATCGCTCTTGTCAACGAACTCGCCCGGTTCGTTGACGAGACAGGTATAGACGTACTTGAGGCGATCGATGTCGCAAATGATACTCCCTACGTCAATCTCCACGATCCTGGGGCTGGTGTTGGGGGACACTGTATTCCCTACTATCCATACTTCCTGATCGAACACTTCGAGACGCTGGGACCACTGATGCGGACAGCCAGGGAAGTCAACGACTCGATGCCGTCGTTCACCGTCGATAAACTCCTCGAGGGACTCAACGCAGCAGACCTTCGCATCGGTGATGCGACGATCGCTGTGCTTGGTGTCACCTACTATCCAGGGATCCCGGAAACGCGACACACACCCGCCAAGCCGATCGTCGAACGGTTGGTCGGCCAGGGAGCTGATGTGTATGCGGTCGATCCGGTGATGGAGGACCTATCGGAGTTTGAGGGAGCGATACCGCTGACTGTCGAGGAACTCTACGACATCGATCCGGACGCAGTTGTGCTCGTGACTGCACACGAACCGTTCCAAGAGATAGCGTGGGACGAGTTCGACGACCTCGTCATCATTGACGGTAGAGACGCGATCGACCTTGATACGGATCGCCACTCGCTCTATACGATCGGTTCGGGATGGAATCAGAACGCTACGCAGAGTTGAAATTGACCCGATACGCGGACTCGAACTGCTCTCGGAGTTCGTCAAACTTCGCTTCGATGTCACGCTCGATCCGTTCGCCGAACGAAGCGTCTTTGTCCCCCCACGAGCCCGGATGCACCAAGATCTGCGCCCTGTCCGGATAGCCGTCTGCGAATGGTGGTTCAGATCTCCACCGTTGTCTCGAATCGGCGATGTACTCGAGATCGTCAAAGCAGTATCCGTTGTACGTGTTAACGAACGAGTCGAACACCTCACCAAATACCCAGTCAGGCGGCATATGGAACGACACCGCCGACGACAGCCCTTCGATACGAGTCTCCAATATATTGATTTCTGACTGCACGCGGTCTTCGAGTGATTCCTTTGGGGGAGTAGTTTCTTCGTCCCAGTACTGATGAGAGCTGAAGTGCAGGCCGATTTCGTGTCCCATTGCTTGCAGCTTCTCGATTATTTTCAGAACGGACTCTGAGAACACGTTGTAGAGCGGATTAGAGAGCATAAAAAAGTATGTAGCAGTGACGTCGTATTCCTGTTCGACCTGCCCCATCCGGAGCGCTTTTGCCGGAGACCAGTCGACGTCGTGTCGCAAGATGATTTCTTTTTCGCTGAGTCGATCGTCGAACTTTCTAAACTGATACCCTCGGCTCCGGAGCTGTTCCAGTAAATCCCGATAGGTCTCGTAGGTAAATTCGAAATTCTGGTCGATGTCGCCAGTCGAAACCATAGCCCACTTCATCACGGGATTTTCAAAACTGTGTCGATACCTACCATTTGAACCGATAACAATTTTTAATTTGTTCTGCCTTGGAGCAGAGGTATGGAACAGCCGCTCGAAGGCATAGAGGTTCTGGACGTAGGCCAGATCTATAACGGGCCGTACTGCGGGCTCATTCTCTCGTATCTCGGGGCGGACGTGATAAAGGTCGAACCGCCATTCGGAGAACCATTACGGTCGCGCGTCGAAGAAGGGGAGCCAGAAGAATTGATAATGCTGAACTCCAATAAAAAAGGAATCACGCTCAATTTGAAATCTGAGCGTGGGAAAGAGCTGTTTAAGTCTCTAGTTGACGACGTCGATGTCGTCATTGAGAACTTCTCGCTCGGGACGATGGAGAAGTTGGGCCTAGGATACGAGACGCTCTCTTCGATCAATCCGGAGCTGATATACGCACAAGGGACCGGGTTTGGTCGAACTGGGCCAAAGAAAGACCGGCTTGCGATGGACCTCATCGTCCAAGCGACGAGCGGGGTGATGGACGTGACTGGGTATCCTGATCAGGAGCCGACGAAGACCGGCATCGCTCCGGGAGATTTCTTCGGCGGAATCCACCTCGTGAGCGGCATTCTTGCGGCACTCTACGAACGAGAGCGGACGGGAAGTGGTCAGCTCGTCGAAGTCGGTATGTACGACGCGGTGGTCCCGTCGTTGCTGTCGCAATTAGCCATTCAGTATCGGGATCCGTCGACACCGTCCCGAACGGGGAACCGCCATAGCGCGATGGCAAAAGCGCCCTATAACGCGTACGAGACAAAAGATGGCTTTATTACAATAATCTGTGCCTCGGACGAACACTGGCGTCAACTGCTCAAATTAATGGGCCGAGAAGACCTACTCGGTGAAGATCGGTTCGAAACGAACGTCGACCGGGTGAATAACATCGACGAGGTCGACGGAATTGTCGAGTCTTGGACAAAAAAACTCGAGACGGATATCGCCGAAGAACGCCTCCTCGACCGCGGAATTCCCTGTGGTGCAGTCCAGACGATACAAGAGGTCTTGAATGACCCGCACCTCCAAGAGCGAGATTCTGTTGTCGAAATTGACCATCCGGAAGCCGGTGAAATCAAAGTACCAGGATCACCAATTAAATTTTCTGAGAGTCCGGATGCGGCGATTGAACCATCACCCACGAAGGGGGAACACAACGAAGAGGTATTGCGGTCCCGTCTCGGCTTGTCTGATATAGAGATAGAGGAACTCCGTTCGAATGACATCATCTGAACAGTATCCACGAAAGTCGCCGATACACACCTATGTCGACAAATAACATCCGATTCGAACGCACGAACAGAGAGCACCACTCGACTGAAATCGCATCCTACCTGAATAGAGAACACAGGGGAAAAGAGCAGAGTGTTTCGGGCTTCGCCTCCCTGGGCGAGGCGACACCTGAAGATCTGGCGTACTGTCAAGAGGGATATGAAAAGGAATTGTTGGACTCGAATGCCGGTGTCGTGATTACTTCGGTACACCCGGACGAGCCCGTCGAGTGCGCGCTGATCCTGTCGCCGACGCCACAGCCGGATTTCGTTATGACCGTTCACGATTTCTTCGTTGAACGGCGGCCGAGCGAGTCAGTCCACCCATCGGCGACTATTTCTCCCGAAGCGACGCTAGGTGACGGTTGCGTTATCGGCCCTGGCGTAACTATCGGTCCAAGCGTTACTATTGGCGACGAGTGTATGTTGGGACCAGGCGTTACGATTGGGGAGAACGTCTCGATAGGAGATCGCTGTATCCTTGGAACGGGAACGTCAATCGGCCAATCAGGGTTCGGATATCAGCTCACGGCTGACAACAGGGTTATGAACAAAGTTCACGAAGGGAGCGTCGTCATCGAGGACGACGTTCACTTCGGCGTGAATTGCTCGGTTGACAGGGCAACCTTCGATACGACACGGATCGGCGAAGGATCGAAAATACACAATTTGTGTAGCTTTGCACACAACGTCGATATCGGCGCCCGAAACCGGATGAGCCCGGGGTGTCACTTTGCCGGGAGTTCGACGACGGGAGATGACGTCAGAATCCACCCGCACGTCGTTGTTGGCAGTCACGTAAGTATCCTGGACTCTGCGGAGGTGGGCGCGAACTCGACGGTATTGGACGACGTTGACGAGGACACCCTCGTCGTTGGTTCACCTGCACGACCTATCGATTAAGGAGCGAAACAGAACTTTGACGTAGCGAGCAGAAACGAGAGGTCTCTCGATGCTTCGATAATAGTGTCCGTTTCGTTTCACATATGTGGAGACGAAGAGAAACCAGTGGAGAAGTGATGCAGAGTTTGCAGCATCACTCGGCTTGCTTGTCTCGAACCGCTGTAACGGCGAGTGAGAAGGCAATTAACACGAGGAGCGCAACGGAAATGTTGCTCGTAGTAAGGAACTGAACTGCGTTACCTTGGTTGATTGTCCATCCCTGTACGAATCCTTCTTCGGCGAAACCACCAACAATGACGCCGATGACGACGCTCACCATTGGATAATCGCTCACGACGAGAACAACGCCAACTAGCCCAAAGAGAATCATAATGAGGACATCGATGTAGGTGTTGCGAACAGCAAATGCTCCGACGATCGCGAGAACGGTGACAACGGGAATAAGGTACCGGATCGGAATCCGGGAAATCTTACCGAAGTACCGCGCACCACTGAGGCCGTAGACCAAGACGAGAACGTTACCAAGGAACAGCGAGAATATCAGGGCGTACACGAGTGTACCAGAGCGCCCGAACAGACCTGGACCAGGGTTGAGGCCGTGAATCGCGAACGCGCTCAACAGCGCGGCCGTCGAACCGCTTCCAGGGATGCCGACAGTCAATGTAGGAATGAGCGCACCCCCCTGAGTTGCGTTGTTTGAGGAGTCCGCAGCGATGACGCCCTCAATAATTCCCGTGCCGAATTCTGCGGGATTCGACGCCCAGCGCTTCGCCTCGTTGTACGAGACGAAGTTTGCAACGTCCGCGCCGGCACCCGGTAGCGAGCCGATGAAAACGCCGATGAAGGTCCCACGCAGGAACTCGACCGGGCGTTGGAGGACGGCGCGGATCCCCTCAGAAATCTGTGTTCGGTCGTCCGATTCGCCGGCACCGTTTTCGAGTATCGATCCCCGCGCTGCGAGAAAAAGCATCTCCGTGAACACGAACAGACCGATGAGTACTACGACGAAATCGATACCACTCCTAAGCAACGGTTGACCGAAAACCGCTCGTGGCTGTGCGAGTTGGGGGTCGCTCCCAACCGTAGCGATCAGCAGTCCGGAGGTGCCGCCTAGCAAACCCTTCAGCAGAGATTGACCTTTTGCAGCGGGAATGATGGTGAGTGCGAATATCGCGAGGAGAAATAGTTCGACCGGTCCGAAGCCGAGCGCGAAGTCAGCGAGTACAGGGCCGGCCGCAAGGAGGACAATCGCGGCAATGATACCAGCAAACCCCGACACCACGGCAGACACTGTAAGTGCGTACGTCGCACGTCCAGCCTTCGTGAGTTCGTATCCGTCCCAGCAGGTGACGACCGAGCCGGGTGCGCCGGGAGTATTAATCAGAATTGCGGGAATCGATCCGGCATACACAGCCCCCCCGTAGGCTGAGACCAGAAAAATCAGCGCGACTGAAGGGTCGAAAGGGATCGTGACAGGCGTAAACAGTATAATCGTCATCGTCGCGGAGAAGCCGGGGATGGCTCCGAAGACAATACCAACTGCCACACCGACGAAGATGGCTGCGATGACAGCAGGATGTGATAGTAACCCGATTCCCTCTCCGATCACACTTGCGAGGAGAAGTGTTGAGCCACTCATAATGGTATCCCAAGCCAGAGCACGAACACTGCATAGATAATCGCCGTCAAGACAGTGGAGTACGCGATGAGAATTCTCGGGGTACGCTCGCCTAGAACGTACAACGTCCCTCCGAGAAACAGAAGCGTTGCTAAGATGAACTGGATACGCATACCGATGAGGTATGCAACTGTCAAGAGGAGGACGCGGAGTACCTCTTTCGAGTGCCACCCGTCACTGGTGAAGCCGGACATACTGCTTACTGACTGACTCTGCTGTGTGTCGTCAGGGTTGATCCGAACGCCGAAGACGGCGACTACGGCAAGCGCAAGGAGTACTGTCGCGTACAGAGTTGGTTCCGCGTACAACAATGACCGATCTGGGAGCCCCCGTGTATCGACATAGTATACCGCACAGAACGCGAGAACGACGAACGGAAAAATCAACTCTGTGGCGTCGATTTCGAGCCTGTAGCCCCGGATCGAGAGCGTTGTCATCGGTTGCGGAATGTGTCGAAGAGACCTTCAAACTCCCGCATCGAGTCGCTAACACTCTGTACGATTTCGAACGTATTGTCGGGCTCGTTGTATCTGAGAATTTTGTTGAGGTTTCCCTGTTTAGCCGCGCTCTCTCGATACTCTTCCGTCTCCATAGCACGTTTGTAGCTGTCTACGAGGGTCTGGTACCGGTCAGGATACTCCTCTTTGAGCCCCCCTGGGGCCATCATCAGTTTCCACTGTCCAAGTCCTTCGTCAACGAGCGGAATGTCGTCAAGACCTAACTCAGCGAATGAAGGGGTCTCCGGCCAAAGACTTTGGCGCTCAGCGGTGTGCGAGCCAAGTGGTGTTACTTCCCCAACATTCGCAGGATTGAACGCCCACGGCTGATTGACGACGACTGGAACTTGTCCTCCGAGGACGTTCTGACGAACGCTTGACCCTCCCTCAAGGTTCACGAGGTTGAACTCAACATCGTACGTGTCCTGAACGAGAAGCGCCGAGAGTGCGGTGTTCCCAACCGCGGACGTGAGACCAACTGTGATTTCGCCCGGCCGCTCCCTGGCGTCGTCGATGAGGTCCGTCATATTCTCGTACGGCGTCTGTGTTCCGGCGAACCACATCGTCGGGTCGAAGTGGTTCGTCCCGATGTAGTCGAAGTCCTCGATGGTATAGGGGGCGTTCTGGAACAAGCGGGTCGCGTTCATCTGTGGGAGGTTCCACATCGAGACGGTATGCCCGTCTGGTTCGGCATTGTACAACCGTTCGCCACCGACCTGTGTCGAACCGCCCGGGTAGTTCTCCACTACGAACTCAGCGTTTAGTTCTTCTTGCCAGGGAGAGACGAGGATACGTGTCGACCGATCAGTTCCACCGCCCTGTGCCCAAGGAACGATGATTGTGATCGATTCGTTGGGGTAACCTTGACTTCCGCGTATTTCAGTACAGCCGGCAACTCCGACCGCAGCAGCTGAGGTGATTCCTTGAAGGTACGTTCGTCGATCCATATGCGAACAGTGCTCAATACCACGGTAAAAATATTACTCTATGGAAACTATATTTCCGGATACTGTAGTATATTGGAGCTGTTTTTCTACAACGTGTTCTGTATACCGGCGGGTGTGGATTCATTGATCTCGTGTGGTGGAAGTTAGGTCGGTTCCAAGGATGGAATTTATTTTGTCCCCCGCTCAATTTACGGACAATGTGGGATGAGGTTCTCCGTGGTGTTGTTACCGGTGAATTCGATGAGCGCCTATCTGAAGCATTACAGCAGCAGAATCTGACGATAGAGGAGTTTGCGGAACGTTACGACATCTCCGAGAGCACACTCTACAAGATAACAAGTGGACGTCATACAAATTTCGGCGTTGAAACGCTTCAGAAAATAATTCACGGGATCCAGGAGGAAGAAGGTTACACACAACCTACAATCGGCCTGATTACCACACGTGGCGCCTGTGATCGTGCGCCTAACCATATTGAGATTGACGACGTCAAGTATCGAATCAAACCGCTCCCATCCCAATCGATTGAGGAGGAAATCATCAGGGGTGTACGCGCAGAGAAAGATGGGGTTGACGGACTTCTGTGCGGACCGATTGCGGCCACGACACTCGAACAAGTGGTTGACGTCCCGGTTGGAGGCCTTCAGTTCGATACGGAACTCATCGAAACGTCGGTTGAGGACTTTATCCGACGGATAACGTAATCAGCAGTCACTCTATCAAGTCACGGAATACGTCGTAGTACATCGCAGCAATCTTGTCCCAGGAATTCTGCTTCGCGTACTCCTGCAGCGCAGACCCAGTGGCGGGAACCTGCTCAGGAGTCTGTCGAATCTTCTCCAGTGCATCCGCGATGTTCTCAGGTGAGGGTTCAATGAAGTGTACTTCCTCACCAGAGAAGACACGTTCGCGTCGTCCGGGTATGCCGAGAACGGTGAGGCCGGCCGCTCCGTACTCCAGCAACTTGAGGGGCCGCTCACCTGCCGACAGTGAAAAGCCGACATCACCAAAAGAGAGGTAGCCCGGAACTTCCTCGTGGGGAACAACGCCGGGGAAATAGACGTTCTCGTGTGTCTCAGCCGCTGCTCGAACTTTATCCACGTGTCGACCTTCCTCACCGAGGAACAGGAACTCCCAACCGGGACACTCGGAAACTGCTGTCAGTATCTCGGGGATGTGTTGCTGTTTATTGAACCCCCCAATGTACACAGCTAGTGGTGCGTCGAAGTCCAGCCCCAATGTTTCGAGTGTCTCACGTGCGCTCTCCACGACAGATGGATCGGGGTTGGCAAACTTATCGTACCAGACGGAGTTGCGTGCCAAGTGGCCGTCAAGTCCACGGGAGCGCGCCCGTTCAAGCACGTCAGCCTCAACAAAAAACCGGGCATCGGCACGTTTGAGCAGTTTCCACTCGTACCAGCTGAAAAACCGGAAGATTGGGCGGGAGAGGTCGTCTTCAACACGTTCTATTGGCTCAGTCACTTCAACAACGAATGGGACTCCTTCCAGCCGTGAGAGCAGATCACCGTAGTAGGCCCCGACTCGAACAGTCCCGACGACGAGGTCATAGTCTCCACTTAGAGCTGTCCGTATCGCCTTGATCGCATCTAGACCACTCGAATCTACGATATCCACCGACACGCCGCGATCAACTAGTCCCTCTCGGATGCGCTCGCGGCGGGTGCTGATGTGGGTCCCAACAGTTGGCCGAAGCCAGAGCACATCCATCGTCTTGACGTTAGTACTCATATATAATTAAGATGTTACGTATATCTCTCGGTTTTACCGTATTCGTGCTGTTGACCATTGCCCACCGCTCGGTTTTCAGCCAAGAGTCACCAAAGTTCCTTCGGATGTAATCCTCTTGTAGGCTGTAGATCGACTTTCTGGATCCAGTTGTGAACGGGGGAATGACAGCGTTCGACGCCCCGGTTGGTAAGGACAGAGACGATATCAAACACGATAATCTTGCAAATGGAGCTGGATACCCAGCTGCATGGTCGACGCGGGTATCTACCGCCGGTTTACAAAATCCAGCAGTCCCATCCGCGGACCTGCCTAGGCGGGCAGTCCCTGGATAGAAAACCAGAGATTCACTCCACCCAAGTATTCCTAACTAAACATAATTGGACATAGAGGATCGGATCTCTTATTCCACCGTCACACTCTTCGCTAGATTCCGCGGCTTGTCGATAGCCCGACCTTTCAGATTCGCCACGTGGTAACTGAACAACTGGAAGTAGACGTTCGCCACGAGCGGCTCTAGCTCGCCTAGTTCGGGCACCCAAAACACCTCATCGGCGAATTTCTTAGCATCACCTACCGTGTCTGAGGCACACCCGATCACGGGTGCGCCCCGAGATTCCACCTCTTTCACGTTATTCAGCGTCTCGTCAGCGTTGGCCCCCTCAGTCAACACGGCCAGCACAGGCGTCTCAGACGTCACGAGCGCCAGCGGCCCGTGTTTCAGTTCCCCTGCGGGGAACCCCTCGGCGTGATCGTACGAAATCTCCTTCAGCTTCAGCGCTCCCTCTAACGCAACCGGAGCCCCTAACCGTCGCCCGATGAAGAAGAACGCGTCGCCGTCGGCGTACTCTTCTGCTGCCAGACGCACCTGCTCCTCGTTATCCAACACCTGTTGTACGGCCCCTGGCAAACCACGTATGTCGGACAGCAACTCTTGGGCGTCCGCCGTCGAAATCGTTCCGCGCTGCCGACTCACGTGCACTGCCACTAGCGTTAGCGTCGCCACCTGCGAGCAGAACGTCTTCGTCGCGGCGACGCCGATCTCCGGGCCGGCGCGGATGAACACCGTATCGTCTACCAGTCGGGTTACCGTGCTCCCGAGCGTGTTCGTCACTGCCAGCGTTCGTGCGCCGGCGCGCTTGGCCCGCTTGAGTGCGGACAGCGTGTCGGCCGTCTCGCCGCTCTGCGTGACGGCCACCACGAGCGTCCGCCAGGGGTCGCGCCCGCCGTCGAATTCGTACTCCGAGGCGACCTCCACGGAGGTGCGAACGTCGGCGTGCTCCTCGAACAGCTTCGCCGCATAAAGCCCCGCGTGATACGATGTCCCGCAGGCGATGAACTGCACCTCCTCCAGCGAGTTCAGGTACTCTTTCGGCAGGTCGATCTCCAGGTCGACCTCGCCTTTCATCTCGTCGACCCGACCGGAAATCGCCTGGCGGAGCGCCGTCGGCTGCTCGTGGATCTCCTTGAGCATATAGTGCTCGTAGCCGCCTTTCTCAGCCGCTTCGGCGTCCCAGTCGACCTCCTGCACCGCACGTGAGACTTCCTCGCCGTCGACGTACACCGTCGCGCCCTCTTCGGTGATATGAATCACGTCACCTTCTTCCGGATAGCTCACGCGCCGGGTGTGTTCGACGAACGCGGGGACGTCGCTCGCGAGGAACGTCCCGTGGTCGGCGAATCCAAGCACGAGCGGGTTTCCGCGTCGCGTCGCGACGATGCCATCGCGATCCGCGACGACGACGCCGAGCGCGTAGTTCCCCTCGAGCCGATCGACGACGCTCGAAACCACGTCGACGAGGTCACGCTCGGGTTCGAGTTCCTCTTCGACGAGGTGCGGGACGACCTCTGTGTCGGTATCGCTCGTGAACTCGTGGCCGCGTGCTTCGAGCTCCTTCCGCAGCGTATCGTAGTTCTCGATGATCCCGTTGTGGACGACCGCGACGTCGCCCGATTCGTTCGTGTGCGGATGAGCGTTCACGTCCGTGGGCTCGCCGTGCGTCGACCACCGGGTGTGGCCGATGCCCATCGTCGCCGTCGAACTGTCCGGCAGAATTTCGGTGAGCGCCGAGAGCTCGCCCTCCTTCTTGTAGACATCTAAGCTCCCACCACCGAGGGCAACTCCCGCCGAGTCGTAACCGCGGTATTCGAGGTTCGAGAGCCCGTCTCTCAGGATCGGCAATGCGTCTTCCCGACCGACGTATCCGATGATTCCACACATCTTATCCCCTCCGCACGACCGCGTCGTGTTCGATCCGCCCGCTCACGTGACACCCCGATTCGACGGTCGTCTGATTGCCGAGCACGGTTCCCGGCGAAAGCGTAACGCCACCGCCGAGCGACCCGTTGTCGCCCACGACACCGCCCAGGCGTACCTGCTCGTACACGTCGTTGTCGACGACGACGTTCGTCTCGCCACCTTCGACCGTCGCGTTCGGCCCGATAGAGGCGTTCTCACCGACGATACAGTCACGAACGACCGCGCCGTCACCGATCCGCGCATCCGGAAGTACGACCGCGTTCGCGACGACGGCGTTCGATCCGATCACCACGTTGTCGCCGAGTGACGTGCCGGGCAACACCGTCGCCCCCGGTCGGATGCGAACGTCGGATCCGAGCGACGTCTGGTCGACGACCGTCGCTCGCTCGTGGATAGCGGCCGTCGACGAGTCGGACGGTTCGAGCCGGTCCAGCACGCGACCGTTGACCGAGACCACGTCCCAGAGGTGAGAGACGTCGAGCCAGAGGCCGTCGAACGGGACGGCACGCAGCCCGTCACGGCGTTCGCGGAGCGCGGTCGTGATCCCAAGCTCGCCTTCGGCCTCCGCAGACCGCAGGGCCTCGAAGATCGAGTCGTCGAGTCCGTACACGCCGGCGTTGATGTAATCGGTCTGTACGGTGTACGCCGGCGGTTTCTCCTCGATAGAACGAACCGCCCGACCTTCGAGTTCGACCACGCCGTAGTTTTCGGGGTGCTCGTGCCGCGTCACGGCAATGATGGACTCTCCCGTACTCCGTCGCTCGTCCATAACCGCCGAGATCGCGCTCGGTTCGACGATGCGATCGCCGTTGAGCGCGATGAACTCGCCTTCGACCTGTGATTCGGCTTGCAATAGCGCGTGACCGGTTCCGAGTTGCGTCTTCTGGACGGCGTACTCGATGTCGACGTCCCAGTCGTCGCCGTCACCGAAGTAGCTCTGGATCCGTTCGCGCTTGTAGCCCACGACGAACACGAACTCCTCGATACCCGCCTCGCGTGCGGCTTCGAGGACGTGTTCGAGAAGCGGCTGGTTACCGATGGGAATCATCGGCTTCGGCCGCGTCCGCGTGAGCGGCCTGAGTCGCGTCCCCTCGCCGGCGGCGAGGACAACTGCCTTCATACTACCTTTCTCGCGGTGGGGCGTGTTCAATATTTTGTGTCGAACGTTCGTTTACGACTCGCCCTGCTGGAGCGCTCGCCGGACCGTTTCCTCGACTGTATGTTCGGTCTCGAATCCGAGTCGCTCCCGCGCAGTCGCGGTATCGACGGTGAAGTCCGGCCCAGTGGGCTGGCTCTCTCGCGGGTCCTCGACGTACTCGATCGCCGGCTCGTAACCTCGTTCCTCCTGACAGACGCGCTGGATCAGTTCCGCGACATCGGTGACGCTCAACTGCTCGCCGCTCGCGAGCGGGATGTCTGCAGCGCCGTTATCCTCGTCCAGCAGAGCCGAAACGGAGTGCCGGTACGCCCGGGCGACGTCCTTCACGTGGATGAAATCGAACGTCTGCGTTCCAGGTCGGTGGACCGTCAGTGGCTCGTCATCCAGTGCGCGTCGGACGAAGATGTTGATTACTGTCTGCTTGGTCACCTCCTCTCTTCCGAACTCGTGCGTCCCGTAGAGGTTCGCAGTGAGGAACAGGTGTGCGGGGAACGCACTGCGGGCGAGATCGTGGATGTCGTCCTCGTTCATCTTCTTCGTCAGGCCGTAGAGACTCACCGGATCCCGCGGGTGTTCCGCTCCGATCGGAAACTCGACCGGTTCGCCGATCACAGCCATACTGGAGGCAAAGGCCAGCGGAATCCCGTGTTTGCGGCAGTACCACGCGAGGTTCTCCGTCCCCTGAACGTTGACCGAGAACGCACGGTCGGGATCGCTTTCACAATCCGGAATCCCGCTGATCGCCGCGAGGTGACAGACCACGTCGACATCCGACAGCGCTGTCTCCAGTCGCTCCTCGTCGCGAATGTCGAGTTCGACGAACTGTGCGTTCGAGAATGTCGAGATCTGATGGCCGGATAGATCGTCGATCGCAACTACGTCAGCGCCCGCATCGAGAAATTCGCGGACCACCCGCGAACCGATGTAGCCGCCGGCCCCCGTGACCGCGATCCGTCGAGAATCGAGCATACCCACAGTTTTCGGGGCACGGACATACCTTCTTCGAGAGAGTCGCACTCACACCTACGTAACGAGCGCGTAGAGAAACCCGAGTCCGACTGCCGCGGTGAGAACGGTCGCAAATAGCCCTTTCTTCGCGCTCGCAACCGACCGATCCCGAACTGTCTCGATAGCGTAGCCGGGCAAGCCCTCGAACAGCAGATACGAGAGGAACGCCCCCTCCTCACCGCCGGCGTCGTCGATGAGTTCCTCGAGAACGCGCTTCGAGTAGCCCTGCCAGAACGCCCGCTCGAGAAGCCACCGCGGGTCGGTCCGATACTCGAACACCTTGTGCTCGACGACGGCATCGGGATTGTACCAGACACGTTCCCCGAAGGCCGCGTACATTCGCGCCGACAACTCCGTCTCCTCGCCCTGGATCTGCCTGTCGCCGTGGCGGCCCAGGTTGGGGTCGAAGTCGCCGACTTCCTCGAAGACCTCGCGTTTGAACGAAATGTTCGAGCCGAACGTGTTCCTGACTTCGCGTTCGTCTTCCGGGAAGCCCCGGTGAGTGACGCCGACGAGCCAGTAGAACTCCGGCGGGAGCCACTCGGGTTCGCCGGCGACCCATCGCGGGGCCATCCGGCCACCGGCCGCAATCGCGTCCCGACGTTCGTACGTGTCGACCAGTTCTGCGAGCCAGTCGTCTCTGGCAACAGCGTCGTCGTCGAGGAACGCCACGACGTCACCGCTGCTCCGTTCGATCCCGGCGTTCCGGCTCCGCGAGAGCCCCATATTCGAGTCGTTACAGTGGAGAACGACCTCGTCGACGTCGCCATACTCGCGCTGCACCCGTTCGTAGAGTTCTTCGCTCCCATCTATCACGACGACGACTTCCACGTCGTCGTACGTCTGCGCCAGCACGCTCTCGATCGCGTCGCGGAGGTCATCGTACTGGTCCGGATCGTACGCGCAGACGACGACGGAGACGTCCATCGACCGATCGATGCCAACGAACTACCGTAAGGATTGTGTAATCGTATATTTGGCATCGATTACGGAACGCGTCGGCATCCCGTTTGGGACGGCTTATCCGTCTCGGACGTCGTACGTCTGCTGTGAACCGCAAGCGACGCCGCGCGCGGTTCCGTCCCCAACGATGAGAATCGGCCAGACCTCCTTCGTCGTCTTCGTTTCGAAGCTCCTCGGCTCGGCACTGGGATTCGTTGCGACCCTCTATTTCGCCCGAACCCTCGGAGCCGCCGTGTTGGGGCAGTACGCCCTCGTCCTCGCGGTCGTGGCGTGGCTCTCGCTGGCCGGGAACCTCGGCATCTCCGGGGCGATCACCAAGCGAATGAGCGAGGGGACAGACACGCCCGCGTACGCGACTGCCGGTGCGCTCGTCGTCGCGGCGCTTGGCCTCGCGCTCGGTGCGCTCGTGCTCCTCTTCGATGACGCCGTGAACGCGTACGTCGGGGAACCGGTCGCACCGCTGGTCGTCGCACTCCTGCTGTTGGGGCTCTTTCAATCCCTCACGAACTCGGCACTGCAGGGCGAGCGGAAAGTCCACATCACGGGGCTTCTCAGCCCCGTCGGGATCGCCGTCCGCAGCGTCATCCAGATCGCGCTGGTCTTCGTCGGGCTCGAACTGGTCGGGATGATCGCGGGCTACGCCATCGCGAACTTCCTCGTCGCCGTCGTCGGCCTCGCGCTGCTTTCGGTCGGTGTCGCTCGTCCGACTCGCGAACATTTCGCGTCACTCTACGAGTACGCGAAGTTCTCGTGGATCGGCGGCCTCCAGTCGCGATCGTTCAACGACGTCGACGTGCTGCTCTTGGGTGTGTTCGTCCAGTCGTCGCTCGTCGGCGTCTACTCGGCTGCGTGGAGCATCGCGAAGTTCCTCACGCTGTTCGACTCGGCGGTCAGTTCGACGCTCTTCCCGGAACTCAGCCGGGCCGACGCCGAGGGAAACAGAGAATCCGTCGCCGGGCTCGTCGAGGATTCGCTGACGTACGGTGGCCTCATCCTGATCCCGGGTCTCTTCGGCGGGTTCTTGCTCGGCGAACGGCTGCTCCGTATTTACGGTCCGGAGTTCGTTCAGGGGGCGGCTGTCCTCTGGATCCTGATTCTGGCGACGCTGCTCTACGGCTATCAGAAGCAACTCCTGAACGCGTTGAACGGCATCGACCGTCCACGGGTGGCGTTTCGGATCAACGCCGCGTTCATCGCGGCGAACGTCGTCCTGAACGTCGCGTTGATATCCGCGCTGGGCGTCGTCGGCGCGGCACTCGCGACCGCCGCGTCCGCAGCGCTCGGCGTCGTCCTCGCAGTCTCCGCCTTACGCTCGGAAGTCCACTTCACGATCCCGTACGGGGAAATCGCTCGGCAGTTCGTCGCCGCCGTAGCGATGGCGGCCGTCGTCGTCGGCACCGAGACGGCTCTGGAAACGGCGACGAGTCTCAACCACAACTTCGCGACGGTGGTTCTCCTCGTGGCCGTCGGCGCGACGGTGTACTTCCTCTCGCTGTTCGGCCTCTCCGCGCAGTTTCGAGCGACAGTGATCGAAAATAGTCCACTGTGACTTCCTGATATCTCGTGATGGGATTCCCCGGGTTCACGCGGAGGAAGTCAACAGCCGCATAAGTTGCTGCGTCGACGAGAATCAGATTCGGCAAAGAGGTTCGCTTGAGGGGAGAGAGAGGGCACTATGGGGCGTCGAAGATGGCTTCGAGATCCCGCACGGAGAACAGATGCACATCCGATCGGTCTGCGGTCTGTGCCTTGATCTCGTCTGTGAATCCAGATCGCGAAAACAGTGCGTACTCGACCGTCCGATCTCCAGTATGCCATCGAACCTCCGGTGTTAGGGCTTCGAGATCCGTCAGAAGCCCCGTACCCACGGGATCGTTCGTCCATTTACACTCGCCCAGCAGCAGTGTGTCCGTCTGTGAGTTCAGTCCGACGACATCGATTTCCGCACCATCGTACCACCAGCGGCCGACACGATCGCACGCAACCGGGAACGCACTCGTCGCGACGGCCTGCTGACAGATGCTCTCGAAGGTCTGACTCGTGTGTGTTGGTAATGCCTCCTCGATCGACCGACGGACTGGGGCCGTCCGTCCCTGTTCGAGGACGCCGCGATTCGGCGCAACGTATCGGAACCAAAAGCGGAGAAAGTCATCGGCGATTCGATAGACACCGCGGCCGTCGGGGTCGGTGACCGGGGTCTCTCGAATCACGAGCGCGAGTTTCGAGAGATTCTTGAGATACCGAGAGATGCTACTGGCGTCTTTGCCGATCTCGGTGGCGATTTCCGTCACCCGGGTCGAACCGCCTGCGATCGCTTCGAGGATCGCCATATACGTCGCCGGCTCCCGGAGTTCCTGTCGTAGCAGAAACTCCGGTTCCTCGTAGAGAAATTCTCCTTTCGAGAGCACGTGCGATTCGATGTTCGACAGCAGCGAGGCGTCGGGCTCGAACTGTTCGAGGTATGCGGGAACCCCACCGAGGACGCTGTAGGTCTCGATCTGCGTCTCGATATCGTAGTCGCCGAAAAACGCGCGCGCATCAGCGAACGAGAGTGGAGTGAGTTCCCACTGTCCGGTTCGACGGCCGTAGAGTGGACTCTCGTAGCTCAACACCCCTTCTTCCATCATCGAGATCGACGATCCGAGGAGGACAAGCGAAATCTCCGTGCCATCGAGGACGTCGTCAACAATCGTCTGAAACACTGATGGGATCGATTCGTCTTCCGCAACGAGATACGAGAACTCATCAAGCGCGACGATGCAGGCGTCGTCGACGCGGTTCGAGAGATATCGGAACGCATCGACAAAGCCGTCGACGGCAGGGGTGACGTCGTCGAACTGATCGGCACATTGGGCAGCAAACTGTTCCGCATTAGGTGCGGTTCCACGCTGGTCACAGAGGTAATACACTGATTTCGTGTCGATCGCATCCAGTGCGGTCGTCACCAGCGTTGTCTTCCCGACTCGACGGCGACCATACAGAACGAGCAACTGACGGTCGTCCCGAGCAAGATGTGAGCGCAACCAGTCCAGTTCCGCACCTCGGTCAATCATTATGCACACGATAATATTATCGCGTGCATAATAACTGTTCCCAGGATTATCCGCCGAGCGATTACTCGCCCACGATCCTAAAGGGCGGAGACCCTCGGGTATCGAGTTTCACCGACAATTTCGACAGTATCGGTGAACGAACGGGTCCCGGGGACCTGTGAACATCCGAAACTGACCGGGCAGATCGATCTAGTTGGCTTCCAACGATCTCGGAGTTTTCCCATTCGAGTCGGCTTCGACGGCGCTGAGGAAACACGACCGTGCTAGTTCTCGACGTCGCGCAGAACCGTCTTTCCGGGTTCGATCCCGACGCCGCTTCCGACCTTCACCCCGGCGTTGAGACTCACGTTGATCCCCGTCTTCACCTCGTCGCCCAGCACCACGCCGAGTTTCCGCCGGCCTGTATCGACGCGCTCGCCTTTCACCGTCATCTGCACCGACGCGTCGTCGTGGCGCAGATTGGCCACCTTCGTCCCGGCGCCCAGGTTCACGTCGCGGCCGAGCAGGGAATCGCCGACGTACGACAGGTGCGGCACCGCCGCATCCGACATCAGAATGGAGTTTTTCACCTCGACGCCGTGGCCGACGTGCACGTCCGGTCCGATCGCCGTCGCCCCGCGGACGTAGGCGTTCGGCCCGATTTCAGCACCCGACTTCACGACGACCGGTCCCTCGATCACGACCCCCTCTCGAACGGTCGCACCCTCCTCGACGACGACGTCACCCTCTAATTTCGCTCCGTCTGCGACGTCGCCGCGGACGTCGCGACCGATATCCGCGAGCACGCGTTCGTTCGCCGTCAGCAACTCCCAGGGGCGGCCCACGTCGAGCCACTGGCCGTCGTACTCGACGACTGAGACCTGGTGGCCGTCATCGAGCAGCAGTTCGAGCGTCTCGGTGATCTCGAATTCGCCGCGCTCGCTTCTCGCCGTTCGTTCGATGTACTCGAACACCTCCGGTTCGAACGCGTAGCAGCCGACGTTCGCGAGGTTCGTCGGCGGGTTCGCGGGCTTCTCGACGATGGCTTCGAGCGAGCTATCGGCGTCGACCGAGACGACGCCGTAGGAGGTGGGATCCGAGACGGGCGTCGTCGCGATCGCGTGCCCGCCGGCGTCGGCGAGCGCGCTTGGTAATTCGGGATCGACGAGGACGTCGCCGTTGAGGACGACGAATCGCTCGTCGACGACGGACTCGGCCTGCCCGATCGCGTGTGCCGTCCCGGCAGGCTCGCCCTGCTCGACGTACGTGATCGGCACGCCGCGGTACTCGTCGCCGAGCTGGTCGATCACGTCTTCTCCACGGTAGCCGATCACGACGACGAACTCGTCGACGACGTCGAGACACGCGTCGAAGACGTGTTCGAGCAGCGGCCGACCACCGGCGGGAAGCAGCGGCTTCGGTCGAAAGTCGGTCAGCGGTCGCATCCGCGTTCCCTGCCCGGCCGCGAGCACGACTCCGTACATACTGCTTCGGACGGAGCACCGCTGTATAGTGGCTGTGGTATTGCTGCTATTGAGTGGCTCCCGCGTGGAGGCAGATAGTCAAACGTTATTTTCCATCTCAAGAAAAAAGTCTCAGTACCTCACAAGGCGTCGCCAGCTAACCCGATCTGAGCTCACCAGTCTGTCCTGATGAGCCGTTGGTAGCGAGCAAGTGACGCTGGGAAAAGAGGAAGCGGTCGCTGTCGGCGGCAGTCAGCCGCCGACGCGACAGCGTTGCCACTCACGTGGAGGCGTGCTCGGTCGGTGACTACCGGTGGAACCGGTCGTCAGGTGGCCGGTTTGCGGGGACGGCCCGACGCGTCGCGAGGGCCGTCCACGCTGCCCGGCACATCATCCTGATGAACTCCGTGAACGGCCACTTCCAGAGGCGACGCCCGCCACGGCGGGGCGTCGCCACAAACTCCCAGTGC
>NZ_QXIJ01000025.1:0-18152 GCF_003665925.1 Halobellus sp. Atlit-38R
CTTGGGCAATCGGTACAATCTCACCAGTGAAGCGGGAGATTTGCGTCATAGACAACCAAGTCATCCCGCTTCAACTCCTTTGATTTAGCGACCCACCCCGACGCTGTCTAGTGATTCAACACAGCCCTTGACTGGCACGACCACCTGCTGACCGCAGGGGTCGTGCCAATCGCACCGTACAACGCGCGAAACACCGACGATCCCAAAGACATCGAGTACAGGGTCGAAGACCGCATCGAACAACACAGCGAGGACATTCAGCTGAAGCAGTCCACGTTGGATGAGACATACAACCGCCGTACTGGAGTCGAACGAACCAATGAATCAGTGAAAGACTGCGGCCTCGGGCGAACGCACGCCCGAGGCCGCGTTCACGCACGAGCGCAGGTGTTCCTCGCTCTGTGCCTTCGTCTCGTCGTCGCAATCACCAACTACGAACGCGGAGACAATCCGGGAAGCACGATCATCACGGTGTGACAAGAGTTCTATGACACCCTCTGGCCGAAGTAAAATCCCATCCGATCTTTCGGAAGATTCCGAATCGTGTAGAGCTTATCAAGGGCCGATTTACACAGAAGGTGACTCAGGCTGCCGATCAGATACAGAATACCCTGGGCTATCTTGACAGTCTAGACGATGAATTCGGTTTGGTGTATAACCTCACCGGCAACAAGAACTCCGATGAGATGGACGCAGGCGGCATGGTCATCCTCGACGGATTTCTTCCCACGTTGTACTCTGGTAACGAGCGGGCCGATCAACAATTGGGAATGGGCGAGGTCCACGGCCACCTCGCAGAGCACGAACGGATAGTGGTTATCACACTCTACGACCTCTACCAACTCATTCAGGAGGACGAAGCAAATCTGTTCGATGAGTACTTGCGTTGGCGAACTGGATACGAGGGGAATATGCCGGTATGGGGATTCAGCGAGCGAGAATATTGGGCATTCTATTTTGACAACTACCGGACTAACGAAGAATTTCGTCAGGGTGTAGAAGAAGCAGCGGAAAAAGACATTATCACGGTCTACATCAGCACGCGGTTCAATGACAAATCACATTTACAAAACCTTACAAATAGAAATTTAGATTAAAATTAGAAGGGTCTGTTTAAAGCCAGTTCATTTTCAAAAACAGTCTTTCCTCTTTTGTGCCATCAGTGAGAGGTTCACCCTGTTCGGCAAGAGTTAAATGGTTCATGACAACACCTACTAAGTAATGTATCGGGGTCTCGAACTCACAGATACCGAGATCCAGCATCTCAATCCAAATCAGGCGGTTGAATTCTTCAGGGAACTACTCTGGGCGGAGGCCTCCGAAACCGATGTCATTCAATCGTCTACCCACGTTCCCACAGCAATTACCGTCCCGGATGGCGGTCTAGATGCTAAAATAGAGAATGCAATCCCTTCACGAGAAGATATCATTCCAGCAGGTGATTCTGGGTTTCAAATCAAATCATCTGATATGGAGCCCAAGAAATGCAGGCAGGAAGTTAGATCTGATTCAGGCTCTGGTCTCAAATCCAGAATCGACGAATTGCTCGACAACGGCGGCACCTACATAATGGTGGTTTTTGAGGAACTGGTAGGTGTTGCACCCCAGCATAATAAAGACAAGCTTGAGCGGAGAAAAATTGCGTTGGAAGAAGAATTCGAGGATCATGGATATCCTGATGCCGACGTGAGAATATACGATTGCAGCAAATTAGTCGGCTTCGTCAATGGTTTCCCCGCTCTCATCGCGAAATACAAAGGCATAGATCATGTAGTCGACCATTCGACGTGGAGTCGATCAGCGACGAGGGATGTTGAGGAGTTTTTCCCAGACGAGAAGAGAGAAGAGCAGATCGAATCTATCCGAGAGATACTCAGAGATCCAAATGAACACTGCCCAGTAATACGCGTTACTGGACTCCCTGACGTGGGAAAAACACGCTTAGTATACGAAGCACTGGCAGAAGATGATTTACAGGAACGCGTCATCTATAGTAGAGCGAGGGAGTTTGAGTGTAGTGGTGTGGCAAGTCGCCTTCGAACAGACACTGATTGGTCAGCTATCATCATTATCGACAACTGTAGCGCCGAGGACCACGAACACTTCCAACAACGGTTTGATGCAGAATCTGACCGATTAGCTCTCATCACGATTTCTGATGATTCCATAAGCACAGGAGCTGATCACGAAATCACAGTGGAACAGCTTGAACAGAATCAAGTAAAGGCCATGTTGGAAAGTTTGGACTTGGAGGTGGACGAGCATGCCTGATTATAGCCGGATCGCCGAACTAGCAGATGGCTTTCCGGGCTTTGCAGCGATGATTGCTCGTAATGTGGCAGAAGCAGACGAGTCGCCCGATAATCTTCTAGAAATTGATAATGAAACGCTCATCAATCGGTTAATCGGCGGAGATGGATTAGGCGAGCATGAGCGGAGGAGACATAGACGTGTCCTTGAGGTCTTCTCGTTGTTCGACAAGGTCGAATGGAAGCTGGAAAACGAAGAGCGATCGGAAGAAGCAGAGTGGTTAGCCGAAGTAGCCGGATTTGAGGACCGTCAAGCCGAAATCGAATTCAACGAAATCGTTGAGTATCAACGCGACCGGGGAATCCTGAAGGGCGAGTACTATCTCTCTGTAACGCCGCTCCCACTAGCGACCCACTTGTTAGGTTCGTGGCTGGAGAAGCATGGAAAATCGGAGATCGAAGAACTCTTTGAGAAAATGCCCCCAGACATGCTCTCTCGGTTTGGGGAACGCATCCCGTACATGGCTTCATACCGGCCGGGTCGGCAATGGATTTCTGAAAAGCTCTCCACAGACGGGTTGTTCTATGAAAACGAGGGTGCGGTTCTAGAGACTGACTGGGGAAGCCAGTTGTTCCTCCAATTCGCAGAAGCAGCCCCCCGTGACGCGATAGATCCTGCTGAAAGCTTCGTTAATCAGAAATCAGTAGACAAGTTACGCCAGTTCACTACTGGACGGCGGAACATCATTCAATCACTACAGTACATGGCTGTCTGGGATGATACATTCAAACGAGCCGCCGAACTGCTTCTTGATTTAGCCGAGGCAGAAAACGAGGAATATGCTAACAACGCAACCGGAATATTCACCGGTCTTTTCTCTCCAGGATGGGGGAAATTAGCGCCTACCGAAACTCCACCACAAGAACGCCTTTCCGTCTTAGAAGAAGCGATGCAGTCTGATTCCGATAAGAGACAGCTCATTGCTGTTGAGGCCGCTGGTACAGGGTTAAAAAATCCGCGGAGCCTCACGAAGATTGCTGGCCCCGAATACCAAGGAGCGCGGGAAACACCGGACCTATGGGTGCCAGAAACATACGAGGAATTATTCGCGTACTATCGTTCTGTCTGGGACTTCTTGAATCAGCATCTTGATGAGATGCGGGTAGAGGTCAGAAAGGAAGCTGTGAGTACGCTATTAGGTTCAGTAAGAGGATTGGCTGATCTTGACCCGTCATTATCTCAGATGATTCGGAAATCACTACAGGATATTACTGAATACGAGTGGACAGATCGGGGAGAAGTGATCAGGACAGCGGTAGAACTCGTACATTATGATTTCGAGGATTTAGAAGAGATTGAGGAGGCAGCCGAATGGAGACAATTTGTCGAACACATATCCGAGTCCAGTTTCAATGATCGATTACGACGGTATGTAGGGCTCAGCCTTCTTGCTGATGACGACATCTATGAACAAGAAATTGATGCGCTTGCTGCTGACGTTATTGAACAGCCTGGGCGGCTGGAACCTCACTTGTCTTGGCTCGCCACAACGGAACCGAACCAGTACCGTGTAAGGGAATTCGGATATGCGCTCGGAGCGAGAGATGATGCCAATCAACTTCTTACAGGGATTCGCGACACCACAGAAGAAGTCCAAGACGAAGAACGATCGATAAGCCTTCTAAGCGGATATCTATCCGCACTGCATGAACGGGACGAAGAAATGCGGCAGGAGGTATTGGACCAAGTAGAAGATTCGGAGATTCTGCAACCCCATATCGTGGATCTCATCCGGCTATCCGGACTGACCGAACAAGATGCACGGAGAATCGTAGAACTCATCCAAGAAGGCGAGATCGCCCCTCATAGTCTCCGAGGTCTCGAATCCGGAGGTGTAAGCAGGAATTTCGAAGAGACGACGTTCCAAGAACTCGTTGAACTGCTCCTCGAAGCAGGAACGGACGAGGCCGCAATTATCCTCCCGACATTCTACCACTACTACGTCCATCCCGATGACGCACCTGAACTGCCTGAAGAACTGACGTTCGAATTACTTTCTCACCCTGCTTTCACCGAAACCACCCCAGATATTACGGTTCGTCAAGGGGTTAGCTATGACTGGAAAGAGATTGCACAGGCGTATATCGAACGATACCCTGATAGAACGGATGAAATACTCGAAACCCTTCTCAAGGTACTCGGACAGAGAGAGATTCTCATCGGAGGGAGTCCCGAAGTCAAGGAACTTCTCTACTACATCTTGAGGAGACAGCCACAGGAAACCTGGACCGAGATAACTATAATTTTAGAGGAACGAGACGAGCGGCTGATACCGTTGTTCCAGTGGTTCACTGGTGAGGATCCACATATAGAGGACACACCAATAGAGTATGTTCCGCAAGACCTCCTCTGGGAATGGGTTGAAGAAGATCCAGAAGTAAACGCCATTCTCGCCGCCCGACTCGTGCCAGCTGAGTTATTCCATAGCAACGAGCGAGTGTGTCTGGCCCGCGAATTACTGGCACAATACGGAGATCGAGACGACGTTCGGGATGCCTTTAGCGGAAATTACCGTACCGAGTCATGGGTCGGTCCAGAAAGCGAGCACTATACCCGGAAAAAGGAGCGGTTAGAAGAGTTTAGAGAAGAGGAGAGTAACAGAAACGTGCTTAGGTGGGTCAACAACCAAATATCGGAGCTCAAGGATAGAATTGAGCAAGCCAGACGACATGAAGAACGATTGGGATTCGACATTGAGTGACGTTGGTTTTCACAGTTAGATGCGACAAGACCATTCTGTATTTTGATATAATTATTATATATATATTTTGTCATTTCTGTGCCGTATCCTAATAGAAGTCTGGTAGTGGCACGGTCTATTTCTGGACCTCCTCGACTGGCGTGCGGTTATCGAGTGTCTGGTTTGGTCGATCAAAATTGTAGTAGTACGTGAACCGGCGCAGCCAGTGGCCGTCGCTGTCGAACTCGACAGCCGTCTCGTCAACGTCGATCCGCCGACGGCGGAGTGGTCTGTGCAAGGTCTGAATGTTCCCCGCGACCAGTGCTACTGCATTGCGTGCCGTCGCTCGATTTTTCTCCTCTGAGTGTCTCGACCATGCAACGGTTACGCCGATCACTCAGCCGTCGCGGACCGGGTTGGCTATCGGCCAAATTGTGCGTCCTATCCAGACTACTCCGTGCGATCGGTCAACGCCAAGCCACTAAGGCACTGCCACCGTCTCCCGAACCTACAACCCCATCGAATGAAGCCGCAATCCGAACACCCTGACAGATGTCGGAATGCGTTCGTTCTCTCAAACTTCTTGAGAATCCACCGCTAACTGCTCTTTGAGCATGTCTGGAGTTACATGAGCACTTCCCGCTACGGCCTGCTCTCAAACTCCCTCCACTAGATAGTGCCTCACCGAAGGACGTCTAAACTACGGGATAATCATTTCTTCATCGTCCCAGAGCGACTCGAAGTTGCGCTCGAACTCGTCACTCTGTTGTAGAGGGGTGCACGACAGTGACTCAAGCACTAGACTCTGAGTCACAATTCAGCTGAACCGAAGTCCATACTCGATAGCGTTTATTGACCCTCAATGGGTGAGGGGTTCGCCGTATCGGCGAATCTCGATAATTGGTGAGAAAATATGGCGACGAGAGATATCTACGAAACAAGCTTCGACGAGGACGTCCAGACAAACTCCAGCACGAACCCATGTCCGGAGTGCGATGGCCGGGTCACTACCAACTCGGTCGAAACTATCTGTGAAGACTGTGGACTCGTTATTGACGAACAACGAATCGACCACGGTCCTGAATGGAGAACTCACGATCAGGACCAGCGAAAGCGGACGGGCGCTCCACTGACTGCGGCACGGCATGACCGAGGGCTGTCGACCGAGATCGGTCGCGGGAAAGATGCGAACGGGAACGAACTCTCTGGACGAAAGCGCCAGCGGCTATCCCGAATGCGGCGTGAACAGACTCGTGGTCGGTTCCAGTCGAAAGCCGAGCGAAATCTCGCACACGGCCTGGGTGAAGTTCGAAGAATCGCGAGCGTCCTCGAGCTTTCAGGTTCGGTCCGTGATCAGGCGTGCCAACTGTTCCGGAGCGCTCAAGCCGAAGATCTGCTTCGAGGCCGATCAATCGAAGCGGTAGCGGCAGCAAGCATCTACGGAGCCTGTCGCTGTAACGGTCACTCGCGGTTACTCGACGACGTCGTCGACGCAGCACGCGTCGACCACTCGAGAGTCGCGAATGCGTACAAGACACTGAATACAGAACTCGGACTACCGACCCAGCCTGTCCGACCGAGCGAATTCATCCCCCGTCTCGCGTCGGAACTTGATATTCCAGCGTACATCCGACAACGAGCTCGGAGGCTGGCCGAACAGTTGGAATCATCAGGAGTAGCGTCGGGCGTCAAACCATCAGGATTCGCAGCTGCCTGTCTGTACAAGGCGGTTGCGAAGAGGGACGATGGCTGACGCAGGCGGAAGTCGCTGAGGTGGCGAACGTCACTGCAACGACCATCCGGTCGCATCGAGACACGCTAAACGAATTGGCGGTCTGAAGACGCCATCTGCGATTTTTCTGTCGATTCGAATTCGACATTGGTGGCTGAGATTTAAATACGGAGACGAGGGAAGATGCTGCCAGACGACCCTATGAATGGACGTCAATCTGATTTTGAGGAACTACGACCCCTTGGTGAAGCGAATCGCGTTCCCGACGACCAGCTTACTGGACGGGGTAACGTTGGGCGAGCATGGGGACAACGAAGAGAGGGGCCGAAATCGTATCCAGATCGAACGAGATCGACACGGAGCGAGTGTTCCTCGTGCGGTGCGTCGATTCCTGCGACCCGTACCAAGTGTCGGTTCTGCCTCTCAAACCATCTCGATGGAACCAGCGACGATAGTCGCCCTCCGGATACTGAGTGGACACTACTCCATATCGTCCATCTGATCGTCGAGGCGTCGACGTTCTACGCCGCCGTCGCGAAGGGTGCTGCTGCGGCCACGCTCCTCACGAAGGCTGACAGGGACCCAGAGGTCGACGACTGCCAACTGATCTACGACCTCAATGCAGAGCCCGCCGCACAGCTAACCGAGCAGTGGCCCTCGCTACCCGAAGCAGTTCGAGCTACCTCCGAAAGCGGTGAACAGCTTCTCGCAGCCGTTTGTGAGCGGACGGGACAGACAAAGTCGACGCAGTCGCGGTGTGAGGGGGCGCACACAACGTTCCTCTACGAGGAGGGAGGGCACGGCGTTCGTGATGAAGATCGGCTTACAGACCTACTGGAGAACGCCGAAGACGACGCCTGGTTGGTGCCAGGGATTGCACTCCAGCGCGCCGTCGACGACGGTCACTCCGAAAATCGTCAACCCAGTGCTTCCTCGAGAGTACGTCTTGAATGTCTCAAGTGTGGTCGAATGACTGAGCATCAGTTTCAGGAGTTCGAGTCTCTCCCAGATGAGGATTGGTCTGGCCAGCCGATGTGGGAGTGCCTGGTGTGTCAGTCGCCTCGACACGGACCGGATCCCTGAGAGGGTGATCAGCTGTGTAACGCATTAACCAACGTAGAGTGTGAATGGCCGAACTGTTGGTTAATACTTGTTGCGCACGAATATATCGATGGCCAGTACAGGGCTCCTTACTATCTGGGGCGCAGCACCCAAAATCCAGTCATCCACGGGAGTTGAGGGCGGGAGTCCTGTAGAACAGAGACAGAGGTTACAGTTCTTCTCCACCACCGAATACACTGCCATCGTCTGTATCAGCGGGAGCACTTCTAGAAGGCGTGTTCTGGGCGTCGTCGTAAGCCTCCCGCCAAAGTTGGTCAGCCTTCAAATTCTCAGCGTCGTGCTCCGTGTGCCGCTCTCGAATCTTCGTCAGCACTGGCGTATTGACCGCATCCCCCGAAATGACTGCTTGGCCCTTGGTCAAGCCAGGAAGCTCATCGAGCACCGCTGTGCCAGCCCCCTCAACGGAATCGCGGATGGCCTGCTGGTCGTTCGGGTTTTTGATCTGCATCGTGATTTGGGTACCGCACTGTGAGAGGACAGTTTGGTCGAGTTTTGACGGGCGCTGACTAATTAGCCCGGTCCCGATTCCGAACTTCCGACCCTCGCTGTTTACCTGGCGTATGATTGACAGGGCCTGCGAGTCACCATCTGGCGCGAACCGGTGTGCCTCCTCAAACAGCGTGAATACCGGGTGTTCGATCGGTGTCCGGACGTCATCTGGGTCACCAACCACGGCCGCCTCGCGCGCCTTGTAGAGTTTCCTGAGCAGGACGGCGGCCATCACCTGCTGGTCGCGGCGGGAGAGCCCGTCCATTCGAAGGACGGTCACTTGACCGGGGTTAACGAGCGCGTCGAGGTCGAGTCGGTCGTACGCGTCGAAGAAGTCCGACTGCTGGAGGTTACGATTGATCCGCCATTTCAGACCGGACGCGTCCCCATCCGGATGGTTTCGGTGGCAAGCCTGTTCGAGGTCGTTCGCAGTAAACGCGTCCTCGCCCCGAAGATCGTCGTAGGCATCACTCAGCACCGACGCCATCCGTTCAGTTGGGTTAAGGATCGAACGTAAGTCGGCGTAGGTCAGGTCAGCTAGCTTCACCGATAGCTGGTCAGGCTTCCGGATCTCGGCAGATGGCCGGTATCCATCCGTACCCTCGAAAGCGGAATGGTCGCACATCTGGTCGAGACTGTCGTACTCGCCGTGGGGATCAAACACCAGAACCGCAGCGCGCGTGGCAGGTTTGAGCATTTCCTCGAGAAGTACGCTGGCAGTGTAGGACTTTCCGCTGCCAGTCGAGGCGAGGATAGCGAGATGGGTCGCCGCCACCTCATTGACCGGTAGCTCAACAGTCACCTTTTCGTCAGCCCGGTTCAGCAGCCTACCCATCCACGCCATGCCTGGGTCGGGGTCACCTTCCTCACGAAATCCGGGGGGTGTGACGTTGGGAATGACTACCTCCAGCATCTCGCCAGGCGCACGGTGGAGCCGCGTGCCGGTATCAGGTAGCTGCCGTGGGTTCCGGAATGACTCGAAGCCGGGGTCATAGTAGCCAATCACCTCTGCCGTGATGCGGTATAGTTCTCCACCGTCCGCTTCGGCACCCAGTGCCGTTGCCACCCGTCCAGCATCCACGTCCGGATCCGTCATGAACGACGCTGGGAGCCCTGCTTCCCGTTCGCGGTCACTCACACGGGCCAAGACCACTTCGTCACTATTACCCCCGGTGGACTGGCTGTAAGCCACGAACTCACCGGTTGATACCGCCTGTCCGTCCGGCGCTGCAAACACGAACTCACCGACTTCGTCTCCCGGTTCGACGACAGTTCCAACAACGGGCTCAGCTGCCAGCTCGGCTGCATCCACGACCGTCGTCTTGTCATCACTCATTGGAGCACCCCGCGGTCTACATTGGCCTGGTGGGCGACCTTCCGTTCGATTACATCCAGCAGGTCGTCGTACCCCTTAGTCGTCTCGTGTAGTCGTTCAGCAATCGCTCCAACGAGCTCGGCTCCAAATGTCCCGGCGACCTCAGTCAGCCGGGGATAGTAAGCCAGCGAGAGGTCTCCATCGACGAAGTGGAACGTGCGAAAGGTGGCTTCGGGACACTGGTAGACGGTCGTACCATGGCCGATTGCGAATGTCGGGATCGAATGGTCCGGCGTTTCAATGCGATCACCATCGCTCGAGTCGCCGGTAGCAGTAGCACTACCGAGCAGCGCAATGCCGATGAGGGTCGTCGGTTCGTCGACAAGACTCGGTCGGAACTGGTCAGTAGCGCCATCAGCACCGAGCGTCGGGCCTATACCACCCATTCCAGGGTCGATCACCTGCGTGCCGTGGACGACGCCGATCGCTACTTCTTCGGCATCACGTCGGCCCATTGGCAGCACGACCGGCTGGCCGAATCCGTAGTCGGTGACGTCCGGTGGATCGTCGGCATCGCGGTCAGTCAGGATCGTCGCAGTGTAGTCAATAGTCGACTGAGATTGAGCGATACTTCCAAGCGCCTTCGTGTCGGGGAACGTGGTTCGAATGGTCATCGTGTTGTATGGGATATCGTATTTGATTGTTCGTGTGACGGTCGCCTGGCTGAGATTATTCCGGTCATCGGCGACGACGCTTGCTCCGATCTTTGGGGTTCCACTCAATCGGAACCTCAGTATCTTCGCCTAGCCGGAGGAGCATCCGAATCAGGCGATCCCGGTCGCTTCCGGTCAGGACGGCCTCGCTGTCGGCCACCTGTATCGCCTCGGGGTAGCCCTGGCCAACCGCGGCTTCCGCTCGAACGGCCTGGAGGGCGTACTCGAACATAGAATTGCCCGGCCATCCAGCCGGCGCATCCGTCTCACAGAGCCACTGTGGGACTTCGAGGCGGTCCAAGCTCTCACCCTCGCCGAAGTCCGCGTACGCAAACCGAAGGCGGTCGCCGAAGGCGTACTCCTCGCCGCGGTAAGTGGTTCGCAACTTCTGGAGCGAACGGTCCCGCTGGCTCTCAAAGAGTGCGGTTCGACTACCCCATGTGTCGAGCATAGGGGCGAAGATAGCGGCATCGCGCGGTAGCCCCGTGTCGCCGAGTCCGGTAGGGCGGAGTTTCCGTACTAAGTCAGCCACGTCCGACGACTGCGAGCCGGCGATGTATCCGACGACAGGAACCTCGTTGGCGCGACTCGTAGCGAGCAGAGCCGCCATCGAATCGAGATACCGCTGGCGGGTCTCGTCGTCGAACAGGTTGGCGAACGACACCGTTAACGACCCGTCGTAGATGACGACCGGCGGTGGGTCGTGCTCCGCGTACTCCTCAATCAGTCCACGCACTGTCTCGGTCTCGCGTTCATACCGGGCGTGCTGGACCTGGCTCTCGTCGACGTAGGTATACGACCCGTCCTCGGGACCGACAACGACCTCCGTCGGCGGGAGCACTGCCGATTCAGTGTCGAGAGCATACTGCCCATCGGTGGTATGGTGGTTCACGTAGGAAGCAACCTGCACGAGGCCAACGGGTACGTTCAGTTCGGTTGTCGGCTCGAGTTCGGATCCATCGACCGCAATAGTCGGCAGGCCGTCGAGGACATCGCTTGCCCACCGCCCGGCACTTTCGTGGGAGGTCCATTCGGTCGCGGGCGGGAATGGGGCGGTCAACTCCTCCATCCTATCGAACTCGGTGGTCGGGAGCGCATCGGCATATGTTCCCGTGACGGCATCACGGACTTCCGTGGCGGTCGACGAGGCTCGTTCTTCGAGGAGCGCATCACGATAGACGGCGGCCAGCGACCGGTCACTCGAAGTGAAGTCCGCGAGGTCGTCACGGAGTCGTTCCAGCTGCTCGCTCACCGCGTGGGGATCCTGGAGCATCTCAGTCGTCCCCTGCCCCCGGTTTTGGTGAAGGCGATCCCCCAGCGTCCGCGTGAGTGTCGGACACGACGTGGGACTCGCGGTCGGGCTTTTCGAGGTTGACCGTGTATTCCGTCATCGACTCGAACGTATCGTCGTGAGAGATGACGCAGAGCTGCTCGAACGCGTCGAGCCGTTCGAGCTGCCGGACGAGATTATTCTTCTTTTCGCTGTCAAGGTTGGCGGTTGGTTCATCGAGGAAGGCGATATCGAGCGGACTCACCCGCTCCATGATCGCCAATCGCACCGCCAGCGCAGCGGCCATCTTCTCACCTCCCGAAAGGTTTCCGAACGGCTTGTGCTGACTACCGTCCTGAACGACGATTTGGTAGGTCTCGTCCCACGTTAGGCTCTCGCGACCGGTCCCCCGGAGCGTCTGGTAGATCTGGTTGGCGCGTTCGCCGATCCGACTGGCGATCAGTTCGCGCATCTTCGGGCCGGCGTCCCGAACGCCATTTCGGACCGTCTTGGCGAACTTGATATCCCGCTCCAGCTGGACGTGCGTCTCCTTCCACCGCTCCAGCTGCTCGGCAACGGTTTCGAGTCTCTGGAGTTCGCTACTGAGTTCGTCGAGAGTCTCCCGTGCCTCGTCAAGTCTCGTGTCAAGTTGTGTCTCGCGGCTATCGAGGCAGTCGACTCGGTCGTCCAGTTCGGCGTGCCGATCGGCGTCGAACTTAGCCTTGACCCGCCTCAGTTCACTTTCGGCTGCTCTGCGTTCGCGTTCCGCGGTTTCGATGTCCTTGTATAGCTCGATAACCCGTTCGCGACGGTCGTCCACACGCTCGGCCTCCGCTTCGTTCCGGACGTAGCGGTCGTGTGCGTCCTCAGTCTCATCTTTGATCTCCCGTTGCTCGGCAATCTGTTCGTTGAGGTCCCCGAATTCCGACGCCAGTTGTCGCTCCAGCCGGGCAGCTTCCCAGGCAGTCCGGTACAGCTCTTCGCGGGCGTCCTCGATCTGATCAATCGCCTCACGTTTGTTCTCGTACTCGAACTGAGCCCGTTCGTAGGCCTCGTGATCGTCCTCGATTTCGTCCTGTTCAGCGCAAAGCTCGTCAAACTGGTCCGCAATCGGTTCTAGCTCAGCCCGCTCGTCAGTAAGAGACTCGCGTTCTGCCTCGAGTTCGTCGACGGCATCCTCTAACTCGGCGAGCCGATCTCGCGCCGCATCGAGCCCAGCGACTTCCTGCTGAGCCTTCTTCGCCGCGTCGAGCCCTGCCCGGACAGCCGGCAGTCGAGCCTCGGCAGCGGCAATCTCGGCTTCCGCCTCTGTTATTTGTTCCTCAATCGTCTCGACGATTCTGTCTCGGGTGTCGGCGTCCAGCGGCCGGTCGCAGGTCGGACAGGTTTCCCCCTCCTCGTGCTCGTGGTCACCGCCGTCGCTATCCCTGTCGAAATCAACAGCAATCAGACGATTACGCTGGTCTGTCAGGTCCTCTATTTCGGCCTGCCGTGTCTCGATGGTCGCCTCCATATCGGCGCGCATCGAGTCGAGTTCTGGTGCCTCTTCGGCGAACGACCGTTTGTTCTCGAGTTCCGAAATGTGATCACGCTGCTCGGAAACTTTCGCTTCGGCCTCGGGGAAATTCGTGTCGTCGATCTCCGTGATTCGTGCGTCGATTTCCTCGATCCGCTCGGCTGCATCTCGTGCCTCCTCTATTTTCTGATCAAGTTCCTCGTATCGCTCGTGGGACGCTTCAAGCTCGGCCATCCGGTCATCGGCTTCCCGCGCGGCCTCAGCTCGGTCATGAAGATCTTCGTACTCACGCTTAGCCTCGCGGTAGCTATCGACGGCCTTCTCGAGTTCGGCTTCGAAATCGTCACGCTCCGCTTCCCGCTCACGTAACTCCGAGAGTCGTTCGTCCGCCTCGCGGAACCGCCGGTGGGAGTCGGCAGTCTCATCGACGACTTCGGCAGCCTTGCGGGCGTCTTGAAGATCAGTTCTAGCCGTGTCGAGTTGCCCGAGATTCCCCTCGACCCGACTCTCGGCGCTCTCGATGGTTCGATCGAGTTCGTCCCGACGTTGTTTCAGATCGTCCAGCTCCGAGAACTCCTCCTTCGTGTCAGCAAGCTTCGACTGGACCCTTTCGAGTTCGTCGCCGAGTTTCTCGACTTCCGTCTCCTGTTCGTCGACGGCCTCCCGCTGCTCTGGGAGGTCCTCAACGACCCCTTCGAGCCTGCTAATCCGCTCCTTTGCAGTCTGCTTGCGGGACTCCAGTTCATCGACGGGCTGTTTCAAGTTGTGTGTGCTCTGGGTACTCCACGCCTGTTCGTAGACATCGATTCCAAGTAGCGGATCAAACTGCTTTTTCCGTATCCCCTTCCTTGCCCGGAAGTCCGAGAGGAACTGCGTCTGTGGCACTCCTATGCAGTTTTCCCAGAGTGTCGATAGATCGACGTCACCTTCGCCGTCGAGCCCGAACGTTCTCCTGAGCCAGTTGACGACTTCTTCCTTCTTGCCGAGCTCAAGTTCCGCGTCGGCGGTCTCGTCGACTACGGAGTAGGTCCCACTCGTTCCCCTCTGGACCGTGTACGCCCGTCCGTTCATCTCGAATCTCACCCAGACTGTCCCCGAGGATTCCCCCTCTCGGACGAACTCGTCTTGATTGTATGGTAGTGAGTCGAATAACGCCCATCCGACTGCCTCGGCAACAGTCGATTTACCGGCCCCATTCTCACCGAGGATTGCCGTCACGCCCTCGCCGAGTCCGACAGTTGTCTTGTCGTCGTAGCTCTTGATCTGTTCGAGCCGAACATCGGTCAACCGCATTAATCCTCACCTCTCTCAGCCGTCATTGGAGTGTCGGCTTTCACGTCCTCACCCTCGTGGTCGGGGTCACCGTCCGTGTCCGAAGTGGTCGCCCGCCGGGCGGCCTCAATAGGGTCGACATTCTCACCCGCCTGGACAGCCGCGAACGTTTCCGCGTCGACCCCGCCCGCATCTGCCCGGTCCGCTACGTCGTCGAACTCGGGTTCGACGGCACCGACGCCATCCGCGAACACTTCCTGACGGCGCCGTTGTAGGTAGTCAGCGACCGACTCGCCACTCGCGCCTTCCTCGATGACCAATTCCTTCGCGCGAGCCAACACCTCCGCAGTCGCTCCCGGTTCCTCGGCGTACGGGGTCTGCTCGGCGACGGTTGTGAATACTTCTCCTTCCAGCACCTCCGTCCGGAGCGTCCCCGTATCAGTGAACACGGCGTCCTCGTCCAGCCCTTCGACGAGATCAAGGATCTCGGCCGTAGTGACACTCACCTTCGTCTGGACGTGGATCGGGTCGGCTGCATCGGCAAGTTTAGACTCTAGAGCATCCACATCGAGGTCGCGTCGATCGAATTCCAGATGACCTTGGATGCGGAAATCAATCACTGGGGCGCGCGCGGTCCCGTCGCTCGTCGCATACTGCTCGGCTGAGCAGAAGTCCACCACATCGGGTCGCTCGTCGGCGACCGCTTCGTCGAACGCCTCGGCGAGGTTGGCCCAGGACTCATAGCCATCCACATCCCAGTCGTACGAGTAGAACGGTCGTCGCTTGCTAGTGTGGTGGTGCGGCTCGATACTGTCCCGCTCGACGTCGGTCACGTAGTACCCGAGGTTCCAGCGTGCCTCCTGCGTGTCGTGAGCTTCAAGCGAACCGGGATTGAAGAACCACGGATCGTCAGCAGGCCCCTCGTATGGCTTGTGGATGTGGCCGAGCGCGAGGTAATCGACCAGTCCCTCGAGCTGCTGGAGCGTGGTGTATCGAACGGATGCACCGAGATCCGGGACCTCGTCGACGACGCCGAAGTGGGCCATCAGCACAGTGTGGGCCGGCTCGCCGGCCCGGTTGTTCACCGCCTCGATGGCGGTGCGTGCCTGATCGAGGGCCGTATCGATGTACCCGCCCCGATACTCCAGTCCGAACACCCGAACTGGGGCATCGAAGGCCGGGACATCGAGATCGACGTATCCGGAAACCGTTCCGTCGACCCCGGTCCCCTCGTTTTCCTCTGCAGATGCCAGGGACGGGAAGAGTTCTTCGACAGGCCGTTCGCCGCTACTAACGCCTTCGAAGTCCGGTTGAAGCAGCGTGATCACGTCGCGCTGGTGGAGGTACTCGAGCCACGTCATCGCTCGCCGATTGAGGTTCTGGTCGTGGTTCCCGGGCGAGACCAACACGGGGATATCGTCAGGGACGACCTCGAAGGCCTTCTCAGCGCTTTCGAGGATACTCGGGCGCAGGTCTCGCGAGTGGAACAGGTCACCCGGGATGAGGATGGCGTCGACCTCGTGTTTATTGACGCTCTCTTGCAGTGTCTTCCGGAACGTGAGGAACATGTCGCCCTGTCGTTTTTTGACGTTGTACTGCCGGTGACCGAGGTGTACGTCGGCCGCGTGGAGTAAGCGATAATTCATGATTGGATAATAGAGGCAGCGACTGGATCAGTCGGGTCGTGCGAATCTATCGAACTGCAACATAGGCTACCAGTTACAGGAGAGATACTTAATCCTCCTGTGATCACAGTGAAAGTGAACGTTGTCAGATGGTACGTAGTCTGAACTTCGAACCTTGAATCGGTGTCAGAGTAGGCCTGGAGAATCAGACGCGTTTGCAGTCAACTTCGAAGCGGACTACGAGGCTGGAGACCTGATCATCACTGGCGAACGAGCGACGGAGTCCTGAAAATTGACCACCGCGAGAAGAGGTTTTTCGAGCGCCGGCGATGGGTGCCGGCGCATCACGTAGTGACGCGGTGTGCAGTCGCGTGCGTCGGCAGACGACGGTGAAAACCGATGCATATGGTCATTTACACCCTGGTAGAGGCATCGACGCGAGACGACGCAGTGGCCACCGGCAAAGCAGTGTTCGATCGGCTGGTTGGAGCCGATCCGCACGCTGGCGCCGTATTCGACTACTTCGTCACGTTCGATCAAGAAGCCACGACGGTGGCAGGGAAAGCCCGTTGGGGCGACCTCCCAGTTGCAGCGCGCGTAGACTCTGACGAAGGCCAGGAACTCCTGGAGCGCGGTTGGGACGCGACGAAGAGCGAGTTCCAGCGGAATCTCAATCGAGTACAGGAGGCGCTCGACGAGCTCAGCGATGATGAGATAATGCGTGATGAGAACCTCACCCGGCATGCCTTCCATCAAGTCGGTGCCTACGACGGTCCCTCGATTTTGCTGTACGACGAACACGGTTGCGGGATTCGCCACCGAGGCCAGCTGGATCGCATCGTCGAGGAGAGTGACGACCTCTGGGTCGTCCCGGCGGACGTCCATTTCTAAACAATGCCCAGAATCACAAACTGGCGACGCGAGAACCGCTCGCCAACGTTGGCGTATCGGAACACTGAGACTGGCGCTCGAGCTGTCCTGCACAGAGCGCCGGACTCCTACCGCTACAAGTGGCGTGGCGCAATCCTCGTCGACGGCTACCCAGTATGGTCGCGGGGGTACGAGACGAAGGACGCAAAATCGTTCCGTGACGAGCTCCGGAAGCGGCCAGCGCCCGAATTGAGTTGTCCCGAATGCCCGAACGAGGACATCCTCGTCGGTGAGAAGTCAGCAGACGGGGCGAAAGTTCAGCGCTGGTTCGACTGCCACGACTGCGGCTACGAAAGCCGCTCGGCAATCGTCTACGGCGCCGAGCGCTGAAATCATTCCCCGAGTACAGCGTCCACCGAGCACGGATTAACCAACAACTAGTCGGTCTGAGTCGGTTGTGTTGGTTAACGCGTTCAAGCACATCTGCAACTCAGAGACTGCAGCAAGTTTTTCACCCCCTGAGGGGTGCGGGGGTACTCAAACGAGTACCTTCGAACAGACCCATGAGTAGAACTATCGACTCACAGTCGCTCCAACAAAGAAGCCAGAGAAGTGACCGCGACATCGTCTACGTCGGCTACCGACAGCGAGGGCGTGCCGTCGTGGAGAAGCTACCTGAACAAGAACGCCTCACGAGGGTGTCATAGAATGACTCTATGAAAATCCTGCAACTAAGCCCCTGGCGCGTGAATCAGATCAACAGGGGTTGGCAAAGACCGAGTGGGAACTAGTGCAACAAGCACGCTAGAATGACTGGTCTTAGCACCGTGATAGGACGAAGAATACTGTGCCACAGAGCACGCATAGGTGTCTCTCTGATTCACGCGTGATCAGCCCCAACGGAGGCGTTCAATGTACCTTGGAATCGACACTCACAAACGGTACTCGCAGGTTGCCGTCGTGGACGACGACGGCAACCTGCAAGACGAGATTCGCTTGCCAAACGATCGTCTCTCTGAACTCGCCGAGGAATACGCTGGCAGTGAAGCTGCCATCGAAGCATCCGGCAACTACCGCCCGATCTACGAGATGCTCGACGAGCATCTCGATATCACCCTCGTTAACCCATCAAAGAACCGGATCATCGCCGACGCGGCAGTCAAGACTGACCGCGTCGATGCGAAGCGGCTCGCCCAGATGCTTCGGGCAGATATGCTCGCTGAGAGCTACGTCCCGCC
>NZ_QXIJ01000026.1:0-14611 GCF_003665925.1 Halobellus sp. Atlit-38R
GACGTACTGGTAGTTCGAACGGGCGTCTCTCGCCGGGTCGGCGGTGGCTACACCGCCGTCGGGAACGGCATCGCTGTCGCGGTCAGACATATGCGTACTACTGAGGGTAACTATCACTTATACCCGCTGTTGTCGGCACAACTTAGGGTGTACCTGAAAGCGCCACAAACTGCGCACACAAGATTGGAATCCAGTGAAAGGAGCCCAGGCAGTCTTCATTATGACCAGTGAAGAGATTTCGACCCCACAACAGTAGTATCAGATGGTACATTAGCTGGCTCCGATCAGAAATCACCATTATTGAATATACTTCTGTTTTCTTTATTTGAGGCGATTTACCGACTCTATTAGTCGTTCAATTCGCCTGAGATCGGGTGGAGTGCTACCTTACAAATATCCAAACCAGCCTATGCATTACATTTCTACATCTGTAATACCTTTTTATACTGGCTTGCTTGCAAGTACTCAGTACTTGTTCACAATTGTTGAATGTACATATGGGTAGTTCCAGAGTCAAATAGCGCCTATATTTAATGATAGTGAATACTAGTTCGAGGTGTATTGTGGTCGTAGTCTGGGTCGCAGAGATTGAAACTTGTTCAACTCTCCCTCCTACATTCAACATTAGTGAATAATCATACCGTGGCTAGCGTGAACAAGACAAAAGAATCGATACTGATCAAGGGTTTCTCGGTACCACACAGAAGAGTGCTGGTCTATCCGCTCCGAAACCAAGTGAAAACGCAAGCTGCCGAATACGAGACGTTCAGTTATTCAGTAGTTCAATATACCGTTCCATCCAAACACCATTTTCGGCCCAGGAGGGAGCAGAGACGAGGTTGTTGTCCACGACGACCGTTTCGTCTTGATACTCCGCACCCGCTTGTTCGAAGTCAGCGCGCATCGTGGGCCAACACGTGATCTCGCGTCCTTCTAGCACACCTGATTCAGACAGTACTTGTGGACCGTGGCACGTGACTGCTACCGGTTTTTCTTCGTCGAAAAAGTGCTGTACGATGTGCTGTAAGTCGCTATCATATCGAATCGACTCAGGTGCCCGTCCTCCGGGTATCACGAGTCCATCGTAGTCTGCAGGATCGATATCGGCGAAGGCAACCTCTGCCTCTGCGTTGTACCCTCGCCGGACAATATATGTACTCCAATCATCGACGATGTCGTGGACTTCGCCTTTGATTGTCCCGGACTCAGATGCTGCTACAGTTGCACTGACGTCATCTTCGGCATTGAGCCGAAAGAGGGGGTAGTACAACTCTTGACTCTCAAACCCGTCTCCTGAGACGATAAGTATCTCTGACATTGGCGCAGACTGGAGTCACTCACCTTAGTACATATATCTATGGAAAAAAGAGATATTCTCTCCTAGTTTAAAATATGGAGACGGTCAACAACTTCTTGCAACTGATGTATCACGCCTATCCGCTAGTATGTTCATCACTAAGAAATTCAACGGCTACTGCTCACACATTAGTGGATGTCTGGCTTTAGCGCCCAAGCCTCAGGGGGTCGCTCTACAAGTTGGATCAATAGCCTAGACCTCGGGGTTAATCTACCTCCTGACCCCGAACACGAAGCCTCTACATAGCTTTCGTGTTCACTGTCTGGTAATTCGGTAGTGTACTGCAGCAATCTATGTGCATTTTTTGGTGTCCACCCAAACACTTATCATATGATAATTTGGTATAGATTGTGTAGTGGTTCCGAATGACCTGGTGTAAGATAGCAATCCACAGAGAGGTGGTGGCAGATGAGTACTAGTAAGTCACGCGGGCTGTTTACGATTTTAGGGGACAAATCCAGTGCCCTCGTACAGCGATTCCTTCCGGACGCGTTCATATTCGCGTTGATGCTGACGTTCTTGACAATGCTACTTGCAATAGTGTTCACTGATCGAGGCCCCGTCGCTGTCGTTTCACATTGGGGGGAGGGTTTCTGGTTCGTCCTCGCGTTCTCAATGCAGTCAGCGTTGGCTCTTATGACCGGCTGGGCGTTTGCTGATTCACCGCCAATCAAGCGGGTACTCCGACGGATCGGCGAGGTTCCACGAACGCAGAAGCAGGCAATCTTCGCAACTGCGGTCGTCGGTCAGCTATTTGGGCTCTTCCATTGGGGTGTTGTCCTAGTTGCCGGGGCAATCTTCGCCCGAGAGGTCGCAATTGCGATGGAGGAGAAAGATGTTGATGTTCATTATCCTCTACTGGTTGCGACGGGCTACGCGGGGCTACTGCCTTGGCATCAGGGACTCTCCGCAGCGTCTATGTTGCTCGTCGCTACTCCAGATCACTTCCTGGCAGATCAAATTGGGGTTGTGCCGGTCTCTGAGACAATCTTCGACCCAGGAAACTTGATCATCGTCGCCGGCGTTGTCCTTGTGACAATGATCATAATGCCGCTAATGGCTCCGGAAAAGAAAGAGAATTTGGTAACGGTTCCCGCAAGCAAACTCCGTAGCGTCCAACAACCCACACCCGACGGCGGTGTTGAGGCAGTCGATGGGTCACCTATGCCGAACCGCAGACAGGAGGCGGCGTACAAGACTCTGCTACTCGACAGCCGTGTGATCAGTATCGGTCTTGGGCTGCTCATTTGGGCGTATCTTGGCTATTTGTTCGCCACAAATGCAATTATGGACGTGTTCAATCTGAACGTCTTTATTGCAGTGATGTTCGGACTTGGTTTCCTGTTCCACGGGACGCTCCGAAGCTACATCGATGTGTTTCGAGACGCGATTGAGGGTGCAAGCCAGATCTTCATTCAATTCCAATTCTACGGTGGGATTATGGGAATTATGGCGTGGTCTGGACTGGCAACGATGATCGCACAGGCAGCTGCACAGTATTCCACGGAGACGACGTGGTACTTGGCTGCGTTCCTCTCTGCGGGCACAGTCAACTTCTTTGTTCCATCTGGTGGTGGCCAGTGGGTTGTTACCGGGCAAGTGATGGTTGACGCTGCACAATCGATTCCAGGCGTCGATATCAGCAAGACGATAATCGCCTTCGGAATGGGCGACCAGTGGACCAATATGATCCAGCCGTTCTGGGCGCTCCCCGCGCTCGGGATTGCTGGACTTTCTATTCGAGATATTATGGGGTACGTCGGTGTCCTATTCCTTTTCAGCGGCGCTGTGATGGCTACGGGAGCACTGCTCTTGGGAATGGGGATTCTGTAGGGGGTGACACGATATGGCAACTAACACAAAGACTGACGACACGAATTCACAGGAGAGCGATGACCGATTCGTTCCATTCTTGGGTCAATTCTTCCCAGAATCGCTTACTTTGGCTGCCTTGCTCGCCGTACTCGCCTTAGTCGTCACAATCCCATATCTCGGTGTTATTGAACAGTTAGAGCAGTTTTCCACCGGGTTCTTCAGTCTGCTGACCGTCCAGATGTCGCTAATTCTCTTTTGGGTGCTGTCGGCAACCGTCGTTGAGTCGAGATGGGTCGGACGGATGTTTGACCTGGTGGCAAGTGCACTCCCAGCAGGAAATCAGCGGACCGTTATTTATTCAACTGGTGTGATCGCCCTTCTGTTTGGCTGGGTGAACTGGGCTTTAGGACTCATTGGTGCTGTGTTCATCGGGTACCAGCTCTCTTCACAAGCGGAAGCAAACGGAGTCCGTGTTCACTACCCTGCAGTCTTGACTGCGGGTCTCCTCTCACTCATCGTCACAAACATTGGTCTCACAAGCCCTGGTGCACTCTTGATGGCTGACTCCACTGGGACGACAAATTTCCTGGTTGACCCAGATGTCGGTAACCTCGTTGTCGATACATCGGCGTTTCTGCTCCACCCAGTGAATGTCGTTTCGCTCGCTCTGTTCGTGCTCACACTGCCGGCGCTGTTGGCGCTGCTGGCCCCAAGTGAAGAGAACAAGCGGAAATCTGTCTCAGAATTCACAGCTGTTGTGCAGGGGAGCATCAGTGACACCTTAGACACTTACTCGATGCCACCGAAAGAGGAGTGGGTGTTTGCTGACAAGCTTGAACAGTCCAGAACAATTGCTGTTGTCACCTTCATACTCGGTGCTATCTCGCTTGGCGGGTACTTCCTGAACGGCGGAGAACTGACTATGTTGTGGCTTCTATTTGGGCTGATAATACTCGGTATCTTCATCCATGGGCGACCTATGGCCTTCGCCGAGGAAGTTACCGATGCAACCCGTTGGGCAAACCACATCGCTCTTCCCTTCCTGCTGTATGCCGCGGTGTTTTCTCTTCTGTCTACGGCGGGGTTCTATGAGACCATCGGAGAAGTGATCGCGGCAACAGGAATCACTCAGACTGTGTCGTACCTCGTTGCACTTGTCCTGGGGCTGCTCATCCCGAGCCCTGGTTCGCTATGGGTCATACAGGGTCCTGCGATCGTTGGATCTGGTGCAGAACTCATCCCGTCACTCGTGTCGGTGATGTACGGAGCTGGTGTCTCGAATTTATGGCTTGGCTTCTTATTCGTCGGCACAATTGCGACGATCTATGGGTTCAGCTGGCGCGAATACGTTCGATATGCGGCTGCTATCACTGCGTACGTTTCGGTAGTGATTATTGCACTGCTAGTAATCTTCTAAATTAACTCACGGCTGATCTCTTTTTGCGCGGTAGACAAGCCGGTGGATGGGCGCAAAATTATCTTATCAGAGCTACTGCTGTTCTCGGAGAAGAAATGCAAACGCTTGGATTTAGGCTTATTGTCGGCTCAAAGACCCTTCCTCAAGGAGCGCAGTACGGAGAGGGTACAGCGTTCCCAGATATCTCTGGTGTGCGAACGAGATGCGGAGCGTCTAGCCAACGCGGTCAGCATCTTGTAGCCACTCTCACTGCGCTCTGAGTGCAGATATGAACCAGCTATAGACTGCTCTGGGAACAACAGCCGGATTATATTGTACTAGCCAAAAATTTAATTATATATCGTGTGTTTGTTGCGTAATGCCATGGCCCAAACAAGCCAGCATGCACTCAGCGAGACGACTGTAGTTGATGCTGACGTGCATCTGACTGTCCATCCGGAAGACCTTGCACCGTATATCGATGAGCCCCACAAGACGCATGTGAGCAATACGACGTACGGGACTCCATTCCCGTCCAGCGGATGGGACCAGTGGATGGGGGGGAAAATTGATGATAACTGGTCTACTTTCACCTCCACAGAAGAGATTGATCAATTCTGTGATGATTTCCATATCGATCATCCGATCATCAATACCTTCGATCCACTCGGGAAGTTCCCACAGGATGAGCTTGCAAACGCTCTTATGAGGGGCTACAATGACTACGTCCTTGATAATATTCTTGATGAGAGTGAACATAAGGCACTCATCGCGCTAGCGACTCAGGAGCCCGACAAGGCAGCAGAGGAACTTGACCGATTAGGCGATGAAGACCAATTTGTCGGCGCATACATCGGAACAACGGGATCAAATCCTCCACTCGGGGATCCCAAGTACGATATGATGTACAAAGCAGCGGAGGACAATGATCTTCCGATCGCATTTCACGGGAACGCTGAGGACTTTATGTTCGAGTTCCCCCGACAGAACCAGGCATTGAACAAGTTTGTCCAAGTGCATACGCTTGCCCACACTTGGAGTCAGGAGCTTACCCTCAACAGTCTCATCACTGAAGGCGTTCCCGAGAAATTCCCTGGACTAAACTTCATTTTCCTTGAGTCAGGCATCGGATGGGTTCCGTATACGATGCATCGACTGAACAAAGAGTATTCAATCAGACGTAGTGAGGCCCCACTACTTGAGAAGAGTCCTGAAGAATACATCCGGGAATCGTGCTATTTCGCCTCCCAGCCACTCGGAGAACCAAATGACCTGACACATATGAACAGCCTCATTGAGATGGTTGGGACAGAGAATCTTATGTATGCCTCTGACTACCCGCACTGGGACTTTGATCATCCAAGCGGCGTCGACAAACACCTGCGGAGTCACTTCTCTGCCGAACAACGTCAGCAAGTACTCTACGACACGCCCATTGAAGCATTCAAACTCAACATATAAACCACACCTATGACGAAACACACCGTTGCGAAGGAAAAAGAGCTACAGCCCGGGGATCGAAAAGTCATTCAGATCGAAGGACGTGAGATTGGGGTATTCAATACCGACGGCGAATACGTCGCATACAGTAACTGGTGTGCACATCAATCAGGGCCACTTTGTGAGGGCAATATCACTGGAACGTATGAGGCGTCGTTCGATAGCGAAAGCTTAGAATACGAACTCGAATGGTGCGACGAGGAGAAAATCATAAACTGTCCCTGGCACGGCTGGGAGTACGATATAGAAGACGGAAGCTGTCTGTCTCGACAGAAGGTTAAACTCCCATCCTACCCAGTAACGGTTGAAGACGGGGATATCGTCGTCGACGTCTGAAAAAAAATCGATTAACGCTCTCTCTACAACCGGCTGGAGGCGAGTATTTGTAGAGACCACACTCCTCCCTCACTTTTGCTGAACGCTACGCGTCGTCACGAACTGCGGCTCGGAAGGTGTCCACAAACTCGTCAGCAGAAAGTTCATAGACAGTATTACCAGTTTCATCACGGTGTCGACCGATTGAGAATATAGAACGACCATTTATCTCAACAGCCCAGTCATCAGGATAGGTAGTATTTGTACCTGCGAACTGGATCGTACACTCAAATTCGGATTCTAGCTTTGGAACCACTTCGTGGGTATACACGCCATCTTCAAACCGAGGTGGTCGGTATGGGGGGAGGTTGCGCTCCTCGCGGATTCGCTCGTTCCGGGCCCACCATTCGGGAAGAGAGTCTGGACGGTCGACGTCATCCATCATTACTGTCTGTCTTACGATCTAGGATTGTAAAACATTATCATTCCTAATAGGATGGCAATATGATGTGAATGAGCTGATTGCAGGCGCTAAGTCCCTGCCTCTAAGAGCACCGCAGTCTGGGCTAGCGGATACGAAGCACGAGCGAGCAAGCAGGGGTAGTTCACTGTGACTGGCAGACGTGAACGGACTAACTTACAGTACACCCCTAGCAAAATCTCCGGAGCTCGCCTGGTTTTCGCAATATTCGGTCGAGTCAACTCTAGTCCAGATACAAATTTGATCCGGGCCCCGCAAACTTCTCAGAATCAATCACAAGACCGTTGTGAGGCCCTTATAACCCAATTGCACCGCAATGAGAACCAGCAGGACCTCAACAAGTGTGTCGAACAACCTCTGAGGAATGTGCTTGCGCACGTTAACGCCAACGAGAATACCGATTGTAAGGGGAAGCAACAGTCCAACACCTAACAATATCTCTGTGAACCTAAATAGGCCAAGTGGATAGAGAGTGAGGATACGCAATCCGGTGATCAAGAAAAAAATCAGCGCAAGGGTGGTTGCGAACTCCGCCTTCTTTGCACGTGTGGAATGGAGATAGCTCACGAATATTGGTCCACCAGTAAGAAACGCTCCCGAAACTACGCCGCCGATTCCGCCGACGAGGGGTCCTGAAGAAGTCAAGGGTGCTAATCCCCGGGTTATCTGTTCTGTAGGAAGGTGCTGGTGGAGCAAAAATCCAAAAAGATAGATGCTGAGGAGAAGGTTAATAGAGACGGTGGGGGCAGTGGCAAACCCCACGATCCCGGCAAGGGTTCCGATCAACACTGCAGCAATGAATTCGGGACGTGTGGTAAGAAATTGAACAGGGACACCACCTTTCCAGAGAAGTGGAAGATTCGCCAGGAACATAGGCAAAGTGAGCGCGGCCAAGGCTAGCTTTGGTGGAAAAAACTGAACCAGAACTGGAACTGAAAGCAAACCCACCGCAAATCCTGTACACCCCTTTACTATCCCTACAAAGAGTAGAAAGAGAACAACAAAAATGTATGCTTGAACTGAGAGAGTTATGCCTGCGAAGGTGGGCATAGACACCACTCATCGTCAGTGTGCAAAAAACCCACGTTCGGATGACAGAGGTTGGGCCAAGAACAAAATTTCGCTCACACTTACGTAACTTAATCGTCGAGCCAGCCACCGATATCGATAGACGTCTGCCCGCGATCAGTTACTGAAACGCGAGGTACGGTCCAACAGCGATCATAGTCACTCCAAGAGCAACTTTCAGCCGGTCAGGATCAACATAGTGCGCGATACGCCATCCTAGGAACGCACCGACAAGCTGAGGAATACCGACCAAGAGCGCAAGCGGGATCGATACTGCACCATTGATTGCATATCCCGCTGTGGCAAATGTTGCAATGAAGATTGACTGGACTTGCGCGACGGCTAGTGCTGATAGCATTGGGATACCTAGTACGATCAAGATAGGAACCGCAATTACGGGGCCACCAACACCAAGCAATCCACTGAGACAGCCGAGGACAAGACCAATGAAACTGACAAATGCAGTCCCACGAACAGATGTATAGTCAACATCGAACTGCGGAAGTCGCTCAGAGCGTTCGCGATAAATGATGAGTAGTCCTGTACCAGCGGCGAAGCCGCCGAGAAGAAGACCAAACAGTTCCCGAGAGACGTAAGTATTGACTGCTGCGCCAGCGAGTGCCCCTACGATGCTTGAAAGGCTCAAAACAACTGCTATCCGAGCATTTCCTTTGATTCTGAGTTCGCCTGACTGGAGGTACGAGAGGCTTCCTAATAGACCGACTCCGATGAAGGTGAAGTGAGCAGTTCCAGCGACAGTTGATGAAGGAACCGCTGTTAGTGTGTAGAGCGCCAAGGTAGTGAAGATGCCGCCTGGTCCAAGCGTAGTGCATCCAATACCAGCGAAAAAGGCGATTACAATTAATAAGGCGCCGAGGGCGAACGACATCTCAGCGAACATATTCGCTTCTACACACACATCTTCATAGAGGTACCGATGGCTCAAGCAGGCAAACGGACATATATTCGAGTTGGCTCGATAGTCAACTATCTCGAGGTATCCGTTTCGGATCCTGATGAAAAATATATTAACTTTGCTCGTCTAAGCTGTATGTGAGGAAGAGATCAACACTTGATGCTGTTGAGAGTTATTGTTTACCAAATATTCATAAATAATTAGTGAGACAGTATCCTATGGCCAGCGGTCCCTGTTTCCGTTCAGCGATCGATTTGTCACAGAAGATTGGTTCGGGTGAGTATTCAGCGACGGAGGTTTGCGAGTCTATCATTGGCCGTATCGAAAGGCGCAACGAAATCACTAACGCTTACATACAGCTTATGGAGACGCACGCACGGCGGGCAGCACGTGTGGTAGACCGCATTGATGCGGACAACGCAAGCGGTGGGGCACTCTGTGGCGTTCCTGTAGCAATCAAAGATAATCTCGATGTGGCAGGCGCCCCGACGACATTTGGCGCAGCACCGATGATCAACAATGTGCCAGAAGAGAGTGATGTGGCAGTCGAACGGCTAAGAGATGCGAGCGCCGTTATCCTTGGGAAAACAAATATGCCGGAATTTGGGCACCGGAGCACAACAGATAATCCCCAGTTCGGTCCAACGAGTACGCCGTTTGATCCGTCGCAGACATCAGGTGGGTCGTCAGGAGGAAGCGCTGCGGCAGTGGCAGATGGACTCGCAACTGTCGCACTTGGGACAGACGGAGGCGGGTCACTGCGCATACCAGCGAGTGCCTGTGGCGTCTACGGACATAAACCGTCGGCAGGATTGGTCCCGACACGGAACCGTCCGGATGGATTTGGATACGCGCCGTTCGTTGAGACCGGTCCAATCACCCGTACAGTCGCCGATGCAGCAGCCGTTCTCAATCGTATTTCTGGATATCACCCTGATGATCCGTTCTCTTACCCGACGCACGGAATAAATCTCCGCAACGCCGTGGAACGACCAGTAGATGATCTGCATATTGCGTGGTCTCCGACACTGGGGCTCTTCCCTGTTACTCAATCAGTACGGGAGACGGTTGGTGACGCAGTCGGATCATTTGAGGATTTGGGTGCATCAGTCGAATATGTCTCCCCCAAATTCCATTACTCACGTCAGGAGATTAGAGAAGCGTGGCAATGCGGATTTGAGGTTCGCCTTGCGTGTCTCCGGAAGGGTATCAACATTGAGATGGGAATTGATTTACTAGAGGAAGACAACATAACGGAACTTTTCCGCACTTTCCTTGAGCGTGGAGCGGAGTATGGAGCAGTAGAGTTCAAGCGCGCAGATGTAATTCGAACGAGTGTCTTTGATGCTGTACAGTCACTATTCGAAGACTACGATTTACTCCTTACCCCAACAGTCTCAGTACCCCCATTTGATCTTCACAGCCTTGGCCCTCAAAACGTCGAGGGGGAGGAGATTGATCCTGTATTTGGATGGTGTCTCACTTGGCTGTTCAATATGACTGGTCACCCGGCAGCATCAGTCCCAGCGGGATTCGTTGATGGGCTTCCTGTCGGAATGCAAGTTGTCGGACCACGTTTCCGTGACGATCTTGTCCTCGCAGCCGCGGCAGCAGTGGAACGAGAACAACCTTGGATCAGAACTTATCCGGGCACTTCAGAATAGAGATAGTCCAAGTCTGCGTCATATTGGGAGAACAGTTCTATATGAGAGCACTGCACTTGACTGCCAGACAAATAGGATGAAATCCGCTCTCGAACATCCAGCTCCGATCTGTGAAAGTCTCCTCAAACTCCGCGGAACTATTATGCTCGACAATCGTTCGATCTCCCGTTACGGAGACGAAGTGGGGTCAAGAAAGAAGTACTAAACTTCGGATTTTTGGTGCCTCAAGACCTTTTGCGTGATCTATGTGAGATGGATTCGCAGTGGGATCCGAAGAAAGGACTTCAGTAAAATATTCATCCGCTCTTCGTGATCTCCGCCTAGATTATGGGAAACTCAACTCTCCTTACCACCGAAACGAAAAAGTACGTTTCCACCCGATCGATAGTCAAGAACTCAGATGGGATCAACGCAAAAGCGGATCAAGGCAGCAGAAAAGGCGATTGACATCATTGAGGTACTCCGGTGCCGCGATGCCACGACACCAGTAGAGATTGCAGAGGCCCTTGATATCTCAAAGACTAGCGCTTACTACTATCTTCAGACGCTCAAGGAATCCGGATATGTTGTCAATGACGGTGAAGGGTACCGACTGTCACTTCGGCTGTTCAGCCTTGGAACAGACGTTAGGTCAAAGCAATCCGTATATCATACAGCATCCGAGCAAGTGAGCCGGCTGGCAGATGAGACGGGTGAGCTAGCGCTGTTTATGATTGAAGAGAGTGGCAAAGGGATCTATCTAGATCTGAACCGCGGAGAGCGTGCGGCAATCCAGGCTGACTGGCTTGGGAAGCGGTGTCACCTCCACGACAACGCGCTGGGAAAAGCCATCCTGTCTCTTTTTTCAGAAGATAGAGTCAAAGAGATCATCAATAATCACGGGTTGCCCCGAACGACTGAGAATACAATCACAGACCGGGATGTCTTGTTTGACGAACTCGATGAGATTAGAGAGTCGGGCGTTGCTTTTGACCGAGAGGAGCAACTCGAAGGTCTCCAGTGCGTTGCCGCACCGATCATTGATAGCAATCAGGGGTCTCAGTCCGTATTAGGGGCAATCTGTGTTGCCTCACCTACAAGTCGGATGGACAAAAAGCGACGTACTGAAGAATTCCCTCGTCTTGTTCAAGATGCAGCGAATATCATCCAACTTAACCACGTTTCAGAGTAAGCCAGAAAAATAGATTGTACGACTATTTCTTATTTTTCATATCCAGTATGATAGGAATCGGATTTGCTCGTTCATATCGCGGTGATCAAGGGATACGAGTATTCGTCGCCGACAACGCGCCCACGTTAGGGGTTCTCGCAGTTGTCGAGAAACTATCAGCATCTATGTACGTGAATTCTCGAACGAAATCCTCAGTGTCCTATGTCGACAGGTGTGAGACCCAATATCCCTGGCACAAAAGATGGTCTTGAAGAAGTCAACAACGTTGTGAGCGCACTTGAACACCGCGAGATCGTGGCGAGGAGTTATGACGCTGGGGAATCTGAATGAAACCTACTCTCTTGAGGACGATATTTGCCGTACGAGGGTATGGCGGCGGTATAACTAACTGTTCAGAAGGGGAACAGGGAAGCAGATGTCGGATCCCTCTCTAGCAGTTCGATCTCGTGTCCATCTTGATCTTCTGTAAATGCGTAGAGGTTGTCACAGGATTCGGGGTCGCGGTAGTCCGGCGCATCCCGTTCGATAAGTGTCTCCCAGTCGTCGTGGACGTCGTCGATCCGGACACAAAGGTGACCCCAAGCGTCACCGAAGTCGTAGGTGTCCCTGTCGTAGTTGTAGGTAAGTTCGACAGCCATTTCCTCAGGTGCCGCGTCTTTTGGTTCAACAAAGTAGTTCGCGAAGGTATCTGCCTCCCAGCGACCGACCTCGTCGTACTCGAATTTCCGCGTCCAGAATCCGATCGCCTCGTCAGCGTCCTCAACGCGGATCATCGTATGATCGAGACTCCACCTCGCACCGTGGTCGCGCTGGACGATTTCAACCTCGTGGCCGTCGGGATCCTTCACGAACGCGTACCGGCCGCCACAAGACTCGGGGTCGCGGTAGTCCTCGACGCCCTCGTCCATCAACTTCTGGTACGATGCTTCAAGTTCACCCTCGGGGACACGGACGGCAATATGACCCCAAGCGTCGGCCAATTCTGGCACTTCGCCCTCGTTGTGAGTGAGTTCTAGCATCGCACCGTCCTGATGCATTTCTTGTGGTCCTAGATAGACAATTGTGAACCCATCACCCTCGTAGCGATCCTTCTCTTCATAATCAAGGTGCGTGCTGTACCAGTTGAGCGACTCTTGCAAGTCTGCCACTCGGAGCATGACATGGTCTAATGTACCGTCCATAGACACCGACTGATTCTACAGCGACAAAAATATACCGAGTTAGTAGGAGTTCAGGCTCACGACTCCTGCAGCGTTTAGCATACCAAAATCGAGATTTTCTAGAGCGGTTGTCGTCACCCTTCGTCAAAAGAAGATCGCGTACTTGGTTCCGAGTTTCTACTCGCTGTCTGAGATAGTGAAAAATTGAGTATTGAGGACTCAAATCCTCAATCTTCAGCCTTACCACCACAATTCAAATTGATGCCATTAAGTAGTTTCTTGACACCCTTCCGCACCTGAAGAGACCGTTGGAACAGTTGAATATTCAGCGACGTGACCTGCAGGCCATTGGCTCCAAGCAAAACGACTCTATCTCTTCACTGGGACCGACACTCGTTTCAGCGCTATATTCAGTTCTTGCGCATTCCACTCGTGGTATTGCGCCTGTTTAGCGTATAACGTCCCTGGATCACTATCGATGATACTCGCGAACGAAACAATATCCCGAACTTGATCAACGGCTATATTTCGGGTTCCAATTAAGACGTCTCCAGCGCATAGAGTCGCCGTCGAGCATCTGCTGGGTCTGGACGTGATACGAGAAGGTCCGCTTGAGAAAGGTGTCCTAATGCATATCGTGTTGTTGATTCGGCCAAGTCCGTCTGCTCACAGATTGACTGTAGGGAGGGTGTCATAGAACGAGTAGCACACCAAAGAGCAGGGTGAACGCTGAGGTGGATGAGTTCAGCGACCCTGCAAGATGATCCTTCGGTAGAGTCGTTCTTCAATGTCGCGGAAACCGAGACGCTAGCGTTGTTTGAGCATCTCTCCTTCGAGTTTCTCGAAGAGTTCGACGTGTTCGCCCCGGCGGAGACGGGGCGAACACGAGACCACGAACCACCAGAACTGATGCGTGGCTTCCTCCATTGCTACTACCACGACATCTACGGCATTCGTCCCGTTGAACGAGAGCTTCGGAACACGGTTGTCTGGCTAAGCTGTGGCTTCGATCGACCGCCGTCAAGAGACGCGGTCGATCGCTTCCTCACTGACCTCGAACACGTCGTCGACGAAGTCTTTGACCGACTCGTCGAGCAGGCCACGGCGGGCGGCCTGCTCGACGTCACCTACTGCATTGATTCAACTGATGTGAGGGCGATGCCCGCCGATCAAGACGCATCGAAGTGCTACGATCCAACCGACGACGAGTACTACCACGGCTACGGCTGTACGATCGTCTCGACCGGACAAAAGATCCCGATCGCGGCGGAGTTCACAGAGAGTAAGCAAGCGCCAGAGGAGACGGCGATGCGCGTCACGCGTGACGCGCTCGCCATCGCCAAGCCGATCTGGATGGTCGGTGACAGCGCCTACGACACGCTTGACTGGCACGACCACCTGCTGACCGCAGGGGTCGTGCCAATCGCACCGTACAACGCGCGAAACACCGACGATCCCAAAGACATCGAGTACAGGGTCGAAGACCGCATCGAACAACACAGCGAGGACATTCAGCTGAAGCAGTCCACGTTGGATGAGACATACAACCGCCGTACTGGAGTCGAACGAACCAATGAATCAGTGAAGGACTGCGGCCTCGGGCGAACTAGTACGTGAGAGATGTTTTGGAGTTTGAGTGTAAAATGAGAACGATGAGCAACGATCGCCGAAAAGAGGTCGTTCGCCACTTGACCGATGAAGAACTCGATCGATTGCTCTCCGAGGCGGACGATCCGAAGGTCGTCCGCCGTCTCGTCTTCATCAAGAA